>DASZGA010000129.1:0-35855 GCA_035939295.1 Candidatus Elarobacter sp. | reverse complement strand
GAGCCAGGTCGGTTCGCTGCTGCTCGGGCTCTACGACGACGACGGTCTGCTCGACTACATCGGTTTCTGCAGCGCGTTCTCCGCCGACGAGAAGCGAACGCTGCTCGCGAAAATGAAACCGCACGTCGGTGAGCCCGGCTTTACCGGCGGCGCACCCGACACCGCACCGAGCCGCTGGGATCGCGGCCAAGACCGCGACAAGAGCTACGTGAAGCTGAAGCACGATCTCGTCCTCGAGGTCGCGTTCGACCAAGTGACGAGCGGCCGCATTCGCCACGGAACGCGCCCGGTGCGCTGGCGCACCGACAAGGCGCCGCGCCAGTGCACGACCGACCAGCTTGAAACGCCCGGCCGCGCGCTCGCGCTGCTCGAATAGCGGAGTCACGGCGGCGCGCCTGAGAAATGCCGTGGGCGGGCACCGCCCACGGTGTGCTCGGTGCATATCGTGACGCCGCGGAGGGATGGGAACCGCGCTGGGATGCGTCGATCGACCTGGAGCTGGAACGCCAAAACGGCCCAAATTGGTGCTGGGCCGCGGTCGCGAAGGGGATCGTCGAACATTTCGGTGGTCCCAAGCGGAAACAATGCCAGTACGCAACGACGTTCCTCCAGCAAAAGAAGACCTGTTGCCGTTCCGGCCCACCGAGGCCACCCTGCGACCGGCCGCACGACGTCGACTCGGTGTTGATGCACTATGGTATGTATGCCGCGCCCCCGTTTCGTCGCCCGGTCAGCCTGCAAACGCTGTACCGAGAGTTGGAACGCGATCGGCCGGTGATCGCGCTGATACAGTATCCAAAAGCCGTCCATGCTGTCGTGATCACGGCGGTCGACATGGCAAACGGCCTGCTGCGTTCCTCGGATCCGCACCCAGCGAACGGAGTGCGCGTCATCGGCATCGACGTGTTCAAGCAGGGGTACGAGTACGATACCCGCTGGTTCTACACGATTCTCACCCGGCCGGCTGCCGCTCTTCGTTCGAAGGTGTCGCTCTTGCGTGATCGGATGAGTCACCGCGACGACGAGTTCGTCCCTGTGCGCCGGCCACTCGGCGAGACGTTGGAAATCGATCTGTACGATCTCGATCCGTACCGGCTCGCCGACGGCACGGGGTTGCAAACGCCGGAATACAAGGCGCACGCTTTGATTACGTTTGGCGCTGTCCGCTACGACGGTTGGGGAGGTTTTCAGCAGCAACTCAGCGCGATGCGGGACGAGATCGAGGCCCGAGTCGCGCGGGGCTTCGAGGTGCGGATCGTACGCTGCTTTTCGTATAAACTCTACGCGCTTTGGTTTACCGATCCCGCCGACCTCTCACACCGCACGGATCATTATCTCCCGTTCGGTCTTCTATTCGACCTGGAAGAAGGCAAGGAGTACAGCACCGCCGAGCTGAGCGACGCGATGATCACGAGGGCGCCACTCGCTATGGCGGCGATCGAGCACAGCCGGAAGTGGATCGAACGGCTCGACCGCGAGACGGCCTATCAGACCGACGACGACGGCTGAACAGGGACCGTCGTCGCAGCGGCTGCGGCATGCATCGCGAGTCCTTCCGCGATCGCCCGGCGGCTGAAGTTCCAGATGAGCACGAGCAGCACGACCGCGAGCGCCAGCGAGCCGTAGAACCACGGAATGTAGTCGTGCGGGATGTCGCTGCCGAGCGTTACGCCGAGGCCGACGAATATCCAGTACACCACGCCGAGCACGAGAAAGATCCATTCGGCCCAGTGCAGACGAGTGGGCAGCGCCTCGTCACCGAGCAGCGCGATCTGAGCCCGCGAGAGCGACCGCTGCATCGTGGAGATCGGGACGAAGCCGAGGACGCTCAGGAACGAGTAGCCTGTGTTCAGCCTGCCGATGACGTTGAACGCGAACATCGAGAGGCCGACCCACGGCAAGTACTCCTCGGACCGCGAAGGGTCGGCGCGCCACGTCACCCCTTCGATCCGCTTGCCGAGGTCGAACATGAGGAAGAAATTGAAGATCGGTACGACCAGCGCGATCGTCTTCCAGATCGGCTGGTCCTCGCGCTCGAGAATCGTAGCGCACGCTCGGCGAACGCAGAACGCCCACACGAACGCGTACAGACCGAATGTCGCGAACATAAGGGCCGCGACTTGAAAGGCCGAGCGGCGCCACGGGCGCGGTGGCGGTGACGGTTCTAAGAACACGATCCGTCGTCGGGGGCGGGGTTGCTAGGCGGCGAGGGGTTCCAGGACCATCAACCTGATTTCGAATGCGAGGTCGACCTCGACCTGGCAGTCGAGGCAGCGGATGCGGTGGCCGAGCGTCGCGTCGGCCGGGTCGGCGTGTTCGGCGCCGCAGTCGGGGCAGAGATAGCTCGTTTCCATGGGTTGGACGGTACGCCGCCCGAGTGTCCACTGGGTGGCACTCCGGAACGGCCGGTCACCATGCTAGGGACCGGGTCGCCCGGCGCCGATACCTCTAAGGAATGTCGGTGGAGCGTCGTTTCGAGCGGGTCCTCGAGATCACGCGGGATATCTTGCGTCTCCGCGAGCTCGACCTTGCCCTGGAGTCGATCGCGCGCGGCGTCGCCGACCTCTTCGGCTTCCGGTACGTTACGATCGTCCTGGCCGACGGCAACCAGACCGGCGAGATGACCCGCCGGATCGTCCTGGGCTACCCCGACGAGGTGGTGCGCGAGCGGCGGAACGAGCGTGTCGCCAAGGCCGACATCCTGGCGGTCCTCTCGCCGAACTACGAGGTCTTCGAGAACGCGTACTACATCCCGGCGGAGCGCGAGTTCCACTGGGAGCGCGCGATCTACGCCAGCGAGGCCGAGCGCGACACGCCGCGCGCCACGCCCGACGCCTGGCACGAGCGCGACTCGATCTGCCTGGTGCTGCGCGACTCCGACGGCGAGATGATCGGCTATTTGAGCCCCGACGGCCCGTCCGACAACCGCATCCCGACCCGGGAGACGTTGCGCGGGCTGCAGCTCTTCGTCAACCTGATGGGGCTCGCGCTCGCGAACGCGCAGGCGCACCGCGCCGAGGTCGAGCGCCGCCGGCTGCTCGAGGCGAACCAGGCGCGGCTGCGCCACGAAGCGACGCACGACGCGCTGACCGGCTTGCCGAACCGCACGTTCTTCCAAGAGCGCTTGGCGGCGACGCTCGAGCAGGCGCGCTCGCGCCCCGACCGCGTCTACGCGGTGCTCTTCATCGATCTGGACGAGTTCAAGTCGATCAACGACTCGCTCGGTCACATGGCCGGCGACGCGCTGCTGATCGCCGTCGCCGACCGCATGCGCGCGACGGTAGGATCCGAAGACTTCATCGCGCGGATCGGCGGCGACGAGTTCGCCGTCTTGCTCGCGCAGCGCCACGACTTGGGCCAAGTCGAAGACGCCGTCGAGACGATTCAGGACGCGCTCGTCGCGCCGATGCTGATCGACGGCCGCGCGGTCTACAACACCGCCTCGATCGGGATCGCGCCGATCGAATCCACCGAAGAGCGGATCGAAGAGGTTCTGCGCAACGCCGACACCGCGATGTACCACGCGAAATCGCTCGGCCGCGGACGCCATGCGTTCTTCGACCACCACATGCATTACGAAGCGGCCCGGCGGCTCTCGCTCACCAGCGAGCTGCGCGCGGCGATCGAAGGCGAGCAGTTCAACGTCGAGTACCAGCCGATCGTGCGGCTCGACGACGCGCGGCTGGTCGGTTTCGAAGCGCTCGTGCGCTGGCGCAATCCCGTGACCGGCGACGTGCTGCCCGGCGAGTTCATCCCGCTCGCCGAAGAGGTCGGCCTCATCGTGCCGATCGGCCGCTTCGTCTTCGTCGACGCGTGCCGCCGTCTCGCCGAGTGGCGCCGCCGGGCGCCGCTGCTCGATCTGCGGATGCACGTGAACCTGTCCGTGCAAGAAGTGCTGGAGCCCGATCTCGACGCGTTCGTCGCGCGCAACCTGCGCCGCTTCGGCCTCTCGTCCGACGACATCGTGCTGGAGATCACCGAGAGCGCCGTGATTCGTTCGAACACGCTTTCGCTCGGCTCGCTGGCGCGGCTGCGCGCGACCGGCGTCCACCTGTGCATCGACGACTTCGGCACCGGCTACTCGTCGCTGCGCTACCTGCACCAGCTCCCGTTCGACGCGATGAAGATCGACCGTTCGTTCGTCGAGAGCGGCGACGGCAGCCTCGGGAGCGCGCCGATCGTGCGGATGCTGATCCAGCTCGCGCGCTCGTACGGGATCGACGTCGTCGCCGAAGGCGTCGAGACGCCGCGCCAAGCCGAAGAGCTGATCGCCCTCGACTGCGAGTACGCGCAAGGTTTCCACTTCTACCGGCCCATGAGCTCGGCCGCGATCGGCGCTCTCCTCGACACGATGGTGGCGGTCGCCGCCGGCTGAAGCCGCCGCCGTCGAAGGACTAGAGCCCGACGGCTTCCTTCACGGTCCGCAACGTCTCGTCCGCGATGGTGTGCGCTCGCGCAGCGCCGTCGCGCAGCACTTCGTCCAGATAGTCCGGACTGCGCATGATCTCTTCGTAGCGCTCGCGGACCGGTTCGACGGCTGCTACGACGACGTCGGCCGCCCAGTCTTTGAGGTTACGATAGCCTTTGCCGTCGAGCTCGCGCTCGATCTCGGCTTCGCTCTTGCCGGAGAAGATGCGGATGAGCTCGAGCAAGTTGCGCACCCCCGGCTGCGCGCCCGCGAACGTCATGTCGCGCCCGAGGTCGGTGACCGCGACGCGCAGCTTCTTGCGGATCGTCGCTTCGTCGTCTTGGAGCAGGATCGCATGGTTCGGCCGTTCCGCCGCGATGCTCTTGCTCATCTTTTCGGTCGGATCGTCCAACCCCATCACCCGCGCGCCGGTGGTCGGTATCAACGGCTCGGGCACTTTCAGCTCGACGCCGAACAGCGACTTCATCCGAAGCGCGACATCGCGCGTCAGCTCGACATGCTGCTTCTGATCCGACCCGACCGGAACGTAGTCCGCATGGTACAGCAGAATGTCGGCAGCCTGCAGCGCCGGATACACGAGCAGCCCGCTCCCGACGCTCTCCGCGCCGGCGCTCTTCGACTTGAACTGCGTCATCCGCTCGAGCCACCCGATCGGCGTCGCGCAGGTGAGAATCCACCCCAACTCGGAGTGCGCGGGGAGTGCCGACTGCCGGAACATGACGCAGCGTTTCGGATCGAGCCCGCTCGCCAAATAGAGCGCCACGGTCACGCGCACGGACTCGCGCAGCTTCTCTGCCTGGACCTGCTCCGGAATCGTAAGCGAATGCAAGTCTGCGATAAAGAAGAAGCACTCGTACTGGTCCTGCAGCTCGACCCACCGCCGCACCGCTCCAACGTAGTTCCCGAGGTGCAGAAACCCCGTCGGCTGGACCCCGGAAACAACGCGCTTCTTGCTCATCGCGCCCGGTGTTGTCGTTCGACCGAGCAGCGTCCTATCCAGCCTGCCAACGAATCGTGCCGGGTCGTGGGAGCGGCATACTGCCATGACGGGCCTTCGAGAGTGAGCGGGCGCAGGATGCGCAGGAGCGAGCGAACGCGGAGCGGCCCCGGACACGATGTCCGGGGCCGCGTGCCCGTCATGGCAGTATGCCGCTCCCGCGGCCAACCACAATCCAGCTAGTGCACCAGAAACCCAACCAGCAGCAGCGCCACAATGTTCAGCACCTTGATCATCGGATTGATCGCCGGCCCAGCCGTATCTTTATACGGATCCCCAACGGTATCACCCGTCACCGCAGCAGCATGCGCCGGAGAGCCCTTCCCGCCGTAGTTCCCGTCCTCGATGAACTTCTTCGCGTTATCCCAAGCACCGCCGCCGGCCGTCATCGAGATGGCTAAGAAAAGCCCGGTGACGATGGAACCGACAAGCACACCGCCCATCAGTTTCGCCCCGCCGTTGTTCGGCAAGAAGTTCGAAGCGATGACGACGAGGATCGGCACGCCGACCGGAATGAGCGCCGGCAGGATCATCTCCTTGAGCGCCGCGCGCGTCACGATGTCGACGGTCGTCCCGTAGTCCGGTTTCTGCGTCCCGTCCATGATCCCGGGCAGCTCCCGGAACTGCCGCCGCACTTCTTCGACGACCGCCCCGCCCGCGCGGCCGACCGATTCCATCGACAGCGAAGCGAACAGATACGGCAGCAGCCCGCCGATGAAGAGCCCGCACAGCACGTACGGATCCTGCAGCCCGAACGTGACCGGATTCGTCGAGCACGAGAGGTGCGAGTCGGCCTTGCACTTGTCGCTGAGCTCTTGCAGGAACGAAGCGAACAGCACGACCGCCGCGAGACCCGCGGAGCCGATCGCGTAGCCCTTGGTAACGGCCTTCGTCGTGTTGCCGACCGCGTCGAGCGGATCGGTCACCGCGCGAACGCTCTCGGGCATGTCGGCCATCTCGGCGATGCCGCCCGCGTTGTCGGTGATCGGCCCGAACGAGTCGATCGCGACCACGATCCCGGCCATCGAGAGCATCGACATGACGGCGATGCCGATCCCGTACAGCCCCGCGAACGCGAACGAGAACAGGATCCCGAGCACGATCACGATCGCCGGCAGCGCCGTCGCCTGCATCGAGACGGCGAGCCCGGCGATGATGTTGGTTGCGTGCCCGGTGATCGACGCCTTCGCGATGTTGCGCACCGGCGGGAACGATGTTCCGGTGTAGATCTCGGTGATATACGTGATCAACCCGGTCACGAGCAAGCCGACGACCGCGCAGCCGAAGATGCCGAGCCACGAGATCGTCTGGTTCCCGACGACGACGCCGTCGCCGAACTGCGTGCGCGCAGCCCACGCGAACGCCGCCGCCGAGAGCACGCCGGCGACGACCATCCCGCTGTAGAGCGAGTTCATGATCCCCGCCTTGGTGACGTTGCCGCGCCCAACGATCAGCGTTCCGACGATCGAGGTGATGATGGAGAGCGCACCGAGGACGAGCGGGAACGTCGTCGCGCCGGTGACGGTGCCGAGGATCAGATGACCGAGCAGCATCGCCGCGGTCGTCGTGACGACGTAGGTTTCGAACAGGTCGGCCGCCATACCGGCGCAGTCGCCGACGTTGTCGCCGACGTTGTCGGCGATGACGGCCGGGTTGCGCGGATCGTCTTCCGGGATCCCGGCTTCGACCTTGCCGACGAGGTCGGCCCCGACGTCCGCGGCCTTGGTGAAGATACCGCCGCCGAGACGCGCGAACACGGAGATCAGCGAGCACCCGAACGCGAGTCCGACCAGCGCCGCGAGCGAACGCGCCTCGTCGCCGCCGTTGATGTTCAGCATCAGCGCATAGTAGCCGCTGACCGCGAAGAGCCCGAGCCCGACGACGAGCATCCCGGTGACGGCGCCGCCGCGGAACGCGAGGTTCAGCGCGGGACGCAACCCGCCGCGCGCCGCTTCCGCCGTGCGCACGTTCGCGCGCACCGAGACGATCATCCCGATGAAGCCCGCCGCACCCGAGAGAATCGCGCCGATCAAAAAGCCGAGCGCGGCCTCCCAACCGAGCGGCTGCGGCAAGAAAGCGATGACGAGGAAGAGCACGACCGCGACGGCCGCGACCGTCGTGTACTGACGGCGCAGGAACGCCATCGCGCCTTCCTGGATCGCGGCCGCGATCTCTTGCATCTTCGCGTTGCCGGCGGGTTGCTTGAGAACCCACGAGATCAAGTAGATGCCGTACAAGATCGCGATGATTCCGGCGATGAGGCCGAATTCGATCCCGACCTGGGGCGACAACCCGAGCTGTCCTGTCAAACCGATAGTCCTTTACGACACAAAGAAAGACCCCGGCCACGACCGGGCGCCTCGAACGGTCCGGGGTTTAGCACGGCCGGTTTGGGGTCCTTTGCCCAGGACGGGCATCATCACACCGGCCGCGAAGGGCGGCGGCGCATGGAGTCGACCGAGTTCCTCGTCGTGGGATGCGGTCCGTCCGGCGGGACGGCCGCCCGCGAGGCGGCGCGCCGCGGCGTCGCGACGGTCGTGCTCGAGCGCGATCCGGTCGTCGGGGCGAAGCGCGTCTGCGCGGCGGGGCTGCGGCCGGGGTTCTGCGAGGAGTTCGGCCTCCCGCGCTCGATCGTCCACCTCGACCCGCCGACGATCACGCTGACCACCGCCCGCACGACGTATTCATTTGAAGTCGGCCCGGCGCACACGACGACCCGCGAGGAGCTGGACGGCACGATCGCCGAGCTCGCCCGCGGCGAAGGCGCGGAGATCCGCACCGCCGCGCTCTTTCGCGGGCTGGTCCGCGAGCCCGGCGGGATCGTCGTCGAGTACGCCGACACGAAGGCTGGCGAGCGGAAGAAGATCAAAGCGCGCAGCGTCTTTCTCGCGCAGGGCGCGACCGCGCGGCTCGACGACGTCGACCCGCGCTTCCGCCACGGCGGCTGGAACGCCGGCCTGATCACCTGCTTTCAATATCGCGTCTACCCCGAGCGACCGGCGACCGGCGCGACGTACGCGACGCTCGAGATGCACTACTACGTGAGCGCGCGTTCGGGACGCAACGTGATCGCGTGGATGTTCCCCAAACGCGACCACCTCTCGATCGGGCTCGGCATCCAGGCGAAGGTGCCGGGCGCCGAGCTGCGCGCCGAGCTCGACGCGTTTCTCGCGACCGTCGAGCAGCGGCTCTTTCCGGGGATCCCGTACGCGGTTCGCGAGGAGGGAAACTTGCTGTACGGCGGGCTCCCGCGCGCGACGATCGGCGCCGATGGAGTGATGGTGGGCGGTACGGCGGCCGGCCTCGTCGACGCGACGACGGGCGAAGGGATTCACGAGGCGGCGATGACCGGCCGGCTGGCCGCGGAAGCGGTCGCCGGCGTGCGCGCCGGTCGCGCGCGCGATGCCGCGCCCGGCTATGAGCGCGCGGTGCGGCGGCGATTCTACGGCCGGCTCGCGCGGCGCCATCGTTTGATGACGTTCCTCGAGCGCCGGCCCGCGCGCTTCGACATGCTGTTTCGCCAGCTAGAGGAGACGCCGCGCTTCGCGAAGCTGCTCCAGGGCGACCGCGACGCGCTGACGCCGTGGGATCGGATGTACGTCTACGCGCAAGCGATGAAGTTCTCGCTCTCCGCGCTGCGCGCCTGATTCGCGATGGCGCGCTTTCTCGTCGACCGTCTGGTGCGGCTGGTGCTGGTGCTGTTCGCGATCACCGTCGTGAGCTTTCTGTTCATGCACGCAATCCCGGGCGATCCGGTCGCGCTGCGGCTCGGCGAGCACGCGACGCCCGACGAAGCGGCGCGGCTGCGCATCGCGCTCGGGCTCGACAAGCCGTGGTTCGTGCAGCTCGCGCTCTACCTCGGCGCGGTCGCGCACGGCGATCTCGGCCAGTCGGTCTTCGACTCGCAGCCGGTCGCGCAGAAGCTCGGCCAGTACTTTCCGGCGACGGTCGAGCTGACCGTGAGCGCGATGCTGTTCGCGATCGTCGTCGGGATCCCGGCGGGGGTGATCGCGGCGGTGCGGCACCGCAGCGCGATCGACGCGCTGACGATGAGCGCCGCGCTGCTCGGCGTCTCGATCCCGGTCTTCTGGCTCGGCTGGATCTTGGTCTACCTGCTGGCGGTGCTCCCGTCGCACCACGGGCTGAACCTGTTTCCGATCTCGGGCCGGATCGCGGTGACGTACTTCATTCCGGCGCGCACGCATTTGGTCGTCGTCGACGCACTGCTGGCGGGGAACGGGCGCGCCGCGCTCGACGCGCTCTGGCATCTCGTGCTGCCGGCGATCACGCTCGGCACGATCCCGCTCGCGATCGTCGCGAAGATCACCCGCAGCGCGATGCTCGACGTCCTCTCGTCCGACTACATTCGAACCGCGCGCGCGAAGGGGCTCGACCAGCGCGGCGTGGTCGTGAAGCACGCGCTACGGAACGCGTTGATCCCGATCATCACCGTGCTCGGCTTGCAGACGGGGCTGCTCCTCGGCGGCGCGGTGCTGACCGAGTCGGTGTTCGCCTGGCCCGGTGTCGGCCGGCTCGCGTTCGAGGCGATCTCGAACCGCGACATGCCGCTCATAAACGGCTGCATCTTGCTCTTCGCGACGGTCTTCGTCGTCGTCAACGCGGTCGTCGACTTGCTCTACGCGGTCGCGAACCCGCGGATCCGGTACAGCTAGCCACCTTGCTCGACATCTCCGACGACGAGTTCGTCTCGCTGCGCGATCTGATCCGCGAGCGGTTCGGGATCTGGTACGACGACCAGAAGCGCTTCCTGTTGCTGAGCCGGCTCTCGACGCGGCTCGCGAAGCGCGGGATCGAGACGTTCGCCGCGTACGCGACCTTTCTGCGCTACGACCCGCGCCGCGAGGAAGAGTGGACCGACCTCGCTTCGGCGCTCTCGAACAACGAGACGTACTTCTTCCGCGAGCGCGCGCAGCTCAAGGCGCTCGCCGGAAAGATCCTCGACGAGTTCCTCGGCCGCTCCGCGCGGGTGCGGCTGTGGTCCGCCGCCTGCTCGTCGGGCGAGGAGCCGTACTCGCTCGCGATGACGCTGATCGAAACCGGGAAAATCGCCGACTCGATGCTTTCGATCCGCGCCACCGACATCTCGCCGCGCGTCCTCGAGCTTGCGGACAAGGGGTTCTACCGTGCGCTCTCGTTTCGCGCCACCGAGCCGGCGATGATCCAGAAGTGGTTTCAGCCGCAGGGCGACGGGTTCGTCGTCGGCGAGCGGGTGAAGCGGCTGGTCTCGTTCGCTCGGATGAACTTGCTCGACGGCCCGCGCGTCGCGGCCGAAGGCCCGTTCGACGCGATCTTCTGCCGCAACGTCCTGATCTATTTCGACAAGCCGACCCAGAAGCGGGTCGTCGAGTCGTTCGCGAAAGCTCTCCGCCCCGGAGGCTATCTGTTCTTGGGTCACGCCGAGTCGCTCTTCCACCTGACCGATCTGTACGAACCGATCGTCGGCCCCGACGCGATCGTCTATAAACTGAAGGCCGCGGTGCCGGCGTGAATCCTCGTGTCATCACGGTCGTCGTGACCGACGACTCGGCGTTCATGCGGCGCGCGATCCAGAAGATGCTGGAGAAAGAGCCGGACATTCGCGTCGTCGGAACGGCGGCCTCGGGCGAAGAGGGGATCGCGATGACGGAGCGGCTGCGCCCCGACGTCGTCACGATGGACGTCGAGATGCCGGGGATGGGCGGGCTCGAAGCGGCGCGCGCGATCGCCGAGCGCCGCGGCCCGCCGATCATCATGGTCAGCGCGCTGACCCGCGAAGGCGCCGAGACGACGCTGCGCGCGCTCGAGATCGGCGCGGTCGACTTCATCCCGAAGCCCGACTCGGCGCTGATCGACATCGTCAACGTGCAGCGCGAGCTGGTCGAGAAGGTGAAGCACTTCGGCTCGCGCGGCGCGTACCTGCGGGCGATGCGCGAGACGACGCGGGTCGCGCGCGAGCAGATCGACGACGCGGCGCGGCGCTCGCAGGAGCGTATCGCCGCGCCGCCGGCTCCGCCGCCGCGGCCGCGCCCGCACTCGCGCGGACCCGGCGCCGGCGGCTTCAGCTGCGTCGCAATCGGGACGTCGACCGGCGGGCCGGTCGCGCTCTCGCAGATCTTGCCGAAGCTGCCGGCCGGCTTCCCAATCCCGATCGTCGTCGTGCAGCACATGCCGCCGGGGTTCACGCGCCCGCTCGCCGACCGGCTGGCGTCGGCGTGCCGGATCGACGTCGTCGAAGGCGCCGACGGGATGCCGCTCGCCGCGGGGACCGCGATCATCGCGCCCGCCGGGAAGCAGCTGCGGCTGCAGAAAACGCTGGGGACGGTGCGCGTCGCGCTGAGCGAGGATGCGCAACGCTCGCTACACGTCCCGAGCGTCGACGCGATGGCCGCGTCCGTCGGCGAAACCTTCGGCCCCGGCGCGCTGGGGGTGATCCTCACCGGCATGGGGCATGATGGAGTCCAGGGGTTACGGGTGATCAAAGAACGCGGCGGTTACGTAGTCGGTCAAGACGAGGCGAGCAGCGTCGTCTACGGGATGCCGCGGGCGGCGGCGGTCGCCGGCCTGGTCGACCGGGTCGTGCCGCTCGACGCGGTCTCGCGGACACTGTGCGAACTGACCGGCACCCTGTACGCCCCGGTCTGAACTGCCCAAAATTGACCGGCTCGGCGAGGGGAAGACAACCTGTCCGTCGTGAACATGCCGGAAAACCGGGGCGGGTGTCCCGTCATGGGAGCTGGCCGTGAAAGCACTCCGCTCTACTCCGCGTTATGTAATCGGCGGCGTAGAACTCAGTCGCGAAGAGATCGTCCACAAATATCTGCATCTGGTCAAGTACGTGGCCGGGCGGATCTCGATCAACTTGCCCCCGAACGTCGAGATCAACGACCTGATCAACGACGGCATCCTCGGTTTGATCGACGCGATCGAAAAGTACGACGACGCGCGCGGGGTCAAGTTCGAGACGTACGCGATCACACGCATCAACGGAGCGATCCTCGACGCGCTGCGCGCGCTCGACTGGGTACCGCGAGCGGTGCGGCAGCGTGCCCGCGAGCTCGAGCGCGTCTACCAGCAGCTCGAGATCGAGCTGGGCCGCGCGGCGACCGAAGACGAAGTCGCCGAGAAGATGGGGCTTACGCTCAAAGAGCTCGACGTCTTGATGCAAAAGATCCGCGGCACGTCGGTCCTGTCGCTCGAAGAGTTCTTGCCGAACGAGCGCGGCTACGAGATCCCGCTGCTCGACACGCTGCGCGACGACGGGACCGAGGTCACCAGCGCGGTCGAGGCGCGCGAGATCAAGGCGGCGCTGGTCCGGGCCGTCGACGAGCTGCCGCCGCAAGAGCGGACCGTGATCTCGCTCTACTACTTCGAAGGGCTCACCCTCAAGGAGATCAAGGGGGCGCTCAACGTCTCGGAGTCGCGTGTCTCGCAGATCCACGCGCAAGCGGTGATCCACCTCAGAACTAAGCTTCGGTCGCTGAAAGCCGATCTGGGTTACCGTGAGGGCGACCCGAACGTGAAGCAAAAGTACACGCGACGGAACGCGGCCCAGGCGCCGGCAGCGGGGGACGTCGGGGCAACGGGTTAGGTCTCACAAGGAGGCTGCGCGGTGGCGATTCGACCGACCGACATTCAAGGATCGATCTGGCAGGCTTCACAGACCGCGCCCTTGACCCAGCGCGCCGAAGAGGCGCCGCGAATGGCCCAGCAAGCCGCCCAGGCGTCGTTTGCGGCACACGTTCAGCAGCGCGAGGAGCGGGTCGCCGAGACCGGCGAGGGGCTCGGGACGCGAATCGACCCGAACGCGGAGCGCGACCGCGGCGGCGAGGGCTACGAGCCGCAGGAGCGGCAGGCGCGGAGCGCTTTCGAAGAGATCGTCGACGAGGCGGCCGGGCTCGATGAGCCCCCGCATCTGATCGACTTTACCGCGTGAGATGAGCGCGCTCGATCCGCTCGCCGCGATCGTCGCCGGCAACGCGGATCTCAACGCCCTGATCGACGCCGAGCTGGCGGCGCTCGCCGCCGACGCGCAAGCGCTCCGGGCGCTGCTGATCGAGGACGCGGTCGTCACGGCGCGCGTCCTGCCGTCGAACGGGCTCACCGACTTGGTGGAGATCGCCGGCCGCCGTGTCGCGGCGTCGCTGCCGCCGAGCGTGCGGCCGGGCGACGTGCTGCAGGTGCGGGTCAGCGGCTTCGACGGCGAGCGAATCTTATTGCAGATCGTCGGCACCGGCGACGCCGCCGCGGTGGAGACCGGACCGACCGCTGCGCCGTTCCCGCCCGGCGCGACGCTTCCGCTGCCGGTGACGAACGCCGGCGGAGGAACGAGCAGCGCGGTGCCGAGTGCGCAGGCGCCGAGCGCGCCCGCAGCGAGCCCAGCCGCAGCGCCCGCAACTTCGGCCGCGGCCGCAACAAGCGCGCCGGTGCCCAATGCGAATAGTTCGCCCGGCGTCTCTCCCGCGGCGGCTGGTCCGCGTGCGCCGGTCGGACCCGACTTCACGTCGGCGGTGCTGCGTGCGAACGTTGCGCAGGCGCAAGGCGGGGCGGAATCCGTCACAGCGCAGACGCCGGCGACGCTGCGGCAGACGATCCTCGCGCCTGGGCAGCCGACGTCGATCGAAGCGCGGGTCGCAGCGGCGCGCGCGGCGATCGTGCAGGGCAGCGTTGCCGGCGATTCCGCGGTGTCGGCCGCTGCGCCGAACGCCGCGCGCGCGGCCGTGGCGGCGCCGCCGAGCGGCGCTCCCGCGATGCCGTTCGTCGCGCCGCCGCAGATCGCGGCGAAAGCAGGCGTCGCCGCGGGCGAAACGGTGCGCGTCGTACCGGGCGCGCATGATGCCGCGGCGACGTCGGGGATGCTTTCCGGCACGCACGCGCCGCCGCGTGCGACGGGCTTGGCGGCCTACGCGGAACCGGTCGCGCTGTTGCGCGCGCTGCGTTTGCCGGTGACGCCGAGCAACGTCGCGTCGGCTGCGCTGGCGCTCGAGCGGCCCGACCGTTTGCCGAACGCGCTGGCGGCGCTCGAGCGCGCGCTGCCGCGCGCTTCCGACGATCCGCACGTTGCGACGCTGCGCACGCTGCTCGCGTTCGTCGGGCGCATCGATCCGCGCTCACCGGCGCTCGCCGCGCAGATCGCGGGGTACGTCGACCACGTCGTCGACGGCGCCGAGCCGAAGCTGGCGACGCTGCTCGCCGCGACGCAGGCCGGCGCGCCGTCGCCGGATGCGCCGGCCAACGCGTCGCCTTCGGCCGCGCACGGCGCCGCGCAACAGCCGGTACCCGCCGCGGTCGCCGCCGAACGAGCCGCCGCGCTGAACTTCGATTTGAAGCAAACGATGCTGGCCGTCGCGACGAACCCGGCGACGCCCGAATCGCTCGGCCCGTCGCTCGCCGGCGCGCTCGCGGCACTGACGGCCGTGCAGGTGACCGCCGCGCAGACGCTCGCGGCGAACCCCAACGGAATCGCGTTCGCGATCCCGCTCGTCACGCCGCACGGGACGTCGACCGCGCGGATCAGCGTGCAGCGCGACGCGCCGCACGGCCGCGGTGCGCGGCTCGACGCGGAGAACTTCCGGATCGCGTTCGTGCTCGACACCGCGCACTACGGCACCGTCGCGATCGATCTCGTCACTGTCGGCCGCGAAGTCACGGTCGACGTGCGCACCGACGCCGCGCCCGCGATGCGCGCGTTTCGCGACGCGCTCGGCACGCTGACCGCGCGCCTCGAGTCGCTGCGCTACCGCGTCGCGTCCGCCGGCGCTTCGGTCGGCACGACGTCGACCGTCGCCGTCGAAGCACCGCCCGCGCGGCCGTTCGATCCGAACGCCGCGGTGGACCGTTCGGCATGAACGCGCGCTACTACGATACGCGGCGCAACGCGCCGCAGCGCCCGGCGGCGGCGGCGCTCTCGTACGATCCGATCGGGCCCGAGCCCCCGGAGATCGTCGCGATCGGGCGCGGGCTCACGGCCGAGGAGATCGTGCGGATCGCGCGCGAGAACGACGTTCCGATCCACCAGGACGCCGGGCTCGTCGAAGCGCTTGCGAAGCTCGAGGTCGGGCGCTCGCTGCCGCGCGAGCTGTACGCGGTCGTCGCCGAAGTTCTGGCCTTCGTCTACGCGGTCGACGCGCAAGCCGCTTCCTGATCCGGCCGACCGGCGCGGGATAGCGCGTTCGGACCGCGAACGCGGCCGTCCGTGAGAATGCGGAGATTCGCGGCCGTAGCGACCGCGGCGCTGACGGCATGCCTGGCTCTGGCGACCGCGCGGGCGAGCGCGGCCGATCCGCCGCCGTCGGTGACGCACCATTCGGTGACCGTCGGCGGCAGGCCGATCGCGTACACCGCGCGCGCCGGGACGTTCCCGCTGCACAACGCCGACGGCGACGAGATCGCGCGCGTCTTCACCGTCGCCTACACCGCCGACGGCACCGATTCGCGCACGCGGCCGGTGACGTTCTTCTGGAACGGCGGTCCGGGAACGGCCTCGATGTGGCTGCACATCGGTTCGTACGGGCCGGTCCGCGTCGCGGTGCCCTCGAACGCGGCGCTGCCGCCGCCCGGAACGCCGCTGATCCCGAACCCGGAGACGCTGCTCGATATCTCCGACATCGTCTTCATCGACGCCGTCGGAACCGGCTACAGCCAGATCACCGGCAAGGGAACGCCGAAGACGTTCTACGGGATCGACGAAGACGCGCGCGCGTTCGACGGGATCATCCGCGCCTGGACGACCGAGAACAACCGCTGGTCATCGCCGAAGTTTCTGTTCGGCGAGTCGTACGGGACGATGCGCGCGGCGACGACCGTCGCGCGGCTGCAAGCCGACGGAATGGGCGTCAACGGCGTGATCCTGCTCTCGTCGGCGCTCGACTACAATGCGCTCGACATCGGCCAAGGCCCGGGCGAGGACTATTCGAACGTGGCGTTTCTCCCCTCGCTCGCCGCGGTCGCGTGGTACCACCATGCGCTCCCCGCGCAGCCGGCCGACCTCGACGCGTTCGTGAACGAGGTGCGCGCGTTCGCGATCGGCCCGTACGCCGACGCGCTGATGCGCGGCGACTCGCTCGACTTAGCGACGCGTCGCGCGATCGTCGCGAAGCTTCGTGCGTACACCGGTCTCGACGAAGCCTACATCGAGCGCGCCAACCTGCGGATCGATCCGACCCGCTTCGAGCACGCGCTCGAGGCGTCGCGCGGGATCGTCGTCGGGCGCGTCGACGCGCGCTACCAAGGCCCCGAGCTCGACCGCACCGGCGACTCGGCGTCGTACGATCCCTCGTTCTCCGACGCGATGACCGACGCGTACGTCGGCGCGTTCACGCGCTACGTGCGCGACGACCTCGGCTTCAAGGTCGACCGGCCGTACATCGGCGGCGCGCGGATCGGCGGACAGTGGAACTTCCGCCGCACCAACTCGATCGTCGCGCCGAACGGCGCGCGCGACCTGCGCGACGCGATGACGAAGAACCCGTACCTGCGCGTCTTCTCGGTGAACGGCTACTTCGATCTCGCGACGCCGTTCTTCGGGACCGAGTACACGCTGAACCATCTCGGCCTCGACCCGTCGCTGCGCTCCCACGTTTCGTACGGCTTCTACAAGTCCGGGCACATGATCTACCACAACGACGAGGCGCGCCGCGCGCTCAAAGCCGATCTGGTGCGCTTCTACCGCGAAGCGGCGGGGCGCTGACGGTGCGCCGCGTCTTCGTTCTCCTCGCGCTCGCTGTGTTCGCTGTGGTGTCGCCGTTCGCACCACATCGCGCCGCGGCGCAGTCGTCACCCGCGCCGTCGGCGTCGTTCCGGCCCGTGCCGGGGGTGAAGGACGCCGTCACCCATCACACCATCGTGCTCGGCGGCCGCACGATCGGCTACACCGCGCGCGCCGGAACGATCCTGCTGCGCGACGGCGAGAACGATCCGACCGCGAGCGTGTTCTACGTCGCGTACACCGCCGACAAGGCCGACGCGCGCAAGCGCCCGGTGACGTTCTTCTGGAACGGCGGACCGGGGTCGTCAACGATCTGGCTGCACATGGGTTCGTTCGCGCCGGTTCGCGTCGACGTGCCGAAGAACGCGACGCAGCCCGGGCCGAACCCGCAGCTCGCCGACAACCCGCAGTCGCTGCTCGACACCAGCGATCTGGTCTTCGTCGACGCGGTCGGCACCGGCTGGAGCACGATCGTCGCGCGCGGCAAGACCACCGACTACTACGGCGTCGACGAGGACGCCAAGGCGTTCTCGCAGTTCATCCAGCGCTGGATCACGCGCAACGGGCGCTGGCAGTCGCCGAAGTTTCTGTTCGGCGAGTCGTACGGCACGACGCGCGCCGCGAACGTCGCGAACCTGCTGCAGCAGGACGGCGTCGCGGTCTCGGGGATCGTGCTGCTCTCCGCGGCGCTCGACTACAACTTCCTCCCGATCGGCAACGGCCCCGGCGAAGACTATGCGTACGTCGGCTATCTTCCGACCGAGGCCGCGGTCGCGTGGTACCATCACAAGGTCGCGGGCAACCCGCCGGACCTGGCGCGCTTCCTCGCCGAGGTGCGCGGCTTCGCGGGCGGCCCGTACGCGCAAGCGCTGATGCGCGGCGACACGCTCGACGCGGCGACGCGCGCGCAGATCGTCGCCAAGCTGCACGCGTACACCGGCTTGAGCGAGCCGTACATCGAGGCGGCGAACCTGCGCGTCAACCCGAACCGCTTCCAGCAGGAGCTCTTGCGGGCCGAAGGCCGTAACGTCGGGCGCTACGACGGCCGCTACAGCGGCCCCGACATCGACGCGAACGCGACCTTCGTCGACTACGATCCGTCCGACACCATGACGTCGGCCGCGTTCGTCGCCGCGTTCAACCACTACGCGCACGACGTGCTGCGCTACCGCGACGAGCGCCCCTACGACGTCCTCGACGTGAACGTAAACCAGAGCTGGAAGTACCAGCGCGGCACCGACCCGAGCGCGGTCAGCGTCGTCGCCGACCTGCAGTCGGCGATCGTCCAGAACCCGTCGCTCCACGTCCTCTCGGCGAACGGCTACTTCGACCTCGCGACCGGCTTCTACGCGACCGAGTACCTCCTCAACCACATGAACCTGAACGCCGATCAGCGCAAGCGGCTGCACTATGCGTACTTCAACTCCGGTCACGAAGTTTACCTAAACCACGACGCGCTTTTACAGTTCAAGGCGGAGCTGGTCCGCTTCTACGGGATGGCCGGAGCGCGCTAGCGGCGAAACGTCCGCTTAGCCCAGCAGCCTGAGGAGTCCAGACACGATGTATTGCCCCTCGTGCGCGACGCAGACCGACGGAAGGTTCTGCCCGAACTGCGGTGCCGCGGTGCCGACCGGCCCTGCAGCCGCGCCGCAGCCTCCGCCGGCGAACCCCTACTCCGTCACGACGACGGCGGTTGCGGACCCGTCCGGGATTCGGAACTGGGCGATGGGGGCTCACCTCGCCTCGCTGATCGGGATCATCGTCCCGTTCGGCAACATCATCGGGCCGCTCGTCATCTGGCTGATAAAGAAGGACGAGTCGCCGATTATCGACCGCGAGGGAAAAGAGTCGCTGAACTTCCAGATCTCGATGACGATCTACATGATCGTCGCCGCGCTGATGATTTTCATCCTCATCGGGATTCCGATCCTGTTCGTGCTCGTGGTGCTCGACGTGGTCTTGGCGATCGTCGCGGCGGTCAAGGCCAGCAACGGCCAGCCCTACCGCTATCCGATGACGATTCGCTTCTTGCGGTAAGGCCGGCCGGGTTCCGTCACATCGCGAGCTGCTCCATCGGCGGGAAGCCGTGCTGTTGGCGGCCTTCGTCGGCGTCGTTTTTCGCGGTTGATTTGTACAGCTCGAGGTGACCGTCGGTCGCGCGGTCGCGGTACTTTTCGCGCAGCGCCTGCAGCGCGACCTCGTCGAGCGGCTTGAAGTCGTTCGCGATGCGGACGTGGTGGTCGAGGACGTGCCGTGAGTCGATCCCGGTGATCGTCGTGAGCACGCCTGGAAGCGACATCGCGTAGCGCAGCGCGTCGTCGGGGTCGACGCCGCCGGCTTCGACCGAGCGGCCTTCGGAGAAGGCCTTCATCCCGAGCGCTTTGATTCCGCGCTCGCGCGCGAGCGGAAGGACGTTCTTCTCGAAGCTGCGGTAGTTCGGGTCGAGCACGTTGAGCGGCATTTGCACGGTGTCGAAGGGGTAGCCGCGCTCGATCATCTCGCGGTGGATCGACGGAAGCTTGTGGCCGGTGAAGCCGACGAAGCGCACCTTCCCGTCGCGCTTCGCCTTGTCGAGCGCTTCGACCGCGCCGCCTTTCGCGTAGTGGCGCGCGGGGTCGTCGTCGTAGACGACCTCGTGAATCTGCCACAGGTCGAGGTGGTCGGTGCGCAACCGGCGCAGCGACTCTTCGAGTTGCTGCATCGCGACGTCGGCTCCGCGGCCGTGCGTGCAGACTTTCGTCATCAGGAAGACCTGATCGCGCCGGTTCCCCGCGGCGAGCGCCTTCCCCATGCGTTCCTCGCTGACGTGCTCGTTGTACTCCCACGCGTTGTCGAGGAAGGTGATCCCGGCGTCGATCGCCGCCTGCAGCAAGCCGATCGCTTGCGCTTCGTCCCTGATGAGGCCGAGGTGGTAACCGCCGAATCCGATCGCCGAAACGGGAACGCCCGGAGCGATCTCACGCGTCGTCATCATGCCTCTCCTCTACCCGTTTCGGGAAACCCCGCGAACCTCGCCGAAAGAGCGCTCCCTTGTGAGGAGAAGAACGGACGCTTCGCTAGGCGCGCTTCTCGCGGCCGCTCTCGTGCTCGCCGCGCCCCCTGCGAGCGCGCGACCGGCCGACGTGCCCCTGTACGTCGAGAAAGGTCCGTCCGGCGAACCGCGGCTCGGCATCGACGTCACGATCGGCGCGCGCACGCTACGGCTGATGTTCAGCACCGGCACCACCGGCGTGCATGTCCTCGCGAAGGCGCTTCCGCCGGGCTCCGCGGAGCGCACGCGCGTCCCGGGCGCCACGGTGTTCGACGGCGGATTGCTGCTTCACGCGGAGCAGGCTCGCGCACCTATTCGATTCCCGGGCGCCGAGGGCGTGGTGCCGATCCTGATCGGACTCGTCGATGCCGTGGACTGCGTTCCCTCGCAGCCGAACTGCGCGGCTGCAAAAGGCGGAACGCCGGAGATGTTCGGCGGGCTGTTCCCCGGCGTTCTCGGCGCCGCCGATATCTATCTGCCGAATCTCGAGTGCTGTCAAAATCCGTTCAACTCGTTCGGCTTTTACAACCAGCGGTACGTCGTGCACGCGAACTTCCGGAATCCTTCCGTTATGCTGGATCCCGACGAGCGCACCAAGAAGGCGTTTTCGATGCTCGGCGTGGTCAGCGCGTTGACGCCGCTGGGATGTCTTCGCATTGCGGGCCGCGTGACGAACGAGGTGTGCGGCGAGATCTTTTTCGATACGGGGAAGCCGGGTCTCGAAGTAGAGACGAGCGGACCCGTCGCGCCGGCGCCGTTGCCGCCGGGCACGACCGCGACGCTTACCGTGAACACGTGGTCGCACACGTACGCGGTCGGTGGGAAGACGGGGCTTCCGCTACTTGTGAGGGACGGTGGATCGAACCGCATCGTCGTCGGGCTTGCGGCGCTGCAGTCGGTTGATATGCTCTACGATCTGCGTGCTGAAGACATCGGTCTGCGCTCGCTCGACCGCGGCGTCCCGCCGGCGTCGAAACCTGCGGCGCCGCTGCCGAAGCTGCTCGGACGATGGCGGTGCAAGTCCCGGGAGTGGCCGTACTGGACGAGTCTGTTCACCTTCGCGGCGGATCGGACCGGAACCCGAACGGTGCTGCTCAAAAGCGACCGCGGCCCGGTCGCAATCCCGTTCACGTACTTCCGGCTCGACGACTCCAGCATCGTGACCAAAGAGCCGGGCGGGCCGTGGGGACAATACGAGTTCCGCGTTCACGGCGATGCGCTCGACCTGCACAACGGCCTCTATTGGCACGAGTCGCATTGGACGGCATCCTCGATGGCTGAAAGGTACGCGTGCCGGCGCGCCGCGGTTTCCTTCGGGGAACCCGGTGGAGCCCGCCGAATGACGGCCGTCCTGTGAGTTGGTTCGGAAAGATCAAGACGGCGCTGAGCCGCACGCGCGAGGCGTTCGGCGGCGAGCTCGAGACGATGGCGCTGGCGAAGCGCCCCGTCGACGACGAGCTGTGGGACGACCTGGAAGAGATTCTGCTGAAGGCGGACTTCGGCGTCCCGACGACGGTCAAGATCGTCGAAGCGCTGCGCGTGGTCGCTCGGCAGGACCGCTACGAGACCAGCGATCAAGTGGTCGCGCGCTTCCGCCGCGACGTGCAGAACTTCCTCACCCTCCCCGAGATGGGCTTGCACCTGGGCGCGAAGCCGGCGGTGATCCTCGTCGTCGGCGTCAACGGCAGCGGGAAGACGACGACGATCGGCAAGCTCGCGGCGCTGCTGCGCGCGCAGCGCAAGCGCGTCCTCGTCGTCGCCGCCGACACGTTTCGCGCCGCGGCAGCGGAGCAGCTCGAGATCTGGGCGCAACGTGCCGGTGCCGAGTACATCCGCGGGGCCGAAGGGTCCGATCCGGCGTCGGTCGTCTTCGACGGGATGAACGCCGCGAAAGCGCGCGGCGCCGACGTCGTGTTGGTCGACACCGCCGGCCGACTGCAAACGAAGACGAACCTGATGGAAGAGCTGAAGAAGATGCGCCGCATCATCGAGCGCGAAACCGGCGCGCCGCCGGCCGAAACGCTCCTGGTCGTCGACGGAACGACCGGCCAAAACGCGCTCTCGCAAGCAAAACTCTTCAACGAAGCGACGCAGCTCACCGGCGTCGTCGTCACCAAGCTCGACTCCACCGCAAAAGGCGGCGTCCTCGTCGGCATCGTCGACCAGCTCGTCGTCCCCGTAAAATACATCGGCCTGGGCGAGTCACAAGACGCCCTCGCACCATTCGACCCGGCGCA
This sequence comes from Candidatus Elarobacter sp., assembly GCA_035939295.1. GTDB lineage: Bacteria > Vulcanimicrobiota > Vulcanimicrobiia > Vulcanimicrobiales > Vulcanimicrobiaceae > Vulcanimicrobium. The sequence continues at coordinate 13,457 of DASZGA010000129.1, read as the reverse complement.
ATTCACGCGAGCCCTCTTTGAGACCGCGCCCGCAGCTTAGCGCTCCGCACGATGCGCACCGCTCGTGCGCCCTAGCGGGAGCGCCATGATTCGAGCATCGCTTCTCAGGTGCGGCGCCATTGCGCTCGGCTGTATGGTGGTCGTGACGATGGTGACGACCGTCGGCCGAGAACGGGCGGAGGCTGCTCCAACAACAATCTCGGCCGTACGAGCGCGCATGTCGACCGCAATGGAGGGGCTTCTACGGTTCAAACAGTCAGGCGACTTCGAGGACATCTTGCGCGCATCGCACGACTTGCGTGGCGCAATGGGTTTCTCGGAGCTCACGACCTTTAGCGCGAATGACCTGCTGTCGCTGCGTCGGGTGTATGTGACCGACTACACCCAGTTGCTGGCCGCGATCGACCGACTCGAAGACCCGGCGTTCGTCGCGACCGACGACCGGTACAGGCCGCGGATCTGCTTTATGCCGCCGCGCGAGCCGAACGGTCACCAGGCGCCGCCGTGTGCCGATCCGAACGAAATCACCGATCCCGCAACACGCGCGGCGTACGTCGCCGCTCTGCAAGCGAATGCGGAGAGAAACAGGCAGATCGGCGAGCAGCGGCGCTTGCGGGGCTATGAGGAGGAAGTGACCTCGGAGTTCCAGGTCCTGCTGAAGTCGTTTCATTGGCACGTACCCGACGACACCGCCGCACTTGACGCGATCGTGAGGGGAGCAGGTATTAGGGAAACAAAAAAGGCCGCCATCCTGGCGATGATGACGCCTTCCTGACGGGAACGGACCGCTCGCCGTGGAAGGCGGTTTGCGGACCATGCGCCTCTTGCTCGTCGAGGACAACCGACAGCTCTCCGACTGGGTCGCGAAGACGCTGCGGCACGAGAAGTACACCGTCGACTGCGTCTACACCGGCGACGACGCCGACCACGTCCTCCGCACCGAGGAGTACGCGCTGGTCATTCTCGACCTGGCGCTGCCCAAGCTGGGCGGGCTTGAGATTCTGCGCAAGCTGCGGGCGCGTGGGAGCACCGTTCCGGTCGTCATCCTGACCGCGAACGACACGATCGACGCGCGCGTCGCCGGGCTCAACAGCGGCGCCGACGACTACCTCGCCAAACCGTTCGACATCACCGAGCTGGAAGCGCGGATTCGCGCTCACCTGCGGCGCGCGCAGACCCATCCGCAGACGGTCGTGCAGTGCGGGGCGCTCGCGTTCGACAGCAACACCCGCCAGTTCGCGCTCGCCGGTGAGCCGCTTGCGCTGACCGCGCGCGAGCACGCCGTCCTGGAGAAGCTGATCCTGCGCGCCGGCTCGACGGTGAGCAAGGCGGCGCTGACGACGACGGTCTTCGGCTTCGACGACGACGCCAACCCGAACGCGATCGAGATCTACGTCCACCGCGTCCGCAAGAAGCTCGCCGGAAGCGACATCTCGATCGTGACGCTGCGCGGCTTGGGCTACGTCCTGAAGCACGTCAATGGCAACTAGATCGCTTCGGTTCCAGCTCCTCGCGGGTCTGCTCGTCCCGCTCGGGATCGTCGCGCTGGTGCAGTTCTCGGTCGCGTACCGCAACGCCCAGGTCACAGCGCAAGCGGTGACCGACCGCATCCTGCTCGCATCGGCGCGCTCGATCGCCGAGCACATCGGCTTCGGCGACTCGGGGCTCGACGTCACCGTCCCGCCCGCGGCGCTCGGGATGTTCGATCTCGGTTACGGCGACACGGTCTACTATCGCGTCACCTCGGGCCGCACGCTCCTCGCCGGCTATGACGATCTTCCGCCGCCGCCGGCGCCGATGCCCGAGTCGGCGCAACCCGAATACTACGACGCGCGCTATCGCGGCGAGCCGATCCGGCTGGTCGCGGTCGCGCAACCGGTCTCGCTGACGCGCGGGGTGCAGCAGGCGACGATCGTCGTCGCCGAGACGCTCAACGGCCGCAACGCGATGTCGCGCGAGCTGTGGCTCGGGAGCGCGCTGCAGCAGTCGCTGCTGATCGCCATCGCGTGCGTGCTGGCGTGGCTCGCGCTGCGCCGCGTCCTGGCACCGCTCTTGCGTCTCAGCAGCGAGGTCGAAGACCGCAAGCCGAACGACTTCCGGCCGTTCTCGGTCGCCGCGCTCCAGGCCGAGCTCGATCCGCTCGTCCGCGCGCTCAACGACTACATGAAGCGGCTGCGCGCGCAGCTCGACGCGCAGCGCCGGTTCACCGCCAACGCCGCGCACCAATTGCGCACGCCGCTGACGCTGCTGCGCACGCAGGCCTCGTTCGCGCTGCGCGGCGCCGACGAGCGCGAGCGTCACGAGGCGACCGAAGCGATCCTCGCGACGACGCAGCAGATCACGCGCCTCACCAACCAGCTCCTGAGCCTCGCGAAAGCGGAGCCGAGCGGGCAGCCGCCGCGCCGCGATCCGATCGACTTGGTCACGGCGACGCGCGAGATCCTGGTCGAGCTCGGAGCGCTCGCGGTCGATCGCGGCATCGATCTCGCGTTCGAAGTGGTCCCCGACGACGACAAGACCGCGAGCGTTCGCGCCGATCCCACGATGGTGCGCGACCTGATCGTCAACCTGGTCGACAACGCCGTGAACTACACCCCGCCGGGCGGCCAAGTCACCGTGACCGTCGGCCGCGACGACGACGCATCCGTGCTGCGCGTGGAGGACACCGGGCCCGGAATCCCCGAATCGCAGCGCGCGCTGGTGTTCGAGCGCTTCTACCGCATCCCCGGCAGCGAGGTCGAAGGCTCCGGGCTGGGCTTGGCGATCGTCAAGGAGATCGTCGATGCGCACCTCGGCACGATCGCGTTGCGCGCGCGTGCCGAAGGTGCAGGGCTCGTCGTCGAGGTGCGGTTTCCGGCCGCGGACGAGAGCGAGGTCTCAGGCGCCGACGTCGCTGAACGCGGGCGGCCGCCATTTGAGGAGCCGGTTCTCGGCCCACGTTAGCAGATAGTCCGCAGCGAGCGCGACCACGGCGAGCACGATCATCGCGGCGAACACGCCGGCCGGACTGAAGAGACCCTGTTCGGTCGAGATCAGCAAACCAATTCCGTGTCGCGAGCCGAGGAACTCGCCGACGACCGCGCCGACCAGCGCGAACCCGAAGCTCACGTGCAAGCTCGCCAGAATCCAGCTCATCGCCGCCGGCACGATCACCGACGTCGTCACTTGCCACTGCGAGGCGCCGAGAATTCGCGCGTTCGCGATCAGCGCGCGGTCCGCTTCGCGGACGCCTTGAAACGCGTTGGCGAAGACGACGAAGAACACCATCACGACCGCCAGCGCGACCTTCGACTGCATCCCCAGTCCCAGCGCGATCACGAAGATCGAGCCGAGGACGATGCGCGGGATCGAGTTCGCGACCTTGATGTAGATGCTGAAAACGTCGGCGAGCAGCTTGTCGCGGCCGAGCACGATCCCGCACACGATCCCGAGCACCGCGCCGATCACGAAGCCGAGCACGGTTTCTTCGAGTGTCACCAGAACTTCGCCCCACAGCGGTCCTTGCGAGGTCCCTTCGGTGATCCACGTCCAGAGCTGCACCGCGATCGTCGAGGGCATCGCGAAGAAGAACGGATCGATCACGTGCTTTTGGGCCGCGAGCTCCCAGCTTCCCAGGAAGACGACGAGGATCGCGACCCGCAAGAACAGGATCAGCCGTTGGCGGCGACGCGGTGCCGCGGCGGCGGCGCGGTCGGCGGCGTCGGATGCGATGCCGTTCGCGCTGACGGCGGTAACAGTGGTGGTGGTCATGATGGCCTCACGCGGAAGCGAGCTGCGTGCGAGCGTAGCTGACCTGAACTTCTTCGCGCAGGTCTTCCCAGATGCGCCGCGAGATCTCGATGAACTCGGGCTGATACCGGATCTCGCTGGTGATGCGCGGCCGCGGCAACCCGATGTCGTACACCGCTTTGACCGTCGCCGGCCCGGCGGTGAGAACGTAGACGCGGTCGGCGAGCGCAATGGCCTCTTCGAGGTCGTGGGTGACGAAGACGACGGAGGCGTTCGAGCGCGACCAGATCGCGAGCAGCTCGTCCTGCATGACGATTCGCGTCTGCACGTCGAGCGCGCTGAACGGTTCGTCCATCAGCAAGATCTCGGGATCGTTGATGAAGGTTTGGGCCAGCGTGACGCGCTTGCGCATCCCGCCGGAGAGCTGGTGCGGGTAGTGGTTCTCGAATCCCACCAGCCCGACGCGAGCGATCCACTCGCGCGCCGTGGCGTACGCCTGTTCCTTCGGAACGCCGCGGAAGAGCGGGCCCGCCGCGACGTTGCGCAGGACGCTGCGCCACGGAAAGAGCGCGTCGGTCTGGAACACGAAGCCGATCCGCGGATCGGTGCCGGTGACGGCCTTTCCCATGATGGAGACCTGGCCGGCGTTCGGCTTCGCCATCCCGGTGATGAGGTTGAGCGTCGTCGACTTGCCGCAACCGGTCGGGCCCACGATCGCGACGAACTCGCCGCGGCGCACCGTCATGCTGTAGTCGTGCAGCGCGGTGTGCGACTTGCCGGTCGGCGAGACGAAGCGGCGGGTCACGCCGGCGAGCTCGATGGCCGGCGTGTCGGCCGCGGCAAGCGTCGACATCGCGCTACCGAGCCGCCGTCTTGCGCGCCGCGGTGACGAACTCGCTTGTGTAGGTGCGCGCGAGATCGATGTTCTTGCCCTTCACGGTCCGGCTGAACGCGGCGAGCACCGCGAGGACGGTCCGCGGACCGCTCTCCGGCATCCGCCCGTCGGTCGTGAACATCGACTTACTCCCCGCCAGCGCCTTGATGTACATCGCCTTGTCGCCCGCGTAGTAGTCGGCGGGCATCTTGTCGGCGATCTGCGCCGCGGAATGCGTCGCGATGAAGCGCAGGCTGCGGACGAACGCATTGGCCAGCTTCTGCGTCACCTCGCGATGGCTGTCGACCCAGCCGGTCTGCATGTAGAGCGCCGCCGCCGGATACGTTCCGCCGAGAACTTTCTTCGTCTGCTCCTCGGTGCGCAGATCGACTAGGATCTGCGCTTCGCCGGTCTTGAGCAGCCGCGAGACGGTCGGTTCGGTCGTCATCCCGCCGTCGATCTTCCCTTGCATAATCGCCGCGATGAACGTGTTGCCGGCGCCGACCGGGAGCGAAGTGAAGTCGCCGGGCTTGAGCCCGTACTTCAGCCCGATGTACTGGGTGAGGAAGTTCGTCGAGGAGCCGAGGCCGGTGACGCCGAGCGTCTTGCCGCGCCAGTCGGCCGGCGATTTGATCGACTTCGCCTGCTTCGTCGCGACCAGCTCCACTTCGCCCGGAGCGTGGCTCAGCTGAACGACGGATTCGACGAACTTGCCCTTCGACTGCAAGTCGATCGTGTGGTCGTAGAACCCGACCACGCCTTGCACCGCTCCAGCCAGCAGCTCGTCCTCGGCATTGACGCCGGCGGGTTCGCTCAGGAGCTCGACGTCGAGCCCTTCGTCTTTGAAATACCCGAGCTGCTCGGCGAGCTTCGCCGGAAGGTAAATCTGCTTCTCGACCCCGCCGACCATGATGCGAACCTTGTCGGCGGCGCGCGCGCCGGTCGGCATGGCGACGGTGAATGCGAGGAACGCCGCCAGCATCACCAAGGCTCGAATGCGCATCGTCTCTCTCCGTTTCGGTGCGGCCCCGGCCGGTGGCCCCGGCGACGCCTTGCGGTGCAGTATGGTCGATAGAACCTTTCTGCAACCTTTCACCGGCCGGGACGGCAGAAAAATTCTCTCTGAAAGGTTACTGAAAGGTTGCCTCCGGTACAGTTCAGCGAAATTACTGCCGGAGGTGCCCGATGTCCATGTTGGTCGTCCGCCACAAGCTTGTCGCCGCCGGGCTCTGCGCAGCAGCGCTCCTGACGATGGCTCCGCCGGCGGCGATGGCGCTCAAGTACGCGGAAGTCGAGCACCACTTGCAGGTCGACCCGGCGATCCCGAGCTGGAAGCCGGGGCCCGTCACTTCGGTTCCGGAGGAAGAACTTTCGCTCGTCGGCGCCGACGTCATGGACGAGATCACACTGGGCTGGGCCAAGCTGTACCGCAAGGCGTATCCGCGGCTCTCGGTGACGATGGAAGCGAAGTCGTCGGGATCGGGCGCGCCCGGTTTGATCTCCGGCCGAGCCGATCTCGCCCCGGTCGGCCGCGAGATGCTGCCGGCCGAAGAGCAGGCGTTCGTCGCGAAGTTCGGCTACAAGCCGTTCGCGATCAAGGTAGCGACCGGCAGCGTCGGGTCGCTCGGGAAGACCGCGACGTCGATCGTCCTGGTCGACAAGGACAACCCGGTCCCCGGTTTGACGATGGCGCAGCTCGACGCGATCTACTCGACGACGCGCAAGCGCGGACACGCCGACATCTCGAAGTGGGGCGACCTCGGCCTGACGGGTGCGTGGAAAGACCGTCCGATCCATCTGTACGGGCTCAAATCGCCGAACGGGATCGAGCAGTTCTTCAAGGCGCAAGTGATGGAAGGCGGCGACTACAAGAACAACATCGAGTTCGTCAAGGGCAAGGGCTTCACGCACGCGTTCACCGTCGCGGCGGAAGACATGGCGACTCACCCCGGCGGCTTGACGTACGCGCTGCTCGCCAACGTGACGCCGAACGTGCGCGTCGTCCCGCTCGCGCAGAACCCCGGCGAGCCGTTCGTCATGCCGACGCTGCAAAACGTCTACCAGCACAAATATCCGCTGAGCCGCTACGTCTACATCTTCGTGAACCGGCCGCCGGGCAAACCGCTCGAGCCGAAGGTCAAAGAGTTCTTGAAGCTCGTGCTCAGCCGCGAAGGGCAGGACGTCGTCGCCAAAGAGGGCGTCTACATCCCGCTCACCCCCGAGACCGTCCAAGAAGAGCTCAAGAAGCTCGACTAACTGCGAACCGAGAGGATTACCGACACCATGACATCGTTCGTCAAAACCGCGTTCGCGGTCGCGCTTTCCTCGGCCGTCGTCTTCGGCGCCACGAGTGCCGGCGCCGCGGAGAAGAACTGGACCCCGCCCGCGAGCAAGATCTACGCGCAGGCGCTCTCGGACCAGATCATGGCCGCGCATCCCGAGCTCCTCAGCGTCACCTTCCACGGCGTCCCGCCGAAGATGACCAAAGTCTACACGATGTTCGCGGGCTCGTTCCCGGAGCGGATCGGGAACCCCGACGATCCCGACGACATCGACGTGAGCACCAAAGGGATCACGATCGTCGACCCGCGCTGGCATCGCACCAACGACCCGCAGAAGAAGTTCGTGGTGCTTCTGCCGCTGCGCGACGCCTCGGCGCAGAACATCGGCCTGATCGTCTACGCGTTCAAGAACGACACCCCGAGCGCGAACGACGAGCGCAAGTACTTCATGGCTGCCGTCAACCTGCGCGACGAGCTCGAGAAGAAGATTCCTTCGTACGCGGCGCTGTTCGAACCCGCCAAATAACCTCGCGCGCTTCGCGCAGGCAAGTCTCACGCCAAAACACGGGTGATGTTTCAGGCCGTAACGCACGGTCACTACGTGTCTTTGAAAGGCCGCATCGTGGCAAAGATCACCGTCTCAGCAGCCCTGGCGTGCGCGTTCGCCGTGCTCGCGCCCGCCGTGCCGCCGGCGCTTGCCGCTCCGGAGGCGACCGCAACCGCTCCCGCACGCGCGAACGCTGAAGCGCTGAAGGCCGAGATCAAGGCGCTCAAGGCGCAGCGGGCGCAGCCGGGCGCGGACGTGCAGGCGATCGACGCACGTCTGACGGCGCTCGAGAAGCAGCTCGCGCGCGTCGACCCGGCCGCGAAAACGACGCCGGCCGGAGCCGCGCCGGGCTCGGGGTCGTCGGGGCCGACGGTCGAAGGCGGCAGCGTTGCGACGAAGACGACGATCGGCCGCGACGAGCTGCAGTCCTCGAACGCGCAGAACACGTACGACGCGATCAAGAACGTCCCCGGCGTCGCGCAAGCCGACGCGAAAGCCGGCGGCGGCGCCGACAACCTGCAGATCCGCGGAATTCACCTCAACAGCACGACCGGGTACCGCCTCGACGGCGCCCTGCCGATCAACAACAACGTCATCATGTCGACCGAGGACAAGGAGCGGGTGCAAGTCCTCAAAGGTGCCGGCGCGCTGGAGTACGGTCTCGCATCCCCGGCCGGGATCATCAACTACGTGCTCAAGCGCGCGACGAACCGGCCGATCAACGAAGTCTCGTTCGCGGCGAACGGGTTCGGCCAGGCGATCAGCGGCGTCGACGTCGGCCGCAAGTTCGGCAACCGCAACCAGTTCGGCTTCCGCGTGAACCTGGCGGGCGGCGAGACCGGCGGGTACGCGCGCGACACCGGCGGGACGCGCTGGGTCGGCGCGATGACCGCCGACTACACGACCGACAACGCGCGCTTGCGGCTCGCGTACGAGAAGTTCGGGATGAACATCGTCGAGAACTCGTCGCTGCTGCAGAACAAGGCCGGCGCCGACGGCCGCATCGTCCTGCCCCGCATCCCCGATCCGACGAGCCTGCTCTCGGGCGACTGGGCCCGCTCGGTCGGCGGCGGCCAGAACGTGGCGCTGCGCGCCGACGTCCGCGTGAACGACGCGGCGACGGTCTCGCTCGACCTCGGGCGATCCGATGCGTACCGCGACCATCGCGACGTCTCGCAGATCGGCGCCTACAACGTCGTGACCGGCAAGGGCACCGAGACCGTGACGCTCATTCGGGACCAGCGTTACACGAACACCTACGCCAACTTGGCGACGACGTTCAAAGCGCAGCACGGCGACTTCTTCTCGAACGCGTTCACGCTCGGCTACACGCGCAACGAACGCCTGGCGAACAATCCGGTCAACCCGTCGGTCACGTTCAAGCAGAACATCTACAACCCGGTCATGGAGCCCGCGCCGGTCGCGCCGACCGGCCCGGTGCAGTACCAGCCGCAGAACAGCCGCGACTACGACTACTACTTCATGGACTCGGTGACGTTCGCGCGGCGCGTTCACATCACCGGCGGGTTGCGCGAGATCAACTACACCGCCGACGACACGACGGCGACCAAGAAGGTCAACCACTCGACGACATCCTTCCTGGCGCCCGCGCTCGGCACGATCGTCGATCTCAGCCGAAACGTCTCGCTCTACGGAAGCTACGTCAAGTCGCTCGAGGAGAGCCCGACCGCGCCGATCAACGCGAAGAACGCCTTCGCGGTGCTGCCGCCGGCGCCCGCGACGCAAAAGGAAATCGGCGTCCGCACGACCGGCCCCAAGGGGTTCGCGGCGTCTCTGGCCTGGTTCACCATCGACCGCGCCAACGCGACGACCGACCCGGTCACGAACATCTTCGGGCTCAACGGGACCACGACGTTCACCGGCATCGAGTCGACGCTGAACGTGCCGGTCGCGCCGCGCTTGGTGTTCCAGGCCGGCGGGCAGTACATGAACGCTACGCAGCACGCGCCCAACGACCCGACCGTCAACGGTAAGATCCCGGAGAACTCGCCACGGCTCAGCGGAAACGTCGGGCTCGCCTACGCGCCGGCGTTCGCGCCGGGGCTGCAATTGAGCGGCGGTCTGCAGTCGAGCGGCGAGCGCGAGATCAACCCGCAGGACCAGGCGATCATTCCGGGCGTGACGCTGACGAACTTCGGGATGACCTACAGCAAGCTGATCGGTGACCGCCGTGTCGTCTTCAACCTGAACTGCCGGAACTGCGGCAACAAGCGCTACTGGAGCTCGGCCGTCAACGGCGCGCTCGGCGTCGGCGCCCCGCGGACCGTCTCGTTCAGCGTGCGCTTCGCCGGATCGCCGTGAGCGCACGCATCCGAACCGCCGTCATCCAGGTCCATCGCTGGACCGGGGTGACGATCGGTCTCGTCGCGCTCTATTTGGCGCTCACCGGCGGGTGGATCGTGCTGCGGCCCGTCCTCGACCCGGTCACGTATCCGCGGCTGCTCGTCGTCCCCGCCTGCACAAACCCGTTGCCGGTCGACACGCTCGCCGCCGCCGCGCGCGCATTCCACCCGGGCGCGAAGCTGACGTACGTCTATCTGTACGGTTCGCAAACCGCGTCGGCGATGGTGCGCTTCTCCGATGCCGACCAAGTTTACGTCGACCCGTGCAGCGGGAAGGTGCTCGGCGATCAGCCTCGGTACGGCGGGCTCTACGGCACCGCCGAGGCGCTGCACAAGTTCAAGTTCCTCCCCGCTTCCGCCGCGATGCCGATCATCGGGACGACGTCGCTCGTCCTCGCCTCGCTGCTGGTCGTCGGCGGGTTGTATGCGTGGTGGCCGCGGCGCAAGGCCGCGTGGAAGCACGCGCTCACATTCGATCGCAAGCTGAAGGGACGCGCGCTCGCGCTGCGCTTGCACACGACGACCGGTGCGTACGCGAGCGCGATCATCTTCGTCGTCGCGCTGACCGCGGTTCCGCTCTCGCTCGGCTGGGCGAAGAGCGCGCTCTTCACCGTCACCGGAACGACCGACATGACGGAAGACGCGCACAAGCCCGCCGCCGCGAAAGCGCGCGCCGCGCACCACGACGCCGCGGCGAAGCCGATCGCGATGCAGACCGCCTGGCGCGAAGCGCGCGCGCTGGTCGGCGGACCGCTGCTGTGGGGCTCGATCCACTACGCGCCCAAGGGCCAGCCGGTCGAGATCGGGATCGTCACGTCGCCCGCGCCGCACGGCGACGCGCGCAACTACGTCTTCGTCGACGCGATCACCGGCAAGGTCGTTGAGTTCCGCCCGTGGGTGACGCTCAACGCCGGTTCGAAGCTCTACTACTGGGCGCTCGCGGTGCACACCGGTCGCGCCGGCGGTCTTCCCGTGCAGCTGATCATGCTGGCCGGGATGCTCGGCATGGCGGTGATCGGCTACGCCGGCATCGACAGCTTCCTGCGCAAGAACCTGCGGCGCCGCCGCAACGCCCCCCAACCCGTCAAATCGTTCCGGGTCGAACCCGCGCGCGAACGTGCCGGCCGGCTCCTCGAAAGGTAGTCAGATGTCAAAAGCTGTTCTCGTCGCTCTGCTGTGCGCGTGCGCGATGCTCGCGCCGGCTGTTCCCGCGCCCGCGCAGAGCGTGCAATCAACAGAAGGTCTCGACATGCAGGCGGCGCGCGCGAAGATGATGACCGCGCGCGGCCGCACCGTCGCGTACACGACGAAGTGGGACATCAGCGGAATCCCCGACTACGTTCCCAAGCAGAAGGTCAGCGGAACGATCCGCATCTGGGGGAGCAACTACATCACCGACGGGATGCTGGGCGGCTTCTGGGAGCGCGCGTTTCAAAAATACCATCCCGGCGTCACGTTCGACTTTCACATGAAGACGACGCTCGCCGCGGTTCCCGCGCTCGTCTTCGGCGTCAGCGATCTCGGGATCGGCCGCAAGATCACGTTCTCCGAGCTGGAGATGTTCCAGCGCTACACCGACCGCGATCCGGTCGAGATCACGACCGCGACCGGCTCGTACGACGTGCCGGGCTGGAATCCGGGCTTCGGAATCGTCGTCAACAAGGACAACCCGATCGCGCACCTGACGCTCGCGCAGCTCGACGGGATCTTCGGCGCCGAACGCGCCGGCGGCTGGGACGGAACGAGCTGGCGGCCGCAATACGCGCGCGGGCCGGAGGCGAACATTCGTACCTGGGGCCAGCTCGGGCTCACCGGTGAATGGGCGAACAAGCCGATCCACGTCTACGGCCTGAACCTGCGCTACCACCAAGCGATGGAGATGTCGGACAAGATCCTCAAGTCGAGCGACAAGTGGAACGAGCACTTGAAGATCTACGCGAACTACGTCTCCGACAAAGGCAAGCTCGAGCGCGGCCTCAACGAAGACCTCGCCAAGGACCCGCTCGGGATCGCGTACATCGCCGCGCCGACGACGAGCCTCGGCCGCGACACCACGCAGCCGAGCTTCAAGATCCTCCCGATCGCGGTGAACGACGGCGGACCGTACGTGCCGTACACGATCGAGACGATCCACGACCGCACCTACCCGCTGATCGACGAGATCTACATGTACGCGGATCGTGCCTCGAACAAGCCGATGGATCCGAAGGTGCTGGAGTTCATGCGCTTCGTCGTGAGCCGCGAGGGTCAAGCCGAGGTGATGCGCGACGGCAAGTACCTGCCGCTGACCGCCGCTGCCGCGCGCGAGCAGCTGGCGAAGCTCGACGCGCTCGCGAAGTAGACGAAAGCGCCGTTGATGCACCGGCTCGCCGCGGTCGCCGTCGTGATGCTCGCGTTCACCGCACGTGCGAACGCGCAAAGCGTCGCGCCCGCAGGGCAGCGCGCCGACCTGCCGCAGTACCGCGCCGAAGAGCACGTCTCCGGGACGATCAGGAACTTCGGCTTCGGGCTCGGCGGCGTGCTCAAACGCTGGGAGACGGCGTTTCAGAGATACCAGCCGGCGGTGCGGTTCGACGACAAGCTGCCGACGAGCGATGCTGCGATCCCGGCGCTGGTCACAGGCGCCGCCGATCTCGCGCCGGACGGCGGCGAGCCGATCATCACCGAGACGCTCTCGTTCTACGAGACGTACGGCTACAACCTGACCGCGGTCACGGTCGCGAGCGGCGCGTACGACGTCGAGGGACGCTCGAACGGTCTCGTGGTCTACGTCAACAAGGACAACCCGGTCGACAAGCTCACGATGAAGCAGCTCGACGGGATCTTCGGCGCCGAGCGCACCGGCGGTCTGGTCGGCTTCAAGTGGACGCTCGCCGGCGGTCGCGGGAGCGACGGCAACATCCGCACCTGGGGTCAGCTCGGGCTGACCGGTGACTGGGCGAACAAGCCGATCCAGACCTACGGCCATGCGCCATCCGGCACCGCGCGATTCTTTCAACTGAAGGTGCTGCACAACAGCGACAAGTGGAACCCGAACTACCGCGAGTACGTCGAGACCGGCAGCAAGATGATCGGCGACGACGATCCCGCGCAGCGCGGCGGTCTGCACCACATGCTCGCCGACGAGCTCGCGCACGACAAGTACGGGATCGCGTGGACGGTCGTTCCGCAAGCGCGCAACGTCCCCGGGCTGAAGCCGGTCGCGCTCGCGGAACGCGACGGCGGGCCGTACGTGGTGCCGAGCCGCGAGAGCTTCGAGAACCGCAGCTATCCGCTCGTCCGCAGCATCTACATCTACCTGAACCGCGCGCCGAAGACGCGGCTCGACCCGAAGCTCAAGGAGTTCTTGCGCTTCGTGCTCAGCCGCGAAGGCCAAGAGATCGTCGCCCAGGACGGCAACTATCTGCCGCTTCCGGCGAGCACCGTCCGCGAACAGCTCGCAAAGCTGGAGTAGCGTTTACCTTCCATGCAATCGTCCGACCAGGAGAAGATCACGTGAATCCTTTCTCGCGAACGTCCCTCCGCGCGGTATCGACCGCGCTGCTGTGCGCGCTGCCGGTGTTGTTCGCCGCCGGCGCCGGCGCGCAGTCGACCAACGATTTGGGCGATCTGCCGGCCTACAAGCCCGACGTCAAGGTCGTCGGCGGGCTCCGCATCGCCGG
>DASZGA010000128.1:0-2548 GCA_035939295.1 Candidatus Elarobacter sp. | reverse complement strand
GGCTACGATCCCGACGAGGTGACGGGCTGGGCGTTCGGCTGCGGCTTGGAACGGATCGCGATGAAGCGCCACGACATCAACGACATCCGCGTGTTCATCGAGAACGCGCCGGGCTTCGCGAAAGAGCTGGCGTAACGTGCGTCTTCCGATCGCGTGGCTGCGTGATTACGCCGACCTGCCCGCGAGCGCCGACGAGATCGTTGCGCGGCTGGCGACGCTCGGGTTTCCGGTCGACGAAGTCGAGACGCGGCCGCACCTCACCAACGTCGTCGTCGGGAAGATCGTGAAGCTGGAGCGGCATCCGAATGCGGACCGCTTGCAGCTGTGCACGATCGACGTGGGCGGCGAGAAGACGCTGTTGATCGCGACCGCAGCGATGAACGTCGCTGAAGGGCAGATCGTGCCGGTTGCGAAGATCGGCGCGGAGCTGGCCGGCGGGTTGAAAATTGCACCGCGGAAGATGCGCGGCGTCGACTCCGAGGGGATGCTGATCTCGGCCGAAGAGATCGGGTTGCCGGCGGATTGGTTCGAGGACGGGATCATGCAGCTCGATCCGTCGATCCCGCTCGGGACGGACGTGATCACATACTTCCGGCTGACCGAACCGGTGTTGGAAGTCGACGTCACGCCGAACCGGCCCGACGCGCTCTCGATCGTCGGGCTGGCGCGCGAGCTCGCCGCGTCGTACGGCGTCGCGCTGCGCGAGCCGCCCACCGACGTGCAGTACGACGGCGACAGCGACGATGCGCGGGTGACGATCGAGACGGTCGACTGCAAGCGCTTCGTCTACCAGCGCGTGAGCGGGCTGCGCGTTCGTCCCGCGCCGGCGTGGATCCGGATCCGGCTTGCGCTCGCGGGACAGCGCCCGATCAACAACTTGGTCGACATCTCGAACTTCGCGATGCTCGAGGTCGGCCAGCCGATGCACTTCTTCGACTGGGATCACGTCGCCGGGAAGCATTTGTTCGTGCGCGACGCGCGCGACGGTGAACGCTTCGTCACGTTGGACGGACAAGAGCGCACGCTCGATCCGCGCGCGATCATCATCGCCGACGAACAGGGCCCGACGTCGCTCGCCGGAATCATGGGCGGAATGCGCAGCGAGGTCGAGCCGACGACCAGCGAGATGCTGATCGAAGCTGCCAACTGGACCGGCCCGCGGATTCGACGCGCCTCGATCGCGCTGAAGCTGCGCACCGAGGCGTCGGCCCGATTCGAGAAGTCGCTCCCGCTCGCGCTCGCCGACGTCGGTGCGGCACGCGCGGCGCATCTGCTCGAACAAGAGGGCGGCAGCGTGAAGATGCCGCAGGCGGCGGGGAAACCCGTCGTCGATGCGGCGCCGGTCACGCTGCGCGCGGGCGAAGTGCAACGGCTTCTGGGCTTCGAGGTGAGCGACGCGGAGATCGAGCGCGCGCTGACGTCGCTTGGGTTCAAGGTCGCGCGTGAGGGCGCGGATTTCGTCGTGACGCCGCCGTATTGGCGCGGCGACGTACTGATCGCCGCCGATCTGGTCGAAGAAGTCGCGCGCGTCGTCGGCTACGACCGCGTCCGTGCCGAGGTCCCGCCGGTCGCTGCGCAAGAGATCGACAGCGACGAGTTCGACCGCGAGAACGCGCTCGCGAACACGCTCGCCGGGCTCGGCTACGACGAGGCGCTCTCGCTCTCGCTGCAATCGGGAACCGTCGCCGAGCGCTGGCGCGCGAGCGGGATCCCGGTCGACGAGCCGGTCGAGGTGATGAACCCGCTCAGCGAGGACCAGCGCTGGCTGCGCTTTTCGATCGCGCCGGCGCTGCTCGAGTTCACCGCGCGCGACCGCGCCGTGCGGCCGTACCGCATCTTCGAGCTCGGCCACGTCTTCTCGAAGGATGATCCCGACCCGCGCGAGAGCGTGCAGCTCACCGCCTTGCATGCCGGGGGCGAGTCCGCGTTCGGCCGATTGAAATCCGACGTGTTGGCGCTGCTCCGACGCACAACCGGTGTCGATGCGCGCGCCGAGCGTGGTGCCTTTCCGTCGCTGCACCCGGGGAAGACGGCGGCGTTGCGCGTCGGCGAGACGCTGGTCGGCTACGTCGGCGTCGTCGATCCGCGGCTCGCGCGCGAGTACGACGTCGCCGACACGACGGCGCTCGCGACGCTCTTCGTCGGGTCGCTGCCGCCGTATGTAACGCCGAAGTACGTTCCGCCCTCGAAGTTCCCGCCGGTCGACCGCGACCTCGCCGTGGTGGTGCCGCTCAACGTGCCAGCCGGCGATCTCACCGACGCCGTGCGCGAAGATCCGCTCGTGCGCAGCGCAATGGTGTTCGACGAGTATCGCGGCCCGCAGGTCGGGGAAGGAAAGAAGTCACTCGCGCTGCGGATCGTGCTCCAGAGCGACGACAAGACGCTGACCGACGAGGACGCGGACGCTGCGATGGCGCGGATCGTCGCGAAGCTGCGCGAGCGTTTCGGCGCGGTGCAGCGCACGTGACCTGGCCCGATCTCGTGATCGGCGGGATCGCGCTGCTCTTCGCCCTCAAAGGCTGGAAGCGCGGTTTCGTCAAGGAGATCG
>DASZGA010000127.1:0-12788 GCA_035939295.1 Candidatus Elarobacter sp. | reverse complement strand
CAGCCGGTGCGCGAGCTGGCCGGGATCGCGCATGCGCGCGGCGTCCTCTTCCATACCGATGCGGTCCAGGCAGCAGGCTGGCTTCCGCTCGAGGTCGAGACGCTCGGCGTCGATCTGCTCACGCTCTCCGGCCACAAGTTCAACGGCCCGAAGGGCGTGGGCGCGCTGTACGTCCGGCGCGGGACCCCGCTCGAATCGCTGATCGTCGGCGGCGGCCAGGAGCACGGGCTGAGGGCCGGGACGGAGAACCTCGCCGGGATCGCCGGCTTCGCCGCGGCGCTGGCGCTCGCCGAGGCCGAGCGGCCTGAGACGGCGCCACGCGCCGCCGCGCTCCGAGACCGGCTCGAAGCCGGGATCCTCACGGCGATCCCCGATGCGGTCGTGAACGGCGCCGGCGCGCCGCGGCTCCCTACGATCCTCAGCGTCGCATTCGCCGATGCGCCTTCGGACGCGCTGCTGATCCGGCTGGACCTCGAAGGCATCGCAGCTTCGGCGGGAAGCGCGTGCGCTGCCGGCTCGCTCGAGCCGAGTCACGTCGCTGCCGCAATCGGGCTCGACGATCGGCATCGTCGTAGTGTGATCCGCTTCTCGCTCGGCCGCACCACCACGTCGAGCGAGATCGACGAGGTGCTTCGCGCGCTGCCTGCGCTCGTTGCGAGCGTGCGAACGCCGCTGTCCGTGTAGCCAAACGCAATTGTGGGAAAGGGCCGACCGTGGCTCTAGCGAGCACGCGGAGGATCGGTTTTGAGTTCGGGTTTCGACTGGGCGATCGTTTTGGATGTCGGCGTCGGGGTCGGCTTGCTGCTTTTCGGCATCGGCGTCTTTATCGTGTGCTCGGCGTTGGCTCGGCTCTTCACTCGGTTGAACGGCACCCTCGATGAGGTCGATCGGCAGCTCGCCGCGATCTCCGGGCCCGTCGTCGAGACGCTCGGGCACGTCGACGGGATCGCCGGCACCGCGGAAACGACCGTCGCCAAGCTCGGCGCCGTCGTGACGACGCTGGAGAGCGTCGCTGCCAGCGTCGGCAACACGGCCAAGCTTGCGTCTGACGCCATCTCGCCCGCCTTGGTCAACGTCGGATCGACGCTCGCCGGCGTGACCGCCGGGATTCGGCGGCTCGTCGGCGGCAGGCGAGGCTCGTCGGCAGATGGAGGAGCTTCGGGTGGCTGACGAACGTGAAGGCGGAGGTGGGGTCTCCGGCTTCGTCGCCGGCCTTGTCATCGGAACCATCGCCGGAGCCACGCTTGCCATGATCCTCGCTCCCCAGACGGGCGAGGACACCCGCGACCTGCTTCTCGCGAAAGCGCGCGAAGCGGGCGAACGCGCGCGCGACACCGCCGGCGACGCCGGCGACCTTCTCGCTCGCGGGCGTACTATCGTTGCGGAGGCGAAAGCCCGGATCGACGGAGCGATTGCGGAAGGCAAGGACGCCGCATCGCGCCAGCGCAGCACCCTCGAAAACGACAGCGAAAGCGTAAGCTAGGAGAAACGGTGGATATCAAAGTCAACGTCCGCGAGTCCGAGGGAGACGCCTACGTCGTCGACCTGACCGGCGAGATCGACGTCTACACCTCACCGAAGGTGAAGGACGCGATCACCGAGCTGATCGATCAAGAGCACTACAACCTCGTGATCAACCTCGAGAAGGTGCGCTACATCGACTCGACCGGTCTCGGCGTTCTCATCGGCGGGCTCAAGCGCGTCCGGGAGCACGGCGGTTCGGTGAACCTCGTCTGCACCAACCCGCAGATCAAAAAGATCTTCGACATCACGGGGCTGGTGAAGATCTTCGGGATCTTCGACGACGAGCAGAGCGCGATGAAGGCGCTGGTGTGAGCACCTCGGCGCAGCCGGTCGAAGTGTCTTCCCACGGCACCGTCGAGCTGAAGATTCCCGGCCGCGCCGAGTGGGTCGCCGTCGCGCGGCTCGCCGTCGCCGCCGTGGCCAGCCGGCTGCGGTTCTCGGTCGACGAGATCGAAGACATCAAGCTCGCGATCGCGGAAGCTTGCACCAACTCGATCCAGGCCGCCGGCGGCATCGATGCCGGCACCATCGAGATCGTTTGCGACGCCCTGGAGGACCAGCTCAAGGTCACCGTCCGCGATCACGCCCCGGGGCCCCATTTGGAATCGGTCAAACCGGGCGGCATCGAAGAAGGCCGCACCGAAGAGCTAGGTGTGTTTCTCATCCGTGCGCTGATGGACGGCGTCGAGTACACGAGCGATCCGCGTCTCGGCACGGAACTCGTGATGACCAAGCGCGTTACCCCGTAGTCATGTCTTCCTCGGTTCCTCACGTCGACGAGGAACGTTGGGACCGCAACCGTGCGCGCCAAGCATTCGCACGGTTTGCCGAGTTGCGGACCAACCGCGGGCTCGACAGCGGTCCCGATCACTCGGGCGTCAGCGAATTCGACCGGCTGCGCAACGAGCTCGTTGTCGCGCACCTCAACCTCGTCCGTTACCTCGCCGTGAAGTTCGCCAACCGCGGCGAGGCGCTCGACGATTTGATTCAGGTCGGCACCGTCGGCCTGCTCAAAGCGATCGACCGCTTCGATTTGGAGCGCGGCGTCGAGTTCACCACCTACGCGACGCCGACCATCGTCGGCGAGATCAAGCGCTATTTCCGCGACAAGGGCTGGGCGGTCAAGGTCCCGCGCCGGCTGCAGGAGCTCAACCTCAGCGTCAACCGCGCGATCGAAAAGCTGACGGTGAAGCTCGGCCATTCGCCGACCGTCGGGGAGCTCGCCCAGCACCTCGGCGCTTCGGAAGAAGACATCCTCGAAGCGCAGGAGCTCGGTCAGGCCTACAACTTGCTCTCGCTCGACACGGAGCTGAACGGCGAAGGCGACAAGAAGTCGCAGACGCTGGCGGACTACGTCGGGCAAAACGACGCCGGTCTGGAGCTGTTAGAAGATCGCGCGAACCTCGAGCGCGCGTTTCAAGTGCTGACCGGCCGCGAGCGTGTGATCCTGTACTTGCGCTTCTACGAAAGCGTCTCGCAGACCGAGATCGCGAAGCGGCTGAACGTCTCGCAAATGCACGTCTCGCGCCTCCAGCAGAAGGCGCTCGAGAAGCTGAAGAACTTCCTGCAAGAGAAGTAGATGCTGCTGGTCGGCGCGATCGAGGCGTGTGCGCTCTACCAAGGCGTGCGGGCCGTCGTGTCGTTCCGCACCGCGCGCGCGCAGGCCGGCGTCGACGGCGCAAACCTGCGCGCGCTCAGCGCGATCGCCTTCGCCGCGCTCGGCGCCGGCGCGGCGTTCCGCTATATCGGAATCGCGCTGTTCGTCGTGCTGGCCGCCGCGTACGGCTGGATGCGGTTGCGGCGGGCCGCTCCCGCGCACGAGCCGGAGGCCGCCGGCGCGTAGGGAGTGGACCGGGCCGCCCGGGGCGAACCTGACGGGTCGGCCATGACTTCGCAAGAACTCCGTCAAGCGTTCGTCGACTATTTCGTGCGGAACGGGCACAAGCATCTGCCGTCGGCTTCGCTCATCCCCGACGAGATGAGCACCACGCTGTTCACGATCGCGGGGATGGAGCAGTTCGTGCCGGTGTTCCTCGGCGACTCGCCGGCGCCGGCACCGCGCGCGGTTACCGTGCAGCGCTGCCTGCGCGTCGCCGGCGCGAAGTCGGACATCGAGAACGTCGGGCGGACCGGGCGGCACGGCACGTTTCTCGAGATGCTCGGAAACTTCTCGTTCGGCGACTACTACAAGTCCGAGGCGATCCGCTTCGCTTGGGAGTTTCTGACGACGGTCATGAAGCTCGACCCAGCGCGCTTGTACGTCACGGTGCACGTCTCCGACGACGAAGCGCAGCGGATCTGGGAGAACGAGATCGGGCTCGATCCGGCGCGGATCACTCGCTGGGACGAAGACAACTTCTGGACGATGGGCGCGACCGGGCCGTGCGGTCCGTGCAGCGAGATCTTCTACGACACCGGCGCCGAGAACGCGTCCGGTCCCGAAGACGACGGCCCGAACAAAGGGAACCGCTACGTCGAGATCTGGAACGTCGTCTTTCAGCAGTACAATCGCGCGGCGGACGGCAAGCTGACGGAGCTTCCGCGCAAGGCGATCGACACCGGCGCCGGCTTCGAGCGAATGCTGGCGGTTGCGAACGGCATGGTCTCGATGTACGAGACCGATTTGTTCACCGACCTGATCGCAGCGCAGCCGCCGGTCGGAAAGACCTCGCTCGCGCCGGACGAGCAGCTGGTGCGGCGGCGGATCATCGCCGACCACGCGCGCGCCGCGACGTTCCTGATCGCCGACGGAATCTATCCGTCGAACACCGACCGCGGCTTCGTGCTGCGCTTCCTGATTCGCCGCGCGATCCGCAACGGACACCTGCTCGGTTATCCCGCCGACTTCATGGCCGACCTCGCCGGCGCCGTGGTGCGTTCGCTCGAGAGCGGCTATCCGGAACTGCGCGCACGGCTCGTCGACGTGCAGAACGCGCTGCGCACCGAAGAAGCCGGGTTCATGCGCACGCTCGACCGCGGGATGCAGATCCTCGAAGCGATGATCGACGAAGCGGTCCGCGACTGCACGATGCTGATCTCCGGCGAAGACGCCTTCGAGCTGCACGACACCTACGGGTTTCCGATCGAGCTGACGCGCGAGATCGCGAGCGAACGCGGCGTCGCCGTCGACTCGGTCGGGTTCGAGCAGAAGATGAACGAGCAGCGCGAGCGCGCGCGCCGCGACGCCGCCGGAAAGCGCGCGGCGATCAGCGTCAGCGACGCGCCGGCGCTCGTCTCCGAGTTCGAAGGCTACGGCGGGCTCGAAGCCGACGGAACGGTGCAGGGGATCCTCGCCGGCGGAAAACAGGTCGACGCGATCGAGCCGGAGACCGAAGCGCAGGTTCTGCTCGACCGCACCTCGTTCTACGCGGAGAAGGGCGGACAGGTCGGCGACCACGGCCGGATCACCACCGCGAACGGCGCGGTGTTCGAGGTGACCGACACGCAGTTCGCCGGCGAAGCGATAGCGCACCACGGCCGGCTCGTCAGCGGCGTGCTCGCCGTCGGCGACGCCGTGCACACCAGCGTCTATCCCGAGTGGCGCGAAGAGATCCGGCGCCATCACACCTCGGCGCACTTGCTGCAGCGCGCGCTCAAGGACGTCCTCGGCGAGGACATCGTGCAGGCCGGCTCGTGGGTCGGGATCGACCGGATGCGGTTCGACTTCCGCTCGCCGAAAGGCGCGCTCACGCCGCAGCAGCGGCGCGCGGTGTCGCAGCGCGTCAACGAGCTGATCCGCGCCGATCTGCACCAGCAGATGAACGAGCTGCCGATCGAGGAAGCGAAGGCGACCGGCGCGATCACGATGGCCGGCGAGAAGTACGGCGACCGCGTCCGCGTCGTGCAGTTCGGCCCGTCGGTCGAGTTCTGCGGCGGAACGCACGCCCACACGACCGGCGAGCTCGGGCTGTTCGTGATGCTCAGCGAGAGCTCGATCGGAAGCGGCGTCCGCCGCATCGAAGGGATCGTCTCGAAGGCGGCCGAGGCGTATGTCGAGCGGCAGCAAGACACCGTCGCGACGCTGAGCGAGTCGCTCTCCGCGAGCCCGGACGAATTGGTCGAGCGCGTCGAGCGGCTGCAGACCGACGTGCGCAATCTGCAGAAAGAGATGAGCGAGTTCAAGGCGCGGCTCGCCGCCGCCGATGCAGCGAGCTACGTCGCGAACGCCGAAGAGCTGGGCCGCGTTCGCGCCGTCGCCGCCGTCGTGCGCGAGGCGAACGCCGAAGCGCTGCGCGCGCTCGGCAACGCGATCCGCGACCGGATGAAGTCCGGCGTCGTCGCGCTGATCGGGACCGACGGCGACGTCGCCTCGCTGTTCGTGAGCGCGAGCGAGGACGCGGTGAAGTCGGGCGTGCACGCCGGAAACCTCGTCAAGGCGGCGGCGCCGCTCGTCGGCGGCAAAGGCGGCGGCGCGCCGGCGCAAGCGCAGGGCGGCGGAAAGAACCCGTCCGGCGCCGACGCCGCGCTCGCCGCGATTCGCGACCTGTTGCGCGCAGCGTGATCGCGCTGCTGCTCGCGCTCGCCGGTCCCGGCCTCGCGGCGGTGCCGTCTCCCGGCGCGTCACCCGCGCCGACGCCGGTACCCGTGCTTGCGCCGAGCGCGGTGATCGCGAAATACGCCGCCGCGGTCGCGCAAGTCCGCGATCCGCGCGTCTTCACCGTCGAGTACACGCTGGTGCAGAGCGGGCCGCGCACGCTGGAGCAAACGCACCGCATCTTTCGCAGCGGCGGCGACGAGCGGGACGAGACGCTGGCGGTGAACGGGACGCGCTCGTCGACGCCGGTGGTGCGAATCTTCCGCGGCCGCCCGTACCGCTACACCGTCGCCGCACTCTCACCGAAACCGAGCGCGTACGAATTCACCTACGCCGGCCCGCACCGCGACGGCAAGCACGTCGACTACGTCTTCGATCTGACGCCGAAAGCCGTGACGGCGCCGGCGCTCGCGTTCACGCAGGTGACGATCGACGGCGTGACCTTTTTGCCGCAGACCGTCTCGTTCACCGCCTCGCGGCAGCGCGGCGCCGGAAGCGTGACGTTCGCGAAGTCGGAGGCGTTCTGGGTCGCGCGGAGCGCGACCGCGCAGGCGGACGTGCGCGGCGGCGTCGCGCACGAGCAGCTGCGGTTCTCGCGCTGGCGTTTCCCGAAAACGCTCCCGCGCTCGACGTTCGACAAGCCGCGCCCGCTCCTCACCCCGCCGCCCGCCGTCATCCCGTGAACGCGGCGCGCGCGATCGTCGTGTTGCTCGCCGCGGCGGCGCTCGCGTGCGCCTCGCCGTGCAGTGCGGCGCCCGCGCCGGACGATCCGCGCGCCATCGCCGCGAGCGTCGCGCACGAGCTGCGCGTGCAGGACAGCTTGCCGGGCGATCCGTCTCGGACGCAGACGCGAGGAAACGCAGAGGGGAGCGCCGGAACGCCGAGCGCGCCGCCGCCGTCGGTTCACCCCGGTACTCTTTCGCCGGCCCTCGGTTGGATCGCGCTCGCGTTTGCCGCCGTTTTCCTCGCCGCGATGGTGTTCGATGCGTTCGCGAGCCGCCGCCGCAGCAGCGCGCTGGCGAAGCTCACGGCATCGGAAGGCGTCGCAACGCCGGGGGCGCCGCGCAGCGCCTTACAGGTGAGCCTTGCGAGCGCGGACGAGCTTGCCGCGGCGGGGCGCTACACCGAGGCGATCCACCAGCTGCTGAGCGACGCGGTCGCGATGCTGCGCCGCCGCGTCGGACCGGAGCTCTCCGACGCGCTGACGAGCCGCGAGATCGTGCGAACGCTGCGTCTTCCCGATGTCGAGCGAAGTGCGCTGGGCGAGATGGTCCGGCGCGTCGAGCACACGTGGTTCGCGCAGCGCGTCGCCGCGCGCGAAGACTACGACGCTGTGCGCGCGAGCTTTCGCGTCTTCGCCCCGGGAGCCGGCGCCGCGTGAGTGCGCCGCAGTCGTCGCAGCTCTTTTCGGTGCGAATCATCGCGGCTTGGCTTGCCGCCGCCGCGCTCGCCTGCGCGCTCTCGCTCTTCCTCTTGACGCGCGACACGGCGCAGCAGCGGCCCGGCGACACCGAGCCGACGATCTACTCGCGCTCGGCGCTCGGCTACGCGGCGCTGTACAACACGCTCTCGCGGCTCGGAATCCCGGTCGCGGAAGGGACGTCCGGAGCGGGGCCGCCGGCGAACGCCTCGGTGGTGGTGATCGCCGAGCCGCGAAGCGACGACAAAACGCTCGAGCACGTCCGCGCGGTCCTGCACCACGCATCCGCTGTACTGCTCGTGCTGCCGAAGCGCAAAGGGCGCGCCGATCCGGAGCGGCCGGACTGGATCGCGCGCGACAGGCTCCTCGACACCGGCGACGTCCACCGTGTCCTCGGTCTGGTCGACGAAGGCGCGACGGTCGGACGTCTGCTCGGCGAGCCGGTGGAATCGATCAGACCGCTGGTCGGAACGGCGTCGATAGCGCTCCCGCAGTTCGTGCGTTCGACCGCGATCGATCCGTGGCTGAAAGTATCGGAGGGCATCGTCGCCGGGGAGCTGCAGCACGGTCCGTCCGGCCGGGTCGTCGTGGTCGCCGATCCCGACTTGCTCGAGAATCACGGTCTCACGCGCGGCGACAACGCGCTCATCGCGATTGGGCTCGTGCGAAGTCTGCGCGAGCAGCGCGCCGGACCGGTCGTGTTCGACGAGGTCGTGCACGGGTACGTCTCGCGCCCGTTCGGCGGGCTGCAGCTGTTGCTCTCGTTTCCGTTCGTGCTGGTGACGCTGCAGATCGTCGTCGCCGCCGCGCTGCTGCTGTGGGCCGGCAGCGCGCGTTTCGGCGCGCCGAAGCCGCGCGAGGCGGCGCTCGCGGCCGGAAAATCGTCGCTGATCGAAACCGGCGCGCGGTTGTTCGCCGCCGCCGGAAAGCTGCGCTTCGTCGCCGAGCGCTACGCCGACGCGGTGCTGCGCGAGACCGCGCAGCATCTGCACGCGCCGCGCGGGCTTTCGCGCGACGAGCTGCTCGCGTGGTTCGCGCGCACCGGCCGTCCGGCGCCCGCAACCGCCCCCGGCGAAGATGCCGCAAGCGTCGTCGCCGCCGCGCAAACAATGCACACCTGGAGGAGAGACGCACTCGATGAATCTGGACGACGTACGCAGCACCGTTGACGCGCTGAAAGGCGAGGTGCGCAAGGCGATCGTCGGACAGGACGACGCGCTCGAGCTGATGCTCGCCAGCCTCCTCGTCGGCGGGCATATTTTGCTCGAAGGCGTTCCCGGGACGGCGAAGACGCTGCTCACGCAAGCGTTCGCCGCTGCGCTGACGCTGCGTTTCAGCCGGATTCAGTTCACGCCGGACCTGATGCCGGGCGACGTGATCGGCACCAACCTGTTCAACTTTCAAACCAACGAGTTCGTGCTGACGAAGGGCGCGATCTTCACCGAGCTCCTCCTCGCTGACGAGATCAACCGCTCGCCGCCCAAGACGCAAGCCGCGCTGCTGCAGGCGATGAACGAGCGCGTCGTGACGATCGATGGCCGCGACTATCCGCTCGGCGACGGCTTCATGGTGATCGCGACGCAGAACCCGATCGAGCAGCAGGGGACGTATCCGCTCCCCGAGGCGCAGCTCGACCGCTTTTTGTTCAAGATCGTCGTCGACTACCCGGACCGTGACGAAGAGCTGGAGATCGTCCGCCGCCACGGCGCGCGCTCCTCGATGCCGCATTTGGCCGACTTCGGGCTGGTCGCGCGCGCCGATCTCGCCGCATTGCGCGATATCCGCGCGTCGGTCGAGCAGGTGACGCTGACCGATCAAATCGTCGCGTACATCGTCGACCTCGTCCGCTCGACGCGCGATCACGCGAGCTTGCAGACCGGCGCATCGCCGCGCGCGGCGAACATGCTGGCCTCGTCGGCGCGCGCGCTCGCCGTGCTGCGCGGCCGCGACTTCGTGATCCCCGACGACGTCAAGGAGCTCGCGCTCCCGGCGCTGCGGCACCGCGTGATCCCGAACGCGGCCGCGGAGATCGAAGGGCTGACCGCCGATCGCATCCTGCGCCAGACGATCGACCGGACCACCGCTCCTCGATGATGATGCGGCCGACGCGCAGGGCGGTCATGGTGTTCGCCGCGCTGCTCCCGCTGCCGTGGCTGCTGATCGTGCTGCGACCGGCGTGGTGGCCGTTCGCGCTCGACGCCTCGCTCGCGGTGCTGATCGTGCTCGCGACCGACGCGCTCCTCGCCTATCCGGCGCGGCTGCTGCGCGCCGATTTCGCGCTGCCGCAGACCGGGTACGTCGGCGAACCGATCGCAGCGGAGCTGACGCTCGATACCGGCGAACGGCGGCGCGCGCCGGCGGAGTTCGAGGTGACGTTCGATGTGAGCGGCGACGCGCAGCCGTCCGTCGCGCAAAGCCGTTTCACCCTCGCCGGCGACGCGCGCAGCGCAAGCGTGGCGATCGTCCCGCATCGGCGCGGGATCGTGCAGGCCGACGCGGTATGGCTGCGCTGGCGCGGGCCGCTCGGCTTCGTCGAGCAGACGCGCACCTTCGCGCTCGAGCGCCGCGCGAAGATCGTTCCGAGCATCCACGCCTCGCGCTCGGCCGCGTTCGAGCTCGCCACGCGCGACGCGATTCTCGGCTTCAAGGTGCAGCTTCAGCGTGGCGAAGGCTCGGAGTTCGAGGCGCTGCGCGAGTACGCGCCCGGGATGGACACGCGCTTCATCGACTGGAAGCACTCGGCGCGCCACCGTAAGCTGCTTTCGAAAGAGTTTCGCGCCGAGCGCAACCACCCGATCGTGCTCGCGTTCGACACCGGCCACCTGATGCGCGAGCCGATCGAGGGGATCTCGCGGCTCGACCATTCGATCGCGTCCGGACTTTTGCTCGGCTGGCTCGCGCTGCGCAGCGGCGACCTCGTCGGAAGCTACAGCTTCGGCTCGCGGCCGGGCCATCTCGTCGCGCCGGCGCGCGGGATCTCGCGCTTCCGGCACCTGCAGCACGTCTCCGCCGATCTGGCGTACGGAACCGACGAGACGAACTTCACGCTCGGCCTGACCTCGTTGCACGCGCGGCTCGACCGGCGCTCGTTAATCGTGCTGTTCACCGATTTCGTCGACACCGTCACCGCCGAGCTGCTGCTCGACAACGTGCAGCGGCTGACGCGCCGCCACCTGGTCGTTTTCGTCGCGCTGCGCGACCCGCAGCTCGCCGACGTCTTCGCCGTGCCGCCGGGCGACGTGCGCGGCGTCGCATCGGCGGTGCTCGCGTACGATCTGCTGCGCGACCGCCGCGTCGTGTTCGAGAAGCTGCAGCGGCTGGGCGTTCACTGCCTCGACGTCCCGGCGGCGCGCGTCTCGGTCGCGCTGATCAACCGCTACCTGTTCATCAAGCAGCGAGGTCTGCTATGACGGCCGGCGCTCCGGAAGTCCGCGCGTTCGCCAGCGTGCGCTTCCGGCGCGAGCGCGAAAACGGCTGGCTCGAGCTCGAAGCGCTGGTCGAGCAGGTTCGCGAGCACGGAACGGGCTCGCTCGAACCCGACCAGCTCGAGCGCTTCCCGCTGCTCTACCGCTCCGCGCTCTCATCGCTCTCCGTCGCGCGCGCGATCGCGCTCGACCGCGCGCTGATCGACTACCTCGACAACCTCACGCTGCGCGCGTTCCTCGCCTTCTACGCGCCGCCGCTCGACGTCGCCGCGGCGGCGCAGCACTTTTTCGTGCGCGGGTTGCCGCAAGCCGTGCGCGCGCTGCGCTGGCACGTGCTGATCGCGCTCGCCGCGCTGGCGATCGGGATCCTCACCGGGTTCGTGCTGGTGAACGGCAACGAGCAGCAGTGGTTCGGCGCGCTCGTTCCCGCCGATCTCGCCGGCGGCCGCGGCCCGGCGTCCTCGGCCGCGGATCTCATGGCGAACGAGATCGCGGCGCCCGTTCCGGACAACGTCTTCGGTGCGATCGCGAACGGGTTCTTCTCGAACAACACGCTGGTCGCGCTGCTCATTTTCGGGACGGGGATGCTGGCGGGCGTTCCGACGATTTTGCTCACCGCCTACAACGGAACCGTGCTCGGTGCGATGTTCGCGCTGCACTATCACCGCGGGTTGACCGTCGAGTTCGCCGGCTGGGTCGGGATCCACGGCGTCACCGAGCTGCTCGCGGTCGTGCTGATGGCCGCCGCCGGACTGCGGCTCGGCGAGATCCTGATCTTTCCCACCGAGTCCTCGCGCGCCGACGCCTTCGCGATCCACGGCCCGGCGGCGGCGAAGGTCGCCGTCGGCGGCGTCGCGATGCTGGCGGTCGCCGCGGTGCTGGAAGGCTACTTCCGGCCGGCGGTGCAGAGCACCGACGCGCGGCTCGCCGTCGCGGTTGCCGGTCTGCTCGCATGGGCGGCGTATTTCACCTTCGCGGGGCGGAACGCGTCCGAATGAGCGACGTCACGGCGAAGACCGACGAGCTGCTCGGCCGCAGCGCGCGCCGCGTCCGAATGCTGGTCACGCCGGACGGCGTTCCGCTGCGGATCGAGATCGCCGATCTCGGCGAGCGCGCGACGGCGTTCGCCGCCGATTTCGGGATCACGCTCGTCGTCTCGTACCTGCTGATCGTCGTAGCCGGCTGGATCTACGCGTTCCTGGGCGGCGGTCCCGGCGGCGTCACGCTCGCCGCGATGACGTTCGCCGCGTTCCTGGTGCGGAACGCGTACTTCGTGTGGTTCGAGCTCGCGTGGGCCGGAACGACGCCGGGAAAGCGCGCGATGGGTTTGCGCGTCGTCGACCGGCACGGCGGCGCGCTCACCGCGGCGGCGGTGGTCGCGCGCAACCTGACGCGCGAGGTCGAGACGTTCTTTCCGCTCGGGATGGTGCTCTCGTCGGAAGCGTGGGTGTTCTCGCCGTGGGAGGTCGTCCCGGTCGCGTTGTGGCTGCTGCTGACCTCGTCGCTTCCGTTCTTCAACCGCGACCGCTTGCGCGCCGGCGACCTCGTCGGCGGCACGATCGTCATCGCGGTCCCGAAGAAGGTGCTGCTCGACGAGCTCGTCACCGACAAGCGCGCGTTTCGCTTCAGCGACGAGCAGCTGCAGCGCTACGGGATCCTCGAGCTGCAAGTCCTCGAAGACGTGCTGCGGCGCGCCGACGCGTTCGGACGCGAGCCGCTGCTGCTCGACATCGCCGAGCGGATCGCGCGCAAGATCGGCTGGCCGCGCCAAGTCGAGCAGCGCGAAGCGTTCACGTTCTTGCGCGACTTCTACGCGGCGCAGCGCGAGTATCTGGAGCTGCGCAAGCACCTCGGCGAAGAGCGCGCCGACAAGTACTTCCGCCGC
>DASZGA010000126.1:0-15551 GCA_035939295.1 Candidatus Elarobacter sp. | reverse complement strand
GAAACCGGCCGGCCTTGATCGGGTATGGGGTCCGTGATACACTACCGGGGTTGCCCGCCGCGCGCCCGTGCGGCGTTTTCGCTGTTCGTCAGAGAGCTGTCATGAACGTACTCGACCTGATCCAGAAGGAACAGGAGAAGCCGAACGTCCCGGATTTCCGTCCGGGCGACACCGTCAAGGTCTACTCGAAGGTCGTCGAGGGCGGCAAAGAACGCACCCAGATGTTCGAGGGCGTGGTGACGGTCCGTAAGAACGGCGGCCTCGGCGAGACGATCACCGTCCGCCGCGTCGCGCACGGCGTCGGCGTCGAGCGGTCGTTCCTGCTGCACAGCCCCCGCGTCGAGCGGATCGAAGTCTCGAAGCGCGGCATCGTCCGCCGGTCGCGGCTGTACTACTTGAGCGAGAAAGTCGGAAAAGCCGCGCGCATCAAGGAACGCAAGCCGGATCGCAAGACGACCGCCAAGTAACGGCGGACTACCCTTTTGACCCCGCTCGAGCTCCTTGCACTGATCGCCGTCTTCGCGATCGTGCGCGTCGCCATCAGCATTCGGCCCCGAACAGCCGTCGGCGTCGACATCGGCGCCGCGGGGATCGGCGCGGCGCCCGAGGAGAAGCCGCGCACCGCGCCCTCGACGCGCACGGTCATCCGCGAGTACCTCGACGCGTTCATCGTCGCCGGGCTGGTCGCGCTGTTCCTCATCACCTTCGTCGTGCGCACGTTCTTCATCCCGAGCGCATCGATGGAGCCGACGCTGCAGATCCACGACGTTCTGCTCGTCAACGAGTTCGAGTACCGCTTCACCAAACCGCACGAAGGCGACATCGTCGTCTTTCCCCCACCGATCCCGAGCACGAACGACTTCATCAAGCGAACGATCGGGCTTCCCGGCGACCAGATCCGCGTGCACCAGGGCGTCGTCTACCGCAACGGCGTCGCGATGCAAGAGCCGTACCGCGCGGAAGCTCCGAATTACGAGCTCGAGATCAAGAACTACGGGATCTACGTCGACGGCACGCCGCTGGATCCGGCGATGGCGAACATCCCGCCGCGCGAGAAGTGGAGCGCGCCGGACCGTATCCCCGACGGATGCTATCTGATGTTCGGCGACAACCGCACGAACTCGGAAGACTCGCACGTCTGGGGGTTCGCGCAAGCCGGCGGCACGTTCATGAACGGCCCGCGCAAAGGCGAAAAAGCCGGGTTCACCGGCCACGCGTTCCTCCTCTTCTGGCCGCTCAACCGCCTGCGCATCCTCCACTAGTCGCGGCGCCCGGCGGGAGCGGCGCGCTCCGCGCGGGAACAACGCAGCCGATGGTGCGAACCCGGACGGTGGTTTCGCTTTCCGCACAGGTGATTGTGCTAGCGCTGATCGTGGCGGCGTTCTTCATGCGAACGTCGCCGGTCGACGGGTTGTCGATGGAACCGCGCGTGCACGCCGGCGAGCTGGTGCTGATCAACACGCTCGCGTACCGTTTCGGCAGCGTGCGGCGCGGCGACGTCGTCGCCTTTCGCCACGACGCACCGACGACCGAGACGTACATCAAGCGGATCGTCGGACTGCCCGGCGAGCGCGTCGAGGTGCGCGACGGGCTCGTCTCGGTCGACGGCCGCGCGCTCGACGAGCCGTACGTGCAGTTCCGCGACCGCCGCAGCGCACCGGCGGTCCTCGTCCCGCCGCACGCGTACTACGTCCTCGGCGACAACCGCGCCGACAGCGACGACTCGCGCAACTGGGGCGTGCTGCACGACGACGCAATCGTCGGCAAAGCCCTGGTCGGCATCTGGCCCCCACGCCGGATCTAGCAGTCATGCCTACTGAAGAAGACGACATGTTGACGGAGCGAGCGCAGAACGATCGCGCCGAATCCACGATGTCCGATGCGAGCTCGGACCGGGGGGCCCGTCGCGAAGCGATGGGGGGCGCGCAGCCTGGGGCGGAGCGCCCGTCGACGCAGGCGACCATACAGTGGTACCCGGGCCACATGGCGACGGCGATGCGGAAGCTGGGCGAGCGCCTCAAGATCGTGGACGTCCTCATCGAGGTGCTCGATGCGCGGCTGCCGGCGGCTTCTTCCAACCCCGCGCTGGACCGGCTGGCGGCGCGGAAGCCGCGGCTGGTGGTGCTGGGGCGCGAGGACCTTGCCGACCCGCACGCGACGCGTGAATGGACGGCGTGGTACGAGCGGAACGGCCGCACGGTGGTCGCCGTCAACGGGAAGGATCAGACCTCGGTGAAGCGGATCGCGGCGGCGCTGGGCGCGCTCACGGCCGACGCCGCGACGACGCGGGCGATGGTGGTGGGCATCCCGAACACCGGCAAATCCTCGATCATCAACGGACTGCTCCGCCGGACGGCGGCGAAGACCGAAGACAAGGCCGGGGTAACGCGGTCGTTGCAATGGTTCCGCGTTCAGCCGAAACTCGAAGTGATGGACACGCCGGGAATCCTCGTTCCGAAGATCGCGACGCCGGAAGCGCAGTGGCAGCTCGCTTTGACCGGCGCGCTGCCGCGCGAGCGGTTCGACGCCGAAGAGGTCGTCGAACGGTTCGCCCGCTGGGCGCAGGCGGAACGCCCGAAGCTGAACGTCCCCGACCTGGAAACGTTCGCTCGCGCGCGCGGCTTCGCACGGCGCGGCGGCGAGATCGACTTGCACAACGCCGCCGGCGCGTACCTGAAGGACTTCAACGACGGAAAGTTCGGCCGGATCACGTTCGAGCGCCCGGAGCAGACCGCATGACCGAAGCGCAGCGCCGCAAGAAGCGCAACGCCGTGCAGCGCGAACGCCGCCGGCTCGACCGGCTGCACGCGTTCGAAGAGCGCGCGCGCGCTTCCGGCTATCTGCTGGTCGGCGGGATCGATGAAGTCGGGCGCGGACCGCTCGCCGGACCCGTCGTCGCGGCGTGCGTCGTCACCGACGGACCGCTGAAGCTGCGCGGGCTCAACGACTCGAAGCAAGTGATTCGGGAAGTGCGCGAATCGCTCGCAGTCGAGATCAAAGAGAAGTGCGTCGCGTGGGCGGTCGGCGAGGCGTGCGTCGAGGAGATCAACCGGCTCAACATCTACTGGGCGAGCATCTTGGCGATGGAGCGCGCGCTCGCCGCGCTGCACGTCGCGCCGGAGTACCTGCTGACCGACGCGGTGCGGATCAAGTCGTGGACCGGCATGCAAGAACCGGTGATCAAAGGCGACGCGAAGTGCGCGACGGTCGCAGCGGCTTCGATTGTCGCGAAGGTTCACCGCGACGCGCTGCTGGTCGCGCTGCACGACCACTATCCGCAGTACGGCTTCAACCAGCACAAGGGCTACGCGTCGCCGCAGCATATCGCCGCGCTGAACGCGCACGGCCCGTGCGCCGAGCACCGGCGCGCGTTCTGGCGCGTCCGGGCAGCGTGGGACGCGCTGCCGGGGATGGAGGAGTTCGTCGCCGACGAGCTCGCCGCGGCGGCGGAGAGCGTCGAACCGGAGATTCTCGCGACGTGAACCGCGCGCAGCGCGGGCGCGCCGGCGAAGAGGCGGCAGCGGCCCTGCTCGAGGCTCACGGCTACCGCATCGTCGGCCGCAACGTGCGGCTTCCGGGCGGTGAGGTCGACATCATCGCCCGCGACGGCGACACGGTCGTCTTCGTCGAGGTCAAGGCGCGCGCGACGACGGCGTACGGCAGTGCGGTGCGCGCCGTCGACGCGCGCAAGCGCGCGACGCTGCGCGCGATCGCGAGCGACTGGCTGCAAGTCGCGGCGCCGCGCGCGAAGGCACGCTTCGACGTCGTGACGTTCGACGAAGGCCGCGCGCGTTTGCACCGCGGAGCGTTCGCATGACGACGCTCGCCGGACAGACGCTCGCCGGGCGTTATCGCGTCGACGCGATGATCGGGCGCGGCGGGATGGCCGACGTCTACCGCGGCGCCGACGTCGTCCTCGACCGGCTGGTCGCGATCAAGGTGCTCACCGAGCGCGACGACGGCGAGCGCGACCGCTTCCTGCGCGAGGCGCGCTCGATGGCGCGGCTGAACCACCGCAACGTCGTCGCCGTGTACGACGCCGGGCGCGACGACGGCTGGTCGTACATCGTGATGGAGCTCGTCGACGGGCGCACGCTGGGCTCGGTTCCGGCGCACGAGCTCACCGTCCACGGCGCGATTCGGCACTACATCGAGATCCTCGAAGCGCTCGCGTACGCGCACGAGAACGGCGTCGTTCACCGCGACGTCAAGCCGGCGAACGTGATGGTGCTCCCCAGCGGCGCCGTCAAAGTGATGGACTTCGGCTTGGCGCGGCGCACCAGCGACATGTCGAGCGCGTCGAGCGCCGGCGAGATCGTCGGAACGATCGCGTACCTGCCGCCGGAGCGTTTCCTCGGCAAAGCCGCCGACGCGCGCAGCGACCTCTATTCCGTCGGCGTGATGCTCTACGAGACGTTCACCGGGACGCTGCCGTTCAAGAGCGAGACCGACGACTTGGTCGCGGTGATCTTCGGTCACGTCAACGAGCCGCCGCCGCCGCCGCGCTCGGTCAACCGCGCCGTTCCGCGCGAGGTCGAGCACGTGATCCTCAAATTGCTCGAGAAAGAGCCGGAGCGCCGCTACCAGACCGCGCAGGAGGTGATCGCCGAGCTGCGCTCGCTCCTCGGCCCCTCGCCCACTTCGCCGGCCGATCCCGCGATGCAGCAGCCGCCGGCACCCGCCGCCGCGGCGCGTTCGGCTGCCGCCGGCCCGGACTCCGAGCGTCACCGGACGATCGAAGCCGACGCGCGCGAGGTGCTCGCGCGAACGTTCGGGCGCTCGAAGGCTGTCGACATCGGCTACTCCGAGACGCTCGCCGGGATGCTGGCGACGCGCAAGCACGACTATCCGGAAGCGGCGCGCGCGTACCGCGCGGCGCTCAAAGCGTTCAGCGAAGCGAACAATGAGCTCGAGCACGCGAAGACCGCGCTGAAATACGCCACGATGGTCCTGCAGAAATGCAACGACGGCGAAGCGACGGGCGCGTTGGTGAACCGGCGCGAGCTGTCCGACGCCGTCGATGTGCTGAGCGAAGCGCTCCCGAGCTTCCGCGGCCGTGCGATGCTCAAGGAGCTCGAAGAGGGTGAGCGGCTTCTCTACGCGTTGCAGCGGACGCTGATTCGAACTCGCTGACCGATGCCCGCCCAACCGACGCTGCGGCGTTCCGTCACGCCCTGGGGGTCGTTCTCGTGGGGCTACAGTGACGTCGGGGCCGACATCTTCGTCGGCTTGGGGCTGGTGCTCGGCGCGGCGGCCGGCGGGGCGAACGTCGCGTTCCTCTTTGCCGGGCTCGTCTACATCTGCATCGGGCTTGCGTACACCGAGCTCGCGGCGACGTATCCGGTCGCCGGCGGCGGACAGTACTTCGTCATGCGCGGCCTCGGCGACGTGTTCGGCTTCATCGCCGGCTGGGCCGTCCTGCTCGACTTCACGATCGACATCACGCTTTTCGCGTGGGCCTGCGTCGACTATCTCGGCCAGCTCGCGCCGATGTTTTCGCTCACCGCGCACCCGTGGGTCCATTTTCTCGTCGCGTTCTGGCTGATCGCGGGCTTGTGCGTTCTGAACGTTTTCGGCGTGCGCGAGTCGACGACGTTCAACGGCGTCGTGTCGGCGATCGACGTCGTGAGCGAGACGTCGATCCTCTTCTTCGGCTTTCTGTTCGCGTTCAACCCCGATCTGCTCGTCCATTCGATGACGGTCTACTGGCCGACGAACGAACACTTGCTGCTCGGCGCTTCGCTGGCGATCATCTCGTTCGTCGGCCTTGAGTCGATCTCGCAGGCGGCGCAAGAGACGCAGCGCCCCGCATCGGTCATCCCGCGCACCTCGATCGCGCTGATCCTCACCATCCTCATCTACGCGCTGGCGTATGCGAATCTCGCGCTCGGGATGACGCCGGCGCACCCGGTTCCGCCCGACGCGCACGGGCACGCGCAAACGTTCTTCCAGTATCTCGGCAGCAAGGAGAACCAAGGGTCGGCGGTCGCCGTGCTGGCCGCGAACGTTCCGTACTTCGGCGCGATCGCGGCGCTTTACGTGCCGGTGCTCGGCGCGATCTTGCTGCTGATCAGCTCGAACTCCGGCGTCTTCGGCTCCTCGCGGATCGCGTACGCGATGAGCCGTTCGCGGCTGCTGCCCTCGGTGTTCGAGCGCGTTCACCCGCGCTATCGCACGCCGGCGGTTTCGATCGTCACGTTCTGCGGGCTCGCGCTGGTGGTGCTGATGTTCGCCGCGCTCCCTTCGCTCGATCCCGCCGCCGACGCGATCTACAACCGCTTCTTCCACGGCGAGGGCGGTCTCGACGTGCTCGCCGACCTGTACGCGTTCGGTGCGGCGACCAGCTACTCGTTCGTCTTCGTCGCGCTGATCGCGCTGCGTTTGAAAGATCCGCTGAGCCCGCGCAAGTTCAAGATCCCGCTGAACATCCCGGTGCGGTTCCGCGGCGAGCGCGCCGACTTTCCGCTGATCGGGGTGATCGGATTCGCGGGTATCTTCTCGATCCTGGTCTTCACCATGCTGACGCACCCGATCGGGCGCGTCGCGGGGCCGCTGTGGCTGGTGGCCGGGTTTGCCGGCTACCTGGTGTACCGGCGCCGAAAGGGGCTTCCGGTGCTCCGCTCGCGGCCGGTCGACTGGCAGACGCAGCAAGTGACGATTCTGAAGGATGCCGGCGAACTGGAGCTCATGGACGAGCTGGTCGAGAAGTTGCGGGTGCGAAGCAAGATGCCGGCGCAGGCCGGCGCAGAGGAGAGCTGAGAGATGCGTGCTGACGGACGGGTCGTAAACCAGTACCGGGCGTTCCTCGGGCTGGGGTTCGTGGTCCTCGGCGCGGTGACGTTATACCGCGTCGCCGTCGTCGCCGCGCCGCAGAGCAACAAGATTCTCGGCGTGCTGCTCGCGCTCGCGATGATCGGGCTCGGCGCCACGCGGCTCTGGCAGTACGCGCGCTACAAGCGCGAGAGCGGTCCGTGATCCCCGTCCATCCGGTCGGCGCGCTGATCGCGATCGCGATCGTCGTGATCGTCGCCGCGACGATCTACTGGATGGTTCATCCGCCCGCATCGCCGGCCGACATCGTCGCCGAGCGTGCCGAACACGCACTCGAGGAGATGGTCGGCCGCATCATCGTCGTGTTCTCCGAAGAGATCCATTCGGAGCATATGATGGTGCTGGCAGCAAGGCTCGCGCGCCGCGAGCGCGCCGACTTGCTGGCGGTCTACGTGATCGAGGTGCCGCTGATCCTCGCGCAGGACGCGCCGATGCACGACGAAGACCGGCGCGGGTACGATGCGCTCGCCACCGCCGAGGTCATCGCGCACCACCACGGCGTGAACATTCACACCGAGCTGATCCATGCGCGGCAGATTGCGCCCGCGGTCCTCGATCTGGCCAAGCGCGAGCGGTCGAATCTGATCGTGCTGGGATCGTACCGCGAAGGGAAGTACACCGGCGCGCCGCTCGGCCGCGCGATCGAAGCGATCGCCTCGGGCGCGGAATGCGACGTGCTGATCGGCGTTCCGGGCCCGCACGGGCGGATGCTCGCGCCGGAACGGATCGCTGCCGCGACCGCTTCGTCGCGATCCTGACCGATGGCGATCGACGCGATCGAGCACCGCGATGCCGGCGCCGCGCTGCGGCGCCTCGCGACGCCGAACGGGCTCGCGCTGGTCAGCGACCAGCTGCTCGGGATCGTCGACACGGTCGCGATCGGGTCGCTCGGGACGGCCGCCCTGGCGGGGATCACCGGGGCGACCGCGGTCTTCATGGTGCTCGGAATCGGGTTGTTCGCGTTCAGCACCGGCGTTCGGATCGTCGGCGCGCAGGCGATCGGCGCGGGCGCGAGCGAGCGCTACGGCGCGATCGTGCGCGCGGCGACCGTCGTCCCGCTGATCATCGCGACGGCGGCCGCGCTGGCGTCGCTGGTCGTGGCGAAGCCGCTGATGCACGTGCTTCTTCCGGCGGGCGCGCCGCTGGACGCGTCGTCGCATTACTTGATGCTGCGCTGCGCGTGCTTGATCCCGATGGTGTGCAGCGGGATGATCGCGGTCGCGTTCGCGACGGCCGGCGATTCGCGGCCGACGCTGCGGCTGCTGCTGGTGATCAACGCGGTGCACGTGCCGTTGGTGTTCGTGCTCGCGCTCGGTTTCGGGACGCATCATCCGTTCGGGATGACGGGCGCCGGCATTTCGTCGCTGATCGCGGAGATCGTCGGGCTGGCGTACATGATCGGCGAGGCGCGCAAGCATCCGGAGTTGGGGATCTTCGCGTCCGCTTCGATCGACCGCGAGTTGGTGCGGCTGACGGCATCGCTGAGCTGGCCCGAGTTCGTTTTTCTGGTGCTGCAGATCGCGCCGGAGCCGGTGACGATCGCACTCCTCTCGCCATCGGGGACGGAGACGGTCG
This sequence comes from Candidatus Elarobacter sp., assembly GCA_035939295.1. Classification (GTDB taxonomy): domain Bacteria; phylum Vulcanimicrobiota; class Vulcanimicrobiia; order Vulcanimicrobiales; family Vulcanimicrobiaceae; genus Vulcanimicrobium. The sequence continues at coordinate 7,145 of DASZGA010000126.1, read as the reverse complement.
CGGCGTTTCGGGCGCTGAGCCTCGTCAGCGACATCACGTGGGCGCTCCCTGGGGCGCTCGGCGACGCTTCCGAGGTCGTGCTGGGCCAGCGGATCGGCGCGCGCGACTATGCGGGCGCGAAGGCGTTTCAGCGCGCGGCGACGCGGATCGCGGTGCTGGTGTGCCTGGCGGTCGGAGTGCTGGTGGCGGCGCTCGCGTGGCCGCTCGCGGCGATCTGCACGCTGAGCCCGAAGCTGGCCTCGCTCGCGGCGGCGCCGCTGGCGGCACACGTCGGGATCACGCTCCCGCTGAAAGGTTACTCGATGACGGTCATCGCGCCGATCCGCGGCGCCGGTGACACGCGGTTCGTGATGGTAATGGGGATTGTGACGACACTCGTCGCCGTCGCGGGGATCGCCGCCGGGATCAAGTTGCTGCATCTCGGGCTTTGGTCAGTAGCGTTCGGTTGGACCGCGGGCTGGCTGGTGCGCGCGGCAATCACGACGGTGCGGCTGAACAGCGGCGACTGGGAGCGCCGGAGGCTGGCCACGTCGTGATGCGGACGGCGTTGGCTGTGACGGCGGCTGCCGTGGCGCTTGCTACGCGGGCGCCGGCGTTTCCGGCGGGCCTGACGGCGAGCGACGACGCGTTCCTGCGCGCGTACCAGACGACCATCGAGTTGCGCGACGTGCGCGTGCCACACTGCGACGCGCTCGGAGCGCGCGAGGGGATGCTCGCGTACACGAACGTCGCAGTGAACGCGCACGTGCCGTTCCCACGCGTGGACCGACATGGACGGTACACCGGGCGGACGGTGTTCAAGATCGTGCACGCGACGCTGCGCCTGCCGCGGAGCATCACCTGGCCCGGTATGACGGAAACGGACCGTTCTGCGGTACGGAGCGCGCTAGCAGCATTACGGCACCACGAGGTCGGGCACGTGCGCGTCGCCGCAGCGGAGGTCGCGCGGCTGAACTCCTTGCCGCCCACGGTGACACCGGACGCGCTGGTCTATCGCCACACGGAGATGCGCCGGCAAAGTGCAGGACTCGCGGCCGTCGCCGAGGCACAGCGGGCGTACGACGCGCAAACCAACCATGGCCGTCGCCAGGAGCGCGCGCCGGCTCCGTTCGCCGGACCCGCCACGGAGCTTCGCTGCCCAGCGACGGGCTCCAACCGCCGGCAGCAGTAACCGCCTTGTAACCATCGTGCCGGATACTGATCGTGGATTCAAGGAACGCCACGATGAACCATGACGCTTCACCAAACCGCCTCCGCGCGGCGACACCACTCCCGAGCGATCGCACCGTGATCGATCTCGCGACGCGACGCCGTCATGACAACGTCCTCGATTCGATCACGCTCGTTTTCGGCGGGATCAACTACGGAACGATCTCCATCGGCGCACCGTACACGAGAGGAAAGCCGATCGTGCTCTATCTGGTACCGGCGCAAGGTGAAATCGATACCGGCGAAGCCGAGCTGCGCGGTCCGCTCGAGGGGCTCATCACGGACGACGTCTCGCTCGCGTTCGACGAAGCGCGCTAGCGATGCTCGCCCGGCGCGATTCCGGTCGAGCGTCTCCACCGGCTGATCGACGAAGCGCGACGCATCCCTTCGATCGCGCGGATCGGGTTCACCGGCGGCGCGAGCTTACCGATACGATTCGTACGTAGCAGCGTCGTCCGCTTCGAAGATATCGAGGAACGTTACCAGCTCCGGTCGCTGAGCCAGAATCGGGTGGTGATGACGGACCATCTCCTGATCTTCGGGCGACAATCGTTCGATCGTCAGCGACTCCAGCTTCCGGTTCGTCTCTTCGACCTTCGCGGGGTCTATGCGCTCGCGGAGCCATGCGACGACTTCGTCTTCGTCGTCCGCGGCGATCACTTCGGCGCGCAGGTCTTCCATGTCGATCCCGAGTCGCCGGCACAGGAACGCGCTGATTCCGCGCGGTTCGTTCAGGTACGGTCCCATCGAGCCGCCGGGCATTTCGGCGCGGAGCTTGTCGAGCGTCCGCGGGAGGAAGTACAGGCCCAGCATCGTCTCGCGCGGGCCGCGGGGCGGGCGGAAGCGGAGGTCGAGCGGTTGCATCGCCGAGCCTTCCGCAGGCGGGGGCCGGCTCCCGCTCAGCGCGCCGCCAGATACCGCTTGCGGAGCTGGTCGAGGACGACCGCGAGCAGGATCACCGCACCGAGCACGATCAGCTGCGTGTACGACTCGACGTGCAAGAGGTTCATCACGTTGTTCAGCACGCCGATCAGCAGCGCGCCGAAGAACGTGCCGACGACCGACCCGCGGCCGCCCATCAGCGACGTGCCGCCGACGACGACCGCCGCGATCGCCTGCAGCTCGTAGCCCGTGCCGTTCTGCGGCGCGCCGGAGCCGAACCGCGAGATGAGCAACAGCCCCGCCAGCGCCGCGCAGCCGCCGGAGATCACATAGACCAGCGTCTTCACTCGGCCGGTGTCGATCCCGGCGAGCCGCGCCGCCTCCTCGTTACCGCCGAGCGCGAGGACGTACCGGCCGTAGGCCGTGCGCCCGAGGATGATCATGAACACGACGACGACCACGGCCATCACGAGCACGGCGTACGGTATCCCCGGCAACCCGAAGATGCCCGGAAACAGATAACCCGTGCCGAGCCAGTCGAACGGGGTGCTGTTTGTGAGCGGGATCGGCTGCCCGTGCGCCAGGATGAACGCGAGCCCGCGCGCCATCTGCATCATCGCGAGCGTCGTGATGAACGGCGGCAGGTTCAGCCGCACCACCGGAACGGCGTTCACATAGCCCGCCGCGCAGCCGACGGCCAAGCCGACGAGCAGCGTCACGATGAAGTTCCCCGGCCCGCCGAACGGCAGCGCGTTCGAGATCTGCGCCATCACAACGCCCGCCAGCGCGATCAGCGAGCCGACCGACAAGTCGATCCCGGCGGTGATGATCACGAACGTCTGACCGACGCCCATGATCGCGTTCACGGTGATCTGCCGCAGGACGTTCGTGATGTTGCCGGGCTCGAGGAAGTTCCCGTGCGCCAGCACGTCGATGACCTTCAGCAGAATGAGGAACCCGACGCCGAGCACCACCCAGCGGATGATCGTGTCGCGCTGCTTCTTCGCTGCCGCGTCGCCGGCACGCGCGTCCAACTCGGCTTTGACCTGCGCCGCCGGGGCTTTCGTGTCGGCCACTACGCTGCTGCTCCCGTCGCGACGGCGATCACCTTGTCGGGCGTCGCGTCGGCGCGCGCGAACTCGGCGCGAATCGTCCCGCCGCGCACCACCAGCACGCGATGCGACATCCCCAGCACCTCGGGGAGCTCGCTGGAGACCATCACGATCGCCGCTCCTTGCCGCAGCAGCTCGACCATCAGCGTGTAGATCTCCGCTTTCGCGCCTACGTCGATCCCGCGCGTCGGCTCGTCGAACAGAAAGACGCGCGCTTTGCCGATCAGCCACTTCGCCAGCACGACCTTCTGCTGGTTGCCGCCGGAAAGATTGCGCACGGTCTGCTCGCTCGAAGGCGTGCGGATCCGCAGCTCGGCGATCTCCGCGTTGGTCGTCTTCGTCTCGGCCGGTTTGTCGATGAACTCGCCGTGCACGAACTGCTCGAGGTGCGCGAGCGTCGTGTTCTCGCGGACCGTCATTCCGAGAATCAGCCCCTGCGCCTTGCGGTCTTCGGTGATCAGCGCGATCCCGGCGCGAATCGCGGTCCGCGGCGATCGCACGACGACGCGCTTTCCGTCGACCTGAATCTCGCCGCTCGTCGGGACGTCGGCGCCGGCGACGGCGCGCACGATCTCGGTTCGCCCGGCGCCGACGAGCCCCGCCAGGCCGACGATCTCGCCGGCGTGGACCTGGAACGCGACGTCGTGCACGGGAACACCGCTCGTCGACGCGATCCCGCGCACGTCGAGGACGACCGGCGCGTCGGGCGCGACCGGCGGCAGATCAGGGAAGTGCGCTTCGAGCGGGCGGCCGACCATCAGCCGGATCAGGTCGTCCTGCGGCATCTGCTCGATCGGCCGCGTCTCGACGGCCTTGCCGTCGCGCAGCACGGTGACGCGGTCGGCGACGCGCGGCAGCTCTTCGAGCCGGTGCGAGATGTAGACGAACGCGACGTTCTGCGCCTTCAGCTTCTCGATGAGGGCGAAGAGGGCGTCGATCTCGCGCTCGGTCAGCGCGGCGGTCGGCTCGTCCATAACGATCAGCCGCGCTCGGCGCACCAAGCACTTCGAGATCTCGGTGAGCTGCTGCTCCGCAACCGAAAGCCGCCGCGCAGGACGGTCCAGCGGCAGCACGATCCCCAGTTCCGCGAGCACCTTCGCCGTCTCGCTCGCCGCGGCGGCGCGGTCGAGGAACATCCCGCGCCGCGGCTCGACGCCGAGGACGACGTTCTCGATCACGCCCAGATCCGGAACGAGGTTGAACTCCTGATAGATCATCCCGATCCCCAGCCGTTCGGCGGTCTTCGGGCCGTCGATCGTCACCCGCGCGCCGTCGACGTCGATCTCGCCGGAGTCGGCCTGCAGGGCGCCGGCCAACACCTTCATCAGCGTCGACTTCCCCGCGCCGTTTTCGCCGACCAGCGCGTGCACTTCCCCGGCGACGACGTCGAACGAGACGCCGTCGAGCGCGCGCACGCCCGGAAACGTCTTCACGATGTCGTGCATCACGAGCAACGGCGCGCCGGCGGGCGCCGCGGAGTTCACGCTACTTGCCGGCGTCGGCCTTGGTGAACGTGCCGACGGCGACGGCGATCTTCGGGGCGGGCGTTTTGCCGCTGAAGTAGTCGTGGATCGCGTCGATCGTCTTGGCGCCGATCTGATCCGGATGCTGGATCGCATCGCCGTACATCGCGCCGTTTTTGATCGCCGTGCGCGCCTCGGGCGCCGCGTCGTAGCCGACGACCGCGATCTTTCCTTGCAATCCGGCCGCTTGCACGGCCTTCGCCGCGCCGAGCGCGGAGTCGTCGTTGATCCCGAAAACGCCCTTGAGGTCCTTGTGCGACTGCAGGATGTCTTCCATCGCCGAGGACGCCTTCGCGCGCTCGCCGCCGCCGTCGATGTCGGCGACGATCGTCACGTTGGGGCAATTCGCCGCGATCGACTGCCGGAAGCCCTTGACGCGGTCTTGCACGGAGGTGACCGTCGGCTCGTCGATGATCGCGATCGTTCCGACGTGGCCCGGAAGCGCGGCGCACATCAGCTTGCCGGCCTGCGCGCCGCCCTGCACGTTGTCGCTCGCGATGTGCGAGACCACCTTGCCGTCCTTCGACGCGTTCGCGATGTCGGCGGTGAAGACCGGGATGTTCGCCTTGTTCGCCTCGACGATCGCGCTGCCGATGGCCAGCGAGTCGTACGGCGTGAGGATGATCGCACCGACCTTCTGCGCGATGAAGTCCTCGACCTGACTCTGCTGCTTGGCGTTGTCGCGCGCCGCGTCGACGACGTTGACCGTGTAGCCGTACTTGGCGGCCTCGGCCTTCATCCCGCGCTCCATGTCCTGGTAGAACTGCGCCTCGCGGTTCTGGACCGAGAAGCCGATCGTCTTGCTGCCCTGCGAGGCGGCACCCGTCGCCGCCGGGGCGGCGCTGGTCGCCGTCGTGGTCGTCGTGGTGGACGAGGTGGACGAATCCGTCGACTTCGTGCAGGCGGTCAGGGCGAGCGCGAGCGCGCACGCGAGAACGAAGGGTTTCTTCATACCGACGCACCGGATGCGGGAGGCGGCGACGGAACCCCTGCGAGCGCGAGCAGCCTCCGAATTGCCACGTAGTTGAGAGAAATTCTCATTTGCATGGCCGGCGGCGCGGCAGTCTGCCTTGCCCAGCGCCGGGCGGCCGCCGCGCCGTCCACAGGCGGGCAGGCCGGCGGTCGGCCCCGGGCGGACAAACCGCCGTTTGATGCACCAAGCACGGGCTTTCCGGGCGTTATGCGGTTCTTACGGCTGAGCGAAAACCCGCGGCGGAACGCCGTTTCTCGCTCGCAGCGCGCTTTTGCACCGATCAGCAAGCGAGGGATCGTGGCGGCGCAGAGCGCGGGTTGCAGCCATTATCCACAGTATCTTTCGTCACACCTGTGTACCGTGTGGAGACCGATTCGCGATCTCACTCGGGCGCTCAGGACGAGCGGCGGCGGATCAGCTCCTGAAGCTCGTCGTCCATCCGGTCGCGCGAAACGTCGCGAAGAGTGGACTTCTTCGGCCGCGGCGCCCGCGGGGGCCGCTGGAGCCTGACGCGCCCACGGAGCACGGACTTCAGCGTGAGGCCGACGATGACGGCGATGAGCAGAAACGGGATCGCCTGGACGACGTACGGCACGACGTTATCGTACCACACCTTGCCGGGAGCGGCGGCGCGCGTGATGGACGAGCGTGCTCGCTTTGGCTTACTCTGCCGCCGTTCTGGGGATCGACGCGCACGTGGTCCGCGTCGAGACCGACTCCGCGGCCGGCGTCCCCGCTTTCGCGCTGGTCGGCCTCGCCGACAAGGCGCTCAACGAATCGCGCGAGCGCGTCCGAGCGGCGATCGTGAACTCTGGGTTCGGATTTCCGCCGGGCCGGCTGCTGGTCAACCTGGCGCCGGCGAACATGCACAAGCGCGGCGTGGGATTCGATCTGGCGATCGCGCTGGCGCTGCTTGCGACCGACGAACAGCTCGACCGTACGGCGCTGCGCGACTACGTCGTGTGCGGTGAGCTCGCGCTCGACGGCAGCTTGCGCGCCGTACCGGGCGTGCTCGCGATGACGCTGGCGGCGAAGCGCGCCGGCTTCGCGCGAATCGTCGTGCCGGAGGCGAACCGCGACGAAGCTGCGCTGGTCGGCGGGATCGACGTGTACGCCGTGCCGACGCTCGCCGATACGATCGCGGTGCTGCTCGGTCACGGCACGAAGTTTCGCCGCCGCGGCGCAACGGTGCTGGACACGAGCGAGCGCACGAGCTGCGGTGACTTTTGCGACGTGAAAGGACAAGTGCTCGCGAAACGCGCGCTGGAGATCGCGGCGGCGGGCGGGCACAACGTCGTCTTGGTCGGCCCGCCGGGCTGCGGGAAGACGATGCTGGCGCGGCGCGTGCCGTCGATTCTGCCGGCGATGACGGTGAACGAGGCGCTCGAGGTGACGAAAGTGTACAGCGTCGCGGGACTGCTCGGTGCACGTCCGCGCGTCGTCGCG
>DASZGA010000125.1:0-2030 GCA_035939295.1 Candidatus Elarobacter sp. | reverse complement strand
CTCGCTCGACGACTACACGCAGCACTATCAGCTCAACCGCGCGCGGCTGCGCTCGCTGCGCGGCGACGCCGTCATCCTCCACCCCGGCCCGTACAACCGCGGCCTCGAGCTCACCGACGACGTCCTCGACGACCCGCGCTCGCGCTACGTCGCGCAAGTCCACAACGGCGTCTTCGTCCGCATGGCGGTGCTCGATCTGCTCGTGAACGGTGCCCCCGTAGCAGCATGAAAACGTTGGTGAAGGGTGGCAGATTGGTCGATCCGGTGTTGCGGGTCGACGCGATGCGCGACGTGCTGATCGAGAACGGGTTCGTCACCCGGATCGGCGAGCATCTCGACGCCGAAGGCGCGCGCGTCGTCGACGCGACGAACGCGATCGTCGCGCCGGGGTTCATCGACATGCACGTCCACCTGCGCGAGCCGGGGCAGACGCACAAGGAAACGATCGCGACCGGGACCGCGGCCGCGGCCGCCGGCGGGTTCACCGCGGTCGCGTGCATGCCGAACACCGAGCCCGCGCTCGACTCGGCGGCGATCGTCAGCGAGGTCGTGCGCCGCGCCGACGCGGCGGGGCTGGCGCGCGTCTACCCGATCGGCGCGCTGACGCGCGGGCGCGCCGGGCACGAGCTCGCGCCGTACCATCTGCTCGCCGACGCCGGCTGCATCGCATTCAGCGACGACGGCTCGACCGTCCGCGACGCGCGCGTGCTGCGAAACGCCGCGCGCTACGCCGCCGATCTGCCTGCCGCGTTCATCTCGCACTGCGAAGACCCCGACCTCAAAGGCGAGGCAGTGATGAACGAAGGGCCGGCCTCGATGCGGCTCGGTCTCGACGGCTCGCCAGCGATCGCCGAAGACGTGATCGTCGCGCGCGATCTGCTCATCGCAGCCGACGCCGGGAAAGCCTGGCACATCGCGCACGTCACGACCGCGACATCGCTCGACCTGATCCGCTGGGCGCGCTCGCGCGGCGTGCGCGTCACGTGCGAGGTGACGCCGCATCATCTGGTCTTCCTCGACGACCGGTTCGACGACTACCGCGCCGACTCGAAGGTGAACCCGCCGCTGCGCGGCGCGCACGACCGCGACGCGCTGCGCGCCGGCGTCCTCGACGGGACGATCGACGCGTTCGCGAGCGATCACGCGCCGCACGGCGTCGACGAGAAGGCGCAATTGCTTTCGGTGGCGCCGGTCGGTTTCAGCGGCTTGGAGATCGCCGTCGGCGCGTACGCCTTCGCGATTCCGGAATTGCCGCTCGCGCGTTTCGTCGAGCTGCTGTCGGTGAATCCGGCGCGGATCCTTGGCGTTCCGGGCGGGATGCTCGACGTCGGTTCGCCCGGCGACGTCACGGTGTTCGCCGACCGGTCGTGGACCGTCGACGCGCGGCTCTTCCGCTCGAAGGGGAAGAACACGCCGTTCGACGGGATGACCTTGCCGCGCCGCGCGCTCGCGACGGTCGTCGAAGGCGCGGTCGTGTTCGAGCACGGCCGCGTCCTCCCGCGCGAGGAAGTGACCGCATGAGCACAGCACCGAAGAATCCGGCGACGCTGTTGCTCGCCGACAACACGCGCTTCGACGGCGAAGGGCTGAGCGCGACCGGGATCGCGCTCGGCGAAGCGGTGTTCTACACGGGAATGACCGGGTACGAAGAAGCGCTCACCGACCCGTCGTACGCAGGGCAGATTCTTGCCTTTACGTATCCGCTGATCGGGAACTATGGCGTGAGCGGCACGGTGGCGCAGCATCCGCACGCGTGCGTCGCGGGCGCCGCGATCAAGCACCTCTCCGCGCACCCCTCGCACTACCAGTCCAAACAGGATTTGGGCTCGTGGCTCGACGAGCAGGGCGTCCGCACGATCGTCGGGATCGACACGCGCGCGCTGACGATTGCGCTGCGCGAGCACGGCACGATCGCGGCGGCGCTCGCAGTCGGCGAGGAAGCGGTCGCGAACGTCGAGGCGACGCTGCGCGACTACGCCCTGCAAACGCAAGGGCTTGTCGCGTCCGTCGCCGACGCGTACCGGCCCGGC
>DASZGA010000124.1:0-1556 GCA_035939295.1 Candidatus Elarobacter sp. | reverse complement strand
CGCGGTGACGCGACCGCAGCTGTGGGCGCTGTTCGCGGTGGCGTTCATTCCACTGGCGGTGTACGACCACATCGTCTCATCACATGCGGAATGGCATTGGGCTAGCGGGATCACCAAACTCCACGTGATCCCCTCGCTGCTATCGGCGATGACGTCGCCGCACGCGTTCGTGCAGAAGGCGATCTCGTTCGCCCACGCGTTGAAGATGCTCGCGACCACGATGGTTGGGCCGGTCGGCTTCGCGCTTGCGATCGCGGGGTTTTGCGTGCCGCTGCGGTCGCGCAGCAACGCGCTGCTGTGGGGCTGGCTCGGGGGCGGGCTTCTGTATGCGTACGTCGTCGTCACGGTCGAGCGCGTCGACTACTATCTTTATCTGCTGCTGCCGCTGGCGGCGCTGGCGATCGGGCGGCTGTGCGCGTTCGCGTTCGAACGCTGGGGCGCCGCGCGCGAGCGCCGCACGACGCTCGCGGGGCTCGCCGCGGTCGCCTGGATCGTCGCGGCTGTCGTCGGTGAGCACGAGATCGAACCGTACTATCAGTGGAACCGTACCAATTACGTGCAGGCGAAGCAGCTCGACGCGACACTCGCGCCCGGAACGCTGGTCGTGATGGGGCACTACGATCCTTCTATTCTCTACACGATCAACCGCAAAGGCTGGGAAGAGGACCCGCACCTGTGGACGCCGTTCGACGAGCAGAGCGCGATCCGCAAAGGCGCGCGCTACTTCATCTCGGTCGAGCACGCGCGCCTGAAGCAGACGAACTTGGAACTGTACTGCTGGCTCTCGCGGTTTCCGGTGCTCGATCCGGCGGCGCGCTGGCCGGTGTACGAGACCGACCCCGCGAAGGTGCTACCCGGCGCGGAGGACCGCTGGCGCGCCTTCCGCCGCCGCGAGATGGCCGGCGCGTACGCGAACTGGAGGCGAGAATGGAAGTCGGCGCCCGACCCCTGCCGCTAAGCTCGGGCGAGCTCGACCGCGATCTCGAAGCACTGCGCGCACACGCGGACGCGTGGGCGCGGCTCGGGATCGCCGGCAAGATACGACACCTCCGCGCGATGCGCGCGCGGACCGTCGAGACGGCGAGCGAATGGGTCGCACTGGCCGCGAACGCGAAGGGGATCGCCGGGACGCCGCTCGCCGGCGAAGAGTGGCTGTCGGGTCCGTGGCCGCTGCTGACCGCGCTCGACCGCCTCGCCGCAACGCTCGGCGGGATCGCACTCGACGGCACGCCGCCGATTCCGCAGCGCGCGATTCGCACTCGACCGGATGGCCAGGTGATCGTCGACGTCTTCCCGGTCGATAACGCGGACCGCATTCTGTTGAACGGTCTGCGCGCGGAAGTGTGGATGGAGCAGAGCGTGACGCGCGAGACGCTGCGCGAGAACACGGCCAGCTTCTACCGCGAGCGCGAGCCCAACGGGTTCGTGACGCTGGTGCTCGGCGCCGGAAATATCGCCAGCATCCCGCCGCTCGACGTGCTCTACGCGCTGTACGCGCACGGCAGCGTGGTGATGCTGAAGCTGAACCCGGTCAACGCGTATCTGATGCCGATCTT
>DASZGA010000123.1:0-5078 GCA_035939295.1 Candidatus Elarobacter sp. | reverse complement strand
GACGACGCCGAGCCCGGTCGTCACCAGCGAGAGCGCATAGGCTTTCGGAAACGGCTCGCGTCTGAGCGCCAGCAGCATCCCGGCCAGCACGGCGGCGACAACTGCACGTCCGAGACCCACGACGATCGCACCGAGCTGTGGCACGGCGACCCGGGTCGCCGGAAGCGTGAGGCTGAAAGAGACGACCCCGATGAGCCCGAGGAGCACTCCAACCTGCGCCCTCTTCCGGACCGTGTCCATGAAGACGCGTTCGGCCGGAAAACCGCAGCGTCCTCTATAGTGGACACGATGGCAGTAGGAAGGCGTATCCGGGAGACGCGCGAGGCCCGCGCGCTTTCGCTGCGCTCTCTGGCGGAAGCCAGCGGCGTGTCGCGCTCCATGCTTTCCGATATCGAGCGCGGCGCAAAATCGCCGACCATCGCGCTTCTCGCTGCCATATCCGAAGGGCTCGAAGTTCCGCTGTCGGCGCTGATCGACGACGGCGTTTCTCGTTCGTCGATTTCGGCGCAGGTCATCAGGGCGGACGATCGGCACACCATCTCCGATCCGTCCGGAGTAGAGCGCACCACGCTCGGCATACTCCACGATGAAAGTGCCGTGGAGTTCGTTCGGTTTACGCTGCCGGCGCGCACGGTTAGCGGAACGTTCGCCGCCCACAAGCCCGGCACGCTCGAGCGGATCTACATCGAGCGCGGAACGCTCGACGTTTCTTTCGGAGACCGGCGCGTCACCCTGCACGCGGGAGATTCACTCTCGTACGAAGCCGCAGTCCCTCATAGTTTCGCGAACGCCGGCAGGAACGCCGCCGTTCTGTATCTCGTCATCGAACGGCGATGATCGGGGTGGGCTACCGATACATCGAAACGGATTCGCTCACGGCGGTTGCGAACGATACGGCGCCGATGTCCAGCGAGGGAGCACGTGGAGCAGTCATAGCCGCCTTGCGACGGAGCGCGCTCGCGGCGGCGTGCATCGTCGCCGCTGCCGCAGGCGGCGGATGCTCGCGGCCGCAGCCCAGCGCTCCGAGCGCGTCGACGCCCGTTGCGGCTACGAGCACGCCGCGCCCCGCGCGGACCGCCGTCCCCGCTGGGCGCGTGAAGACGGTCCGCGGAATGCCGCCGCTCATCGACCCGCGCAACGTCTACAGCGAATCCGCTCGCAACCGCCTCGCGCGCAGCGTCGCGCGCGATCTGCACCGCATCTACGTTCCGAACCTCGGCGGCGGCGTCTCGGTGATCGATCCGGCGACGTATCGCGTCATCTACACGCTCGCGGCCGGGCGGAGCCCGCAGCACGTCGTCCCGGCGTGGGATCTGCGCACGCTATGGGTCACGAACACCGCCGAAGGCAGACCCGACGGCACGGTCACGGCAATCGACCCGCGCACCGGCAAGCCGGTCGGGTCGTTCCTGGTCGACGACCCGTACAACATGTACTTCACGCCGGACGGAAAATCGGCGATCGTCGTCGCCGAGCGGTACGCGCGGCTCGACTTCCGCGACCCGCACACGATGGTGCTGCAAGGAATGCTGCACGTCCCGGGCTGCGTGGGAATCAACCACGCCGACTACTCGGCCGACGGCCGCTACGCGCTGTTCACCTGCGAGTTCAACGGGCGGCTGGCGAAGGTCGACACCATTCATCGCAAAGTGCTCGGCTATTTGAAGCTCTCGCGCGGGATGATGCCGCAGGATCTGCGCGCCGGGCCGAACGGGCGAACGTTCTTCGTCGCCGACATGCGCGCCGACGGCGTCTTCGTCGTCGACGGCGACCGGTTCAAGGAGATTGCCTTCATCCCGACCGGCGTCGGCGCACACGGGCTCTACCCGAGCCGCGACGCGCGCCGCTTGTACGTCGCGAACCGCGGCTCGCACATGATCCGCGGGATGCGTCACGGCAAGTTCGGCAACGTCACGGTGATCGACTTCGCGACGCGGAAGATCGTCGCACGCTGGCAGATCCCCGGCGGCGGCAGCCCCGACATGGGCAACGTCAGCGCCGACGGCCGCACGCTGTGGCTTTCGGGCCGCTACGACAATGTCGTCTACGCGATCGACACGACGAGCGGCAAGGTGCGCAAGATCCCCGTCGGCGTGCAGCCGCACGGGCTCGCCGTGTGGCCGCAACCCGGCCGGTACTCGCTCGGCCACACCGGAATCATGCGCTGAGCGGTCAGCGCAGCAATCCGTACACGTCGAGCTCGTCCTTCGCGCCGACGTAAACGCGGCCGCCGGCGACGGTCGGGATCGTGAAGCGCAGCGCAGTGCCGGCGCGGTCGCGCTCGGCGCGCTGCTCGCTGTCGTACAGCTCGCGCGCGACGTTGGCGGCGTCGTACGCGCGCAGCACCGCGGGACGATCCGCGGCGCGCCAGCCGCGCGTCTCGATCACCCACACGATCCCGTCGCGCTCGCCGTTCGCGGAGATGGCCGGCGTTGCGCCCGGATCGGTGAACGTCGTGCCGCCGCGCGCGACCGGCTGCGGCGAGAGCCGGCCGTCGCGCAAAGCGAAGTCCTTCAAGACGTCGTTACTCCAGAGCGCGTAGACGTGGCCGTTCCAGTACGCCGCGGCGCCGAAGATGCTCTTGCCGGAGTCGATCGCTTGCACGGCGTGCCCATTGTTCCGGGGGCGGAACTTCCCCATCGTGTCGCGGTCGACGACGTACAACCCGCCGCCCTTTCCGCCGAGCACGAGCAGGTGCTTGTGCGCGCCGGGCTGATCCGGGAGCAGCAGCGGCCCTCCGGAACCGAGATCGCCGTCCTGCGCGTTCAGGTCGGCTTGGTCGAACGGTGTGAAGTAGTCGCGGATCGCGAGCGTGTTACCGCTCATCGTCAATCGCAGGATCGAGTCGCCGTAATCGCGCCCGCCCGTACCCGCCGCGTCGAACGCGCCGTTCCCGGTGGCGAGGAAAACGTCGCCGAACGCATCGGCGGCCGGACCCGTGTCACCTTGCCAGATCCCGGAGTCGTCAGCATCCGGCGACGTGACGAGCACGGCGATCTGTTTCAGCGTCCGCGGATCGTACGCCATCACCCAGCCGTGGTACGGCCCGACGTCGCACGACGAAGCCCAGGTGAGATACAGGGTTCCGTTCGCGAGCAGGAGCGCGGCGCGCGGGTTCTCCCGCAACGGGTCGAACGCGAGCTTGCCGTCGCGCGAGCCGGCGCCGCGACCGTCGGCCGTCGCGGCGATCTCCACGGGGCCGCCCAGCTTTTCGGCCCCGGTGCGCACGTCGAGCGCGTGCAGCTTCTGGACGTAGCGCGCGCTCGCACCGGACGCCGCTTCTTTGGTGCGCGCGAGGACGTACAGCGTCCCAGTCGCTGCGTCGATCACCGGCGTCGAGGTGATCCCGACTTCAGGCCGGATGAACGGGCAGGCCAAGTCGCGCGCCGGAACCGCGGTAACGCCGCGCTCCGGATCGGCGAAGCGCGCGTGCCAGAGCGGATTCGGCGAAGCGCCGGACGCGTCGAACGCGTACACGCTATCGTGCTCCGTCGCGACGAAAACGACGGCGCGCCGGCCTTTCCCCGGCACGTCGACTGCGGGCAGCACCAGCGGCTGCGCGTACACGTCGCCGTCGACGCGCAGCGCCGCGATCTTTCCGAAGGACGCTGCCGCGACGTTGCGCGGCGTGAGCGCCGTCTCGGTCAGCGTCGCGCCGGTGCGCGCGTTGTCGTATTGCGAGGTCGTCACCGGCGTCGCGCCGAGAAGCAGCGCCGCCGCGCACGCGATCGAGCCCGTGCGCACCAGCGTCAGCTTTCCTTCGCGACCTTCTTCAGCGCGATGCGGCGGTACAGCACCCCCGACGGCAGCGTCAACGTTCCGTCGAGCTTGTCGTTCTTCTCGCCGCCGACTGTGAACCGGAAGACGCCGACCTGGTTCTCGAGCAGCAGCGTCTTCTTCTCCGTATCATACCGGAAGTCCATCGGCGGTCCCATCACGATCTCGCGGCCGTCGACGATCTTGCTCCCGACGACCGTCACCAGCTGCCGTTCGTTCGGTCCCGTGAGGTGGTACAGCGCCTTCTCGTCCTTGCACGAGTCGTGGTTCGCCGCGCACACCGACGTGCCGCTCCAGTCGCCGGTCAGCGAACCCGCGGCGACCTCCGCAGCACGCGCCGGGAAGATGCTCGCCGCCAGCAGCACGACGAGCGCGCCGTAAACGACACGAGACGCAAACGAGCTTCGCATGCCGACGAGATAAGCGCGCGGTCTGAGACCGCGCTGAGAACTCACCTCAACGCCCTCTCAAATGTTTCTCAATCCGGGTCGACCAGCGACCAGACGATCCAGAACGCTGCGACGAGGGTCCCGCATGCCGTCAGCGCTCCGAGCGCCCAGCGGACGGACGCGCGCGTTCCGGCGCAGGCGACCAGCGCGACCGCCGCGCCCGCGAGCGGCGCGAGGATGAACGCGCCGAAATACCAGGCCTGGCGAAGCGGGAGCGGTGACGTGTTCGTCACGCCGAGGATGGCGAACGCCGCATCGAAGAGCTTCGAAGGACCTCGAATCCCGGCCACGCTCAAGCCGGCGGCGACGACCCCCAGCGCCGCGGGCGCAACCAACACGGCCGCCGCTACGAACGCGAAGCGCGAACGATGCACCATCCTCAACAACTCCTGCGCGAAGAGCACATCTTCGGGCCTATCCTTTGTATCGCAAAGTTACGTTCGCGTCAATACGGGAACGTCGTTTCGCGGTGAGACCGCAGAACGCAACCGACGTTTTTATCGCCCGCTGCCGCGCCGGCGCGACGTATTGCACGAAGATGATCGGTCCCGGCGTGGTCACCGGCGCCGCCGACGACGATCCCTCGGGGATCGCGACGTACGCGATCGCGGGCGCCTCGCTCGGCTACGGCCTGTTGTGGGTCGCGCTGCTGACCGCGCCGATGATGATCGTGGTCCAGGAGATGTGCGCGCGAATCGCGATGGTCGGCGGGACCGGGCTCGGCGGCGCGATGCGCCGCATCATGCCGCTGTGGCTGCTGCGCGCGCTCGTCTTTCTCGTCGTCGGCGCGAACACGCTGAACATCGCGGCCGACATCGCGGGGATGTCGGAGTCGGCCGAGCTCGTCGTCCG
>DASZGA010000122.1:0-9247 GCA_035939295.1 Candidatus Elarobacter sp. | reverse complement strand
TACGCCGCACTATCTGGTCGCATTTTTCGGCGTGCTGAAAGCCGGCGGTACGGTCGTCAACTACTCGCCGCTCGACGCCGCGCAAGTTCTCGCGCACAAGATCGAGGACAGTGAAACGTCGATTCTGGTCACGCTCGACCTGCCGATGCTGCTTCCGCAGATGGAAGCGCTCGTCGGGACCGGCAAGTTCACCACGCTGGTCGTCGGCGGGCTCGACGATCTCGCGCTGTTTCCGGAATTCGCCGGCCCGCACGAAGACATCGCGTCGGGCGCGGTCGGACGGATCGCGTTCCGCACGCTGCTCGCCAACGACGGCAAGTACGAGCCGTACGCATTCGGTGACCCGGCCGAGACGCTGGCGGTGCTGCAGTACACCGGCGGAACGACCGGACTTCCGAAAGGTGCGATGCTCACGCACGGTAACCTCACCGCCGCGATGAGCCAGTACATCGAGACGACGCGTGTCGAACCGCCGGTGCTGACGCCCGGCGAGGAGCGGATGCTGCTCGTCCTCCCGCTCTTTCACATCTATTCGCTCACCTCGTGCATGCTGCTTGCCGTCCGGCTCGGCGCGGAGATCGTGCTGCACACGCGGTTCGACGTCGAAGCCGTCGCGAAGGACCTCGCCGCGAAGAAGATCACGCTGTTCATGGGCGTGCCGACGATGTTCACGGCGCTGCTCGCCTATCCGGGTCTGGCCGAGCTGGATCTGACCTCGATCCGGTTCACCGGCTCCGGCGGCGCGCCGCTCCCGCTCGAAGTGCAGGAGCGTTTCAAAGCGATAACGGGTTCCGAGCTCAACGAGGGTTGGGGGATGACGGAGACCTCGCCGGCCGGTACGTTCACGCCGATGCGCGGGAAGCGCAAGGCCGGCTCGTGCGGGATCCCGGTTCCCGGCGTAATGCTGAAGTTCGCGAGCGTCGAAGATCCGGCGCGGTACGTTTCGCTCGGCGAGCGCGGCGAGATCTGCATTAAGGGCCCGAACGTAATGAAGGGCTACTGGAAGAACGAGCAGGCGACGAAGGACGTCACGACGGCCGACGGTTACCTGCGCACCGGCGACGTCGCGTACATGGACGAGGACGGGTTCGTCTTCATCGTCGACCGGATCAAAGACATGCTGCTGTGCGGCGGCTACAACGTCTACCCGCGCACGATCGAAGAGGCGATCTACACGCATCCGGACGTCGCCGAAGTGTGCGTGATCGGGATCCCCGACGAGTACCGCGGCCAGTCTCCGAAGGCGTACGTCGCGCTGAAGAGCGGTGCCGAACCGTTCACCATCGACGAGCTCAAGGAGTTCCTCAAGGACAAGCTCGGCAAGCACGAGATGGTGCAGGTCGTCGAGTTCCGCGACGCGCTGCCGAAGACCGCGGTCGGCAAGATCCTCAAGACCGCGCTGTACGAGGAAGAGGCGCAGCGGCGCGCCGCCGCCGAGACGGCGCAGGTCTGAGGTGGCGGACAAAAAAGACGCCGACCCGCTCGCGATCTGGCGCGAGATGGTCGCGCAGTGGGAGACGAACGTCAACGCGCTCGCCAACAAGACGATGGCCTCGGACGAGTACAGCGGCGCGATGCACGGCGCGATGGGCGCGACCTTGCGAATGCAGGAGACGGTCAAGCAGTTCATGACCGCCTACCTCGCGGCGACGAACTTGCCGAGCCGCGCCGAAGTGCTCGCGCTCGGCGAACGCCTCGGCGAAGTCGAAGCGCGGCTCGACCGGATGAACGCGCTGCTGCAGCGGATCGCCGACTCGCAGACGAACGGCAAAACGGCTGCCGCGCCACCGCGACCGCGCCCGCCGCGCACGAAATCTCCGCCGGGAGCCGAACCGAGCGCGTGAACCCGACCGCGGAGCGCGTCCAGACCGAGATCGAGCGCGCGATCCAGCGCAGCATCAAAGGGCTGGAGTACTTCGCCTCGCCCGCACCGGCGGTCGGGCCGACGCCGAAAGACGTCATCCTGCAGCGCGGGACGCTGAATCTCTACCACTACGTCCCGGTCGCCGACGAGATCTACCGCGTCCCGATCCTGATCGTGATGGCGACCAGCAACCGCGGCTACATCTTGGACCTCGCGCCCGGGCAGAGCTTCGTCGAGTATCTGATCGGCCGCGGCTACGACGTGTACTTGATCGACTGGTCGCCACCGACAGCCGCCGACTGCGAGCTGCGGTTCGAAGACTACACGCTGCGGTTCATCCCGGAGTGCGTGCGGCGCGTGCGCGAGGACAGCGACGTCGAGGACGTCACGATCATCGGCTATTGCATGGGCGGCGTGCTCTCGGTGATCTACGCCGCGCTGCACCCGAACGAGCCGCTGACCAACCTCGTCTGCTTCACCACGCCGATCGACTTCAGCCGGATGGAGCTGTTCGCGAAATGGTCCGACCGGCGCTACTTCGACGTCGACAAGCTGGTCGACGCGACCGGGAACGTCCCCTCGGAGCTGATCTTCAGCTCGTTCGAGATGCTGCGGCCGGCGACGCGGCTCGCCGGTCAGGTGCAGCTCTGGGAGAACATGTGGGACGAGAAGTTCGTGCGCTCGTACCGCGCGTTCGAGCGCTGGTCGACCGACACGCTGCCGCTCGCCGGCGAGTACTTTCGCGAGACGATCAAAGAGCTGATCTGGGAGAACCGCTTGCACAAGAACGAGCTGATCATCGGCGGGCGGCACGCCGATCTCTCGGCGATCACCGCGCCGATGCTGCACGCGATGGCCGAGCACGACCACATCGTCCCGTACGAGGCGGCGAAGCCGCTGATCGAACACGTCGGCTCGACCGACAAAGAAGAGATCGTGCTGAAAGGCGGGCACGTAAGCCTGGTCGCGGGACCGAACGCCGTGAAACGGCTTTGGCCGCGGCTCGACGCGTGGCTGAGCGTGCGCTCGATATGAACGAGACCTCCGCGCGCACGTATCCGCGCACCGTTCCGCTCGGCGAGAACGTCGTCGAGCTGCGCTTCATGCGCGCCGGCGACGAAGCCGCCGTGCTCGCGTTCGCGCGCGAGCTGCCGGCGCACGACCTGCTGTTTCTCCCGCGCGACATCACGCAGCCGAAAGTGCTCGCGGCCTGGGTGCACGAGATCGAGCGCGGCGCGATGATGTCACTGCTCGCGTTTCGCGGCGGCGAGGTGGTGGGCTGCGCGACGATCGTGCGCGATCCGCTCTCGTGGTCGCCGCACGTCGCCGAGCTGCGCGTCGTCGTGGCGCGCAAGGCGCGCGGTATCGGCTTGGGTCGTTTGCTGAGCGCGGACGCGGGCGAGCTCGCGGTCGCGAGCGGCGTCGAGAAGCTGATCGCAAAGCTGACGCCCGATCAGATCGGCGCGGTCACGGTGTTCGAGACGATGGGCTACAAAGCCGAGGCACTGCTGCGCGATCACGTCAAGGACGCCGACGGAATCAAGCACGATCTCGTGATCCTCAGCTTGGACGTGGAGCGCTTCCGCACGCGCGCCGCCGCGTACGGGCTGTCGGGCGAGTAACCGTCATTCCGACAAAAGGAGTACGCGCGCGGCCGCTTGGCGAAGGCAGCCGAGCGCGAACTGCGGTTCGCAAACGGCGGTGTGGGGAACACCTACATCAGGAGGATGATCTTTTCGCATGACGACCGCCAGTTGGGATAACGCCGGCGCATCTGCCGGCAGCCACCGGGGGCTTCGTCCTCCATCGAAGCTGCTTTGGCTCGCGGAGTACCGCGCGCTGTGGGAGCTCGGCTTCTCGCTCACCGCCACGCCGCTGCTGCTCGGCGCACCGCGCGGCGACGGCCATCCGGTGCTCGTGCTGCCGGGCTTTCTCGTCAGCGACATCTCGACGACGCTGCTGCGCCGGTATCTCAAGCTGCTCGGCTACGACGCGTACGGTTGGGAGCTGGGCCGCAACTTCGGCGGCATTGCGAAAATGCGTTCGAAATTGCGCGAGCGGCTGCGCTCGATTCACAAGAGTACGGGCAAGAAAGTCAGCGTCATCGGCTGGAGCCTCGGCGGCGTGTACGCGCGCGATCTCGCGCTGGCGATGCCCGACGCGGTGCGTTCGGTGATCACGCTCGGGAGCCCGTTCTCGCGCAGCCCGCGCGCGAGCAACATCAGCGACGTCTACGAGTTCGTCAGCGGCGAAGGGCCGTGGGATCCCGGCGCGCACGAGTTCGACGCGATCGCCGGCGAATTGCCGATGCCCTCGACGTCGATCTGGTCGAAAGTCGACGGCGTCGTGAGCTGGAGCTCGTCGGTGCTTAAGAACAACGCGCGCACCGAGAACATCGAAGTGATCGGCGCGAGCCACATCGGTCTGGGCGCGAACGCAGCGGTGCTGTGGGCAGTCGCCGACCGGCTCGCGCAGCCCGACGGCTCCTTCAAGCCATTCGCGCGCGGCGGACCGTTCGCGATCGCGTACGGTGCCGGCGCCTAAGCGGCGCCGCCCACTACCAGCGCGGCGTGCAGCACGACGCCCGCCGCGCCGCCGACGAGGCTCCCGTTCAAGCGGATGAACTGCAAGTCCGGGCCGAGCTCGGATTCGATCTTGTCGGTCACCTCGTCGGCGTCCCAGCGCTGCACGACCTCGGTGATCAGCAGCGAGAACTGCTGCTGAAAGCGCGCCAGCACCGACTCGGCCGCTTCGCAGATCCGCTCGTTCAAGCGCGCGACGATCGCGGGATCGTCGAGCATCCCGCGCGCGATCTTCGCCGCGATGCCGGCCAGCCGCGACGACGACGGCTCGTCCGAGCTGCCGCGCTCGGGTAGCCGTTC
The DNA here is from genome assembly GCA_035939295.1 of Candidatus Elarobacter sp. Taxonomy (GTDB): domain Bacteria; phylum Vulcanimicrobiota; class Vulcanimicrobiia; order Vulcanimicrobiales; family Vulcanimicrobiaceae; genus Vulcanimicrobium. The sequence continues at coordinate 4,501 of DASZGA010000122.1, read as the reverse complement.
GAGACGCGAGCGTAAAGCGTTCCAGCCGGCGGCGACGAGCTGATCGAGCTCGGAGCCTTGCACGATCGCGGTTTTGAGCCGCGCGGCTTGCGCGGCCATCTCGGGATCTTCGTGCAGTCGCGTGATGAGCTCGTGCAGATACGTGTCGAACTCGCGGCGGATCGGGTGGTCCGGCGTTTGCGCGATCTCGCCGATCAGGTCGATCATCCCGTCGACGAACCTGTTCACGATGTAGGCGTCGACGAACGCCGGCGTCAACAGCGAGCGCTTCGCGAAGCGGCGCTTGATCTCGGCGCGCTGACCGTCGAGCCAGCCGGCGACCACCGGCAGAATCCGCGCGAGGACGCGCTGGTGCGCACCGTCAGCGGTGACGATCGCGAGCACCGAGCCGGCGGCGCGCGCAAGGTCGAGGTGCTCGATCTCCTCGACGACGACGCGGCGCACGACGGCGCGCACTTCGACATCGTCGACAGCATCGAGAAGCCGCGGCACGAGCGCGCGCGCGGCGGCAAACAGCTTGCGCGTGTTCTCCGGAGCGGCGAACCAGCGCAGCAAATGTCCGGCGAGATCGAGCCCGCGCAGCCGCGCGGCGATGTTGCTGGGCGTGAGAAAGTTCTGCTCGACGAAGATCCCGAGCTGCACCGCGATGCGGTCTTTGTTCTTCGGAACGATCGCCGTGTGCGGGAGCGGGATACCGCCGGGATGGCGGAATAGCGCGACGACCGCGAACCAGTCGGCGAGCCCGCCGATGAGCGCCGCTTCGCTGAACGCTTCGAGCCACGCGAGCGGCGAATACGCCGTCTTGAACCGAGCGGCGAGAACGAAAAGAATCGCCATCACGCCTAAGAGCGCGGTGGCGATCGTCTTCATCTTCCGCAGGCGGGCGCGACGGTCGCCCGCACCCGCACCTGCGTACGTCATGAGGCGCTTACGCCTGGGTGGCGGTTTCCTCGGTCTTGGCGCTCTTCAGCACGTTGACGAGCTGGTTGACGTAGTCGTTCTGCTGCTCGATGAGCTTCACGGCGAACGCCGAGTTGAGCTCGCTGACCTGGCCGACGATCGTCGGGATGTTGCGGAGGCCTTCGGCGACCGGGAACTTGCTGGTCGCGTTGGCGATGAGCTCGCGGAACGAGCCGATGGCGGCGATCTGGGCGGCCTGGGCCTGCTTGAGCCCTTCCAGGGACTGCTGCTGGACCTTCTCGAGGTTCTCGATGTAGGACTGGTACATGGGTGGTTCTCCTTGCGCTTGGGCGGCGCGGCGGGGTGCGTGCGGTGGGGTTGTGCTAAGTATATCAAGCACTATGCTGTGTTTGTCAAGCGACTTCGGTCGACTTCTCGCTCCGAGGGAGAAGCGGACCGCCCACCGCACCGTGCCGGGGTGAAGGGACCCAAGGCGACGGCGCTCCGCGCGCCGACGGCCGGCCGCTTGGTAGCCGTCGAGGTCGAGCTCGGCGCGCGGCTGGCCCGCGGCCAGCGGTTCGCCGTCCTGGAAGCGATGAAGATGGAGTACGCGCTGACGGCGGAGGAGTCGGGGATCGTCCGCGAGATCGCCGCGCAGCCGGGGGCCGTGCTCGACGCCGGCGATCCGGTCGTCTTCATCGAGCCGGCGGAGTTCGAGGCGGAAAACACGGCCGCGGAAACCGCCACGGGCCTGGACGACGTGCGGCCGGATCTGGCCGAAGTGCTGGCGCGCCGGCGCGCGGTCGGCGACGGCGCGCGCGCGGACGTCCTCGCGAAGCGGCGCGCCCAAGGACGGCGCAGCGCGCGCGAATTGCTCGGCGCGCTGTTCGACGACGGCGATTTTCTGGAGTACGGCGAGTTCGCGGTCGCCGCGCAGCGCCGGCGTCGCGAGCCGGACGAGCTCGAGCGAATCAGTCCTGCAGACGGGCTGATCAGCGGAATCGGCGCGGTGAACGGCGACCGCTTCGGCGAGGAGCGCGCGCGCTGCGTCGCGATGGCGTACGACTACACCGTCTTCGCCGGGACGCAAGGCTACGTCAACCATCTCAAGACCGATCGCATGCTGCAGCTTGCGGAGCAGCGGCGAATTCCGGTGGTGATGTTCGCTGAAGGCGGCGGCGGGCGGCCGGGCGACACCGACGTCACCTGGGCGTCCGGGTTGGCGGTGCCGACATTCGCGAGCTACGCGCGCTTGAGCGGCTTGGTGCCGGTCGTCGGCGTCGTCTCGGGATATTGCTTCGCGGGGAACGCTGCGTTTCTCGGGTGCTCGGACGTGATCATCGCAACGCGCGATGCGAACATCGGGATGGGCGGACCCGCGATGATCGAAGGAGGCGGGCTCGGGACGTTCCGGCCCGATGAGATCGGGCCGGTCTCCGAGCAGGCGCCGAACGGCGTGGTCGACGTCGTCGCGGAGAACGACGACGACGCGGTCGCTCTCGCGCGCAAGTATCTGTCGTACTTTCAGGGATCGCTCGCCGAGTGGACGTGCGCCGATCAGCGCGAGCTGCGCAACGCGATTCCGGAGAACCGCGTGCGCGTGTACGACGTGCGCGACGTGATCCGGATGCTGTGCGACGACGGCTCGGTGCTCGAGCTGCGCGCGGCGTTTGCACCGGGGATGGTGACCGCGCTGGTGCGGATCGAGGGCAAACCGTTCGGCTTGATCGCGAACAACCCGATGCACCTCGGCGGCGCGATCGACGGCGCCGGCGCCGACAAGGCGTCGCGGTTCATGCAGCTCTGCGACGCGTTCGATCTGCCGATCATCTCGTTGTGCGACACGCCGGGCTTCCTCGTCGGGCCCGAGGTCGAGCGGACCGGACAAGTGCGACGCGTCAGCCGGATGTTCGTCACCGCGGCTAGCATGACGGTGCCGGTGTTCTTTATCGCGCTGCGCAAAGGCTACGGCCTCGGCGCGCAAGCGATGGCGGCCGGCTCGTTCCACGAGCCGTTCTTCAGCGTTTCGTGGCCGACGGGCGAGTTCGGGCCGATGGGGCTCGAAGGGGCGGTGCGGCTCGGCTATCGCAAGGAGCTCGCCGCGATCGCCGATCCGGCGGAACGGCAGGCGGCGTTCGACGCGATGGTGGCGCAGTCGTACGCGCAAGGAAAGGCGCTGAACGTCGCTTCGGTGGTCGAGCTCGACGCGGTCATCGACCCGCGCGACACGCGCGCCTGGATCGTGCGCGGGTTGCGCGCCGTCCCGGCGCCCGCGCCGCGGCAAGGAAAGAAACGGCCGTCGATCGACACTTGGTGATGCGCATCCGAACGATGGAAGGTGAGCGGAAATGAACGACCTGTTTTCACTGCAGGGCCGCGTTGCGCTGGTTACCGGAGCGTCGAGCGGCCTCGGCCGCCACTTCGCGAGCGTCTTACACGAGGCGGGTGCGACCGTCGTGCTGGCGGCGCGGCGGGTCGACCGGATCGATGCCGAAGCGGCGCGGCTCGGCGAGCGCGCCCGCGCGATCCCGTTGGACGTCGCCGACGAAGCGTCGATCGCCGGCGTGTTCGAAACGCTGGCGGCGGACGGCGTGCTGTGCGACGTCGTCGTGAACAACGCGGGGATCAGCGGTTCCAGCATGATCCTGCAGATGGAAACCGCCGAGTGGGATAGCGTCATCGAGGTGAACTTGCGGGCGCCGTTCTTGGTCGCGCGCGAAGCCGCGCGCCGGCTCGTCGCGGCGAAGAAGCCGGGAAGCATCGTGAACATCGCTTCGATCTTGGGATTGCGCGTTTCGCCCGCGCTCGCACCGTACATCGCGAGCAAAGCGGGATTGATCCAACTCACGCGCAGCATGGCGATCGAGTTCGCCCGCTACGGGATCCGCGTCAACGCGCTCTGCCCCGGCTACTTCGCAACCGAGATCAACACCGATTTCCTGAAAACCGAGGTCTTCCAGACCTCATTGAAACGCGTTCCCCAGCGCCGCATCGGCGATCTGCGCGATCTCACCGGCCCGCTGCTGTTGCTAGCCTCCGAGGCCGGGGCGTACATGACGGGGGAAGCGCTCGTCGTCGACGGCGGACACGCGATCAACTCGCTCTAAGTCGAGCCCCAGACGTCGAGGTTGTAGCGTTTGTTTGTGGTCAGCGTGTCGAGCCACGCGTTTGCGGTTGCGGCGTCTGCGCCCGTCTTCGCGCGATAGAGCTCGGCGAGCGCGGCTCTGACGTCGGGTTCCATGCGGCTGCCGTCGCCGCAGACGTAGACGATACCGTTGTTTTCGAGGATCGACCAGACGTCGCCGGCGTGTTCGGCGATGCGGTGCTGGACGTACGTCTTCGTGTCGCCGATCCGCGAGAAGGCGACGTGCAGCTCGACGATTCCGTCGGCGGCGTAGCGTTCGAGCTCTTCCCGGTAGAGATAGTCTTGGTCGGGGTGACGGCAGCCGAAGAACAGGAGCGCGCGGCCGAGCGCCCTGCCGCTGCGGCGCAGTGCGTCGCGTTCTTGGAGGAACCCGCGGAACGGGGCGAGGCCGGTGCCGGGGCCGATCATCACGATCGGGCGCGTCGGATCGTCGGGGAGGCAGAAGCCGCTCTTCGA
>DASZGA010000121.1:0-3375 GCA_035939295.1 Candidatus Elarobacter sp. | reverse complement strand
AACGAGCATGTGTTGCAGGTCGCTCCTTTAAGGGGCCAGGCTGCTTGGACGGATATACCCACGATGCCGGGGGCGTTGAAACGGAGGAGGGACCAAAGGCCGCGTGATCCCCGTCACACGCTTGTTGCGAACGCGCGTCAACGAACGTCTCGCACGCGCTGCGCGCTTTCCCGTCACGCTGATCGTCGCGCCCGCCGGCTTCGGAAAGAGCGTCGCGTTGCGCGACTTCGCGCAGACGTCGCGGCTCGACGCCGTGCGCTACGATGTCGCGCGCGAAGACCGCACGCTGATGGCGTTCGTGCACGGGTTGAGCGCGGCGCTCGAGCCGATTGCACCGAGCGCGCTCGCGGCGTTCCCCGCGATGCAGCAGCGCGTGATGGCGGTCCCCGATCCGGTCCGCGAGATCGGCGACTGGTTCGCGGAACACCTCAAGCGCACGGTCTGCACGATCGTGATCGACGACCTGCACTACGCGGCAGCCGACCAAGACACCGTCGCGCTGCTCGTCGACTTGATCGAACGGAGCGCCGAACGAATCCGCTGGATCATCGCGACGCGCAGCGACGCCGGGCTTCCGATCGCCTCGTGGATCGGCTACGGCCGGATGGATCTCCCGATCGGTGAGGACGATCTGCGCTTCACCGCGGACGAAGCGCTCGCATCGACCGACGACGCGCATGCCGGCACCGATCCGGATGAGATCGAGGCGCTGCGCGAGCTCACCGGCGGCTGGCCGATCGCGCTCTCGATCGCGTTGCGCACGCGGACGCACGCCGCCGACCTGCGCGCCGCAGCGAGCGGGACGCGCGAGATGGTGTACCGCTATCTCGCCGAACAGGTCTTCGCCGGCCTGGCGCGCGAGCAGCAGCGTTTTCTGCTCCGCAGCAGCGTCTTCGCGACGTTCGACGTGACGATCGCCGAAGCGCTCGGCGCAACGCCGGAGTTTCTCGCCGACTTGCGCCGCAGCGTCACCTTCCTGAGCTCGAGCGAGTCGACCGAATACCGCTACCACGACCTGTTCCGCGACTTTCTCGAGCACGAGCTGCGCCGCACCGGCGCGGGCGAATGGTTCGCGGCGCACGTCGCAGCGGGCGAGCTGCTCGAACGGCGTCCGGCCGGTGAAGCCGCGGCGCTCGCGACGTACGCGAAGGTCGGTGCGGTCGAACCGATCGTCCGCGTCGTCGAGCGCAGCGGGATCGGTTTGCTCGAGCGCGGCGAGTCGGAGACGGTCGCGGCCGCGATCGACGCCGTGCCGGAGACGCAGCGGCGCGAGAACGCCGCGCTGATCGGCGTGCGCGCGATGCTCGATGCGAACCGCGGGCGCTTCGACGTCGCCGAACGCGGGTTCGTCGCCGCGCTCGAACGTGCGCGCGCGTTCGATCTGCGCGTCGCGCTCGTGCACCGCTACGCGATCGAGCTGGTGCGCCAGGGCCGCGACTGCCTCGACCTGCTCGAACCGTACGCGCTCGACGACCAGCTCGCGCCCGCGGTCCGCGTGCCGATGCTCGGGACGCTCGCGACCGCGTACGTGCGCGCGGGGCGGATCGATGATGCGATCGCCGCGGCGCGGCGCGCGCTCGATCTCGCGGAGCCGCTCCCCGACGAGGTGCGCGCGCGGCTCTACCAACAGGCGGCATACGTCTACCAGTTCGCGCCGAACCGCGAGCGCGTCCGCGGCTACGCGACGCTCGCCGTCGAGCTCGCTTCGGCGCGCGGCTTGTACGAAGTCGCCGCGCGCGCGTACACCGTGCTCTACACGGTCGTCAACGACGAGGACGACGATCCGATCGCAACGCTCGGGATCCTCGACAAGCTCGAAGAGTGCGCGCGAAAGGGTGCGAGCCGGCAGGTGCGTCTGTTCGGCCTCGTCGCCGCGTACGCGATCCAGGTGGAGCGCGCCGACGACGCTGCGATCGAGCTGCTAGAGCGCGAGCTCAGCGTCGACCCGGCCGCGCCGGCGCTCACGCTCGCGGAGGCGCTGTTACCGGCGGATGCGTTGCGGGCCGCATGGAGCGGCGATTTCCGCCAGTCGTACGACCTCCTCGCCGGCACCGCCGCGCAGCAAACGATTCAAGAGCGCACCGCGATGCGCGCCGCCGAAACGGCGTTGTACGCGTTCGCCGCCGGCCTCCCCGCCGAAGGCGACGACGCGCTGCGCGACGCCGTCACCGCGCTCGAACAGACGAAGCACCGCTCGCCCCGCATCGTCCGCGCGAATATCGTGATCGCCCTTGCGGAGCTGGTGCGCGGCCGTTCGTCGACGGCGCACCGCTGGCTGGCCGACGCGGAACGTTTGCTCTCGCCGCACATGCGCCGGCTCCGCACGCTCGCGAACGCAGTTCGCGCGATGGAACGCGTGCAGCTGGAACAATCCGATCCCTCGACCCTCGCGGCCGCCCTCGAGCGCCTCCGCGCCGAACACTTCGGTGGAATCGCGCGCATGCTCGCCGCGCTCCCCGTCGCGCGCGCCGAAGAGCCCGGCTACGCGCAGCTCACACCGTCCGAACGCGAGATCTTGCAGTTCCTCGCAAAAGGCGCGAGCACCAAAGACGTCGCTGCGAAAACCGGCCGCTCCCCGCAAACCGTCGACACCCACATCCGCTCGATCTGCCGCAAGCTCAACTGCAGCGGCCGCCGCGAAGCGATCGCGATCGCCACCGGCGCCGGCTGGGTCACGGTATAGCCCGCGTCAGCGTTCGGCGGTGCCGTGGATCTCGGCGAGGGCGATGACGTGGCCGGCGATCGCGTCGAGGAGACGGCCTTTCGTCGGCGGTTGATCGAAGCGCGGGACGAAGTCGACGGCGAGCAGCGTGAAGTAGTAGCGGTGCGGGCCGTGGCCGGGGATCGGCGCGGGCGCGATGTAGCTTTGGTGTCCACCGCCGTTGTAGCCCATCGTCGCGTGCGCGCCGTCGAGTGCGCCGGCGTCGAGTGCGTCCGTCGTCGCGTCGATGCCGTATGCGAGTGCGTGCACGAGCGGGCGCGGAAACGGGACGTCGACGTCCTCGACGACCAGGACCAGCATCGCCGTTTCCGCGGGGACGTTGCTCCACTCGAGCGGCGGCGAGTCTTTGCCCGGCGGCAGCGGCGCGCCGTCGGCGAACGTGCTACTGCGCAGCTCCATCGTTCTCGGCGCGAACGCGAAGCGAACGTCCTCGGCGACGCGGAACTCCGGCCCCGCGCGCCAGCGCCGCAGCCTGCGTCCGAACAGCGAACCGAACCAGCGCATCATCGTGCTTGTCTATTCCGCCGCCGCGGCCGTCGCGGTGACCGGAGTACCCGGCATCCGCCGGGCCTGGATGAGACCCATCACCAGCGCGGCGGTGACGAGCGCGGCGATGATCGACGTCGCCGGGGCGACCCCGTACAAGCCCAGCA
>DASZGA010000120.1:0-5777 GCA_035939295.1 Candidatus Elarobacter sp. | reverse complement strand
CTCGACGATGTCGGCGTACTCGGCGCCGACCAGCCGGAGCGTTCCGGCTTCGAGCCCTTCGGGGCGCTCGGTCTCGCGGCGCATGACGAGCACCGGCTTGCCCAGGGTCGGGGCTTCTTCTTGCAGCCCGCCCGAGTCGGTTAGCACGAACCGCGAAGCGGCGACGGCGGCAACCGTTTCCGCATAGTTTAGCGGCTCGACGAGCCGGACGCCCTCGACGCCGTCGAGGATCCCGTGAACGACGGGGTGGACCTGCGGGGAGGGGTGGACCGGCCAGACGATCTGCGGCCTCTCGGGGAAGCCGGCGATCGTCCCGATCGCGCGGGCGATCTCCGGCATCTGGCCGTGGTTCTCGCGGCGGTGGGCGGTGACGAAGATCGTCGGCCGCGCGGGGTCGAGCCCGTCGAGCACCGGCGTCGCCAGCCCCTGCTCGCGGACGCGCCGCTCGGTGGCGAGGAAGGCGTCGATCACGGTGTTGCCGGTGACGACGACGTGGGCGTGATCGGTCCGCTCCGCGAGCAGGTTCGCTTTCGCGCGCGAGGTCGGCGCGAAGTGGAACGACGTCAGCACCCCAGTGATGCGGCGGTTCGCCTCTTCCGGATACGGCTCGGCGATCGTCGAGGTGCGCAGGCCGGCCTCGACGTGTCCCACCGGGATCTTCTGGTAGAACGAGGCCAGCGCTGCGGCGCTCGACGTGGTCGTGTCGCCGTGCACGAGGACGACGTCGGGGCGCTGCTGCTGGAGCGTGTGCTCCATCCCGATCAGCACGCGGGTCGTGATGTCGGTGAGCGACTGCGCTTTCGTCATGATGTCGAGGTCGACGTCCGGTTTGATTCCGAACAGGTCGAGGACTTCGTCCAGCAGCTCACGGTGCTGCGCGGTGACGCAGACGATCGGCTCGACGTCGGGGCGCGCGGCGCGCAGCGCCTGCACGACCGGCGCCATCTTGATCGTGTCCGGGCGCGTCCCCATCACGGCCATGACGCGCAGCGGCGCGCGGTTCACCGGAGCGCGATCTTCAGCGCGCCGACACCGCCAGTGAGGATGAGCGCCAGCACGCCGAGCGCGATGCACACCACGTAGATCAGCAGCACGGCTTGCCGCACGTTCAACCCGAAGCGAAAGATCAGCTGGTGGTGAAAATGCCCGCGGTCCGCTTCGTAGAATTTCTTGCCTGCGCGCGTGCGCCGCACGATCGCCGCGGCCGTGTCGATGACGGGTAGACCCAGCACGACCAACGGCACCAGCAACGAAATCGCAAACGCGGTCTTGCTCACGCCGATGATCGACACCGTCGCGAAGACGTAGCCGATGAACAGCGCGCCGGAGTCGCCGAGGATGATCTTCGCCGGGTTCCAGTTGTAGCGCAGAAATCCGAGCGCGGCGCCGGCGAGCGCGGCGAGGACCAGCGCGATCTCGGGATGGCCGCGGTTGAGGTCGATCACGATCAGCGAGATCGCGGAGATCACCGTCACGCCGGAAAGCAGCCCGTCGAGCCCGTCGATGAAGTTGATCGCGTTCATCATCCCGACGTACCAGAGCAGCGTCAGCACGTATTGCAGCCACGCCGGGATAAAGAGCGGCGGACCGTGCGGGTGGACCGGGTTGGTGACGAAACCCGGGATGACGAAGCCGTACAGCATCGAGATGCACGCGACGAGCGTCTGCGCGATCAGCTTCGCGCGCGGCGACATCCCCATGACGTCGTCCCAAATCCCGACCACGAGGATCAGCGTGCCGCCGAAGATCAGCCCGATGATGTCGTGAAAGTTCGCGAGGTCGTCGTGGAGGTGCCGGCCGGCGGTGAACTGGCCGGTTTGAATGAGGTACCCGAGCGCGGAGAACAGCGCGAACGCGAAGCCGAGGTAGACGGCGATCCCGCCGATCCGCGGCTTCGGCTGGTCGTGCATCCGGCGCTCGCCGGTCGCGTCGAGCATCCCGACGTTGAGCGCCAGCCGCCGCACGTACGGCGTGACGAACAGCGCCGTCGCGAAGCCGATCAACGCGACGGCGAGGACGATCAAGGGGTTCACGCCGGCGACCGCACCGGTTCGGGAAGGTAGCGCTCGAGCACGACCCCGCCTTCGGCGAGGAGCCCCTCCGCGACCTCATCGGGATACGCGTCCTGGTAGACGATCCGCACCACCCCGGCGCTGATCAGCAGCTTCGAGCAGCCCGCGCAGGGCTGGTGGGTGCAGTACGCCGTCGCCCCCTGGGTGCTGACCCCGTGCAGGGCCCCCTGCACGATCGCGTTGGCCTCGGCATGGGTCGCCCGCAGGCAGTGCCCGTCGACCATGATGCATCCCACATCCGTACAGTGCGGGATCCCGCTGGGGGCGCCATTGTACCCGGTTGTGAGAATCCGCTTATCGCGCGTCAGCACCGCCCCGACCCGCGCCCGCGGACAGGTCGCCCGCGTCGCCACGGTCCGCGCGATCTCCATGAAATACTCGTCCCACCCAGGCCGCGCGCCGTTTATTGCTTGAACTCCGGAAATTTGCTTGTCGCCGTGCACCGAGGTCTGTATATTCGTCGATCAGTCCGTTCGGCCCGTCGCTGATCGCGTCACGACTTCTGGGCGGCAGCCGAGCAAACGCTTGCTCGTGCAGGGTCGACTAATGCGACTCCACGTCGACCGCTCTACGTGTGGTTCGACGCGCTCCGTTGAGGAGCTCGTCGACCGTGGGAACGTGGTCGAGCGGAGAGAGGTCGGGTTGAGCGAGCATCGACGTGTCGCCGACCATCAGACGGAAAAAAGCCTCGACAGCCTTCAACGCGGCCTGCACAACCTTCATAGCGGTCTGAGTATACCTCGGCATGATCGCCATGTCACGACGAGCCTAGAACGGAAAGATTCCGCAGTGGGGCATGACACTCGCCGCCGACGATGCTGACGCCGCTAGCCTCCCGACGATTTGGACCAACGCCCCGGAGACGTCGAACCGGCGCGCAAGCTCGGCGGCCGCGAAAGACATTGCCAGCCACGTGGATATCGCAAGTAATCGTTCTTTGATCTCCCGGCGTCCGCCATTGGCTTCATAGCGGCGAGCCATTGCCTCGATCGCTCTATCGATCGTTCCGGGCGCCTGAAAGCGCAAACCCGCCACAAAACTCGGAACATCGAACGGCTCCTCGGCCTTGAAACCCAGCATGCCGGCGAGAATCGGCAGCATGGTTAGGCCGAGCAGGATCGTCCAAATATTGTGCCAGGTCGCGCGTTCCATATTGGCTTCGACCAGCAAACCGATGAAAAGTCCGAGGACGGCCAACGCGAGGACGCCGAGCTTCGCTTCCGTCGAATCGATAATCCGTTGCTGATTGATAGCGAGCCGCTGGAGGGCTGCAAATGCGGTGTCTCGCTCGATCTCCGCAGTCGGAAGTCGGGTACCGGCCTGTCGACGGGTCGCGAGATAGAACGCGAAAGCTGCTGCGGCAAGGAGGACGTACTGCATCCGAGAGTTTCGTATACGCCGTCATTCGCCGAGGAGATTTATATGTGAATATGCATATTTTTATGATAAAGTATAGACAGAAGCGGCGGAGCACGAGCGATGAAGATTCTTGGGTTGGCGTTGTCGGTGGTGCTGGCGGTTGTCACGGCGGCGGTGGGCTGCACTCCGGCGCCTGGAGACCATGCGGTCTTTCCGTTCGTCAAGGGGACGACGTGGACGTACGAGGGCACCGTTAAGTGGACGCGCGAGCACGATCCGCCGCGCAGCAACTCGGTGCGCTGGACATCGCGAGTCGTGGCCGCGTTCGATGACGGCGATGTCGCGGGCGCGTTGCTCGACGGCGGCGTGTGGGATCTGGCGCGGTGGTCGCCGGGCAAACGCACCGAAAGCTATCTGCTGCTGCGCGTGCAGAATCGGTATTACTTGGTTCGGCACAACGCGAAAACGCTGTTCGCCGAACTTAGGAAGTCAGGCCACAAAGCGCTCCCGCCGAATCTCGACGAGGATACCTGGTTCGACACGCCGCTGAAATCCGGAGCGATCTACCGCCCGAAAGACGACGCGCCACGCGGCGATACGATGTACGGGTGGCAGGTCGCGGAAAGCCCGTCGCGTTCAGCATTCGTCTTGCGTTACGACACGCTTCCGGACGAAGAAACCCTGACGCTCGTGCGGGGCGTCGGGATTACCTGGTTCGCGTACGCGCATCACGGAACGGTCGCTGAAGCCGATGTTCGGCTAATTGCGTATCATCGTGGTGTGCCGCGAGAACCGGCGCGTCCGCCTGGTCGCGGTTGCGCGCGGCGGACTTTCCACGCTTGCGCCAAGCTGCCGTTGCCGTATGCGGTCTCGAGTTGGGACCATGGGACGTCTACGACGTTCGCGTACTTCGGATCGGCGACGTGATAGATCGCTCCGGTCATCCCTTGCACCAGGACGAAGTGGAAGGTGCCGAGGTCGAGCAAGGCGAGAACCGGCCCGCCGGTGAGCGCGCTGCGCACCGCGGATTCCGTGACGTCGACCGTATCGGAGCCGAGCGGTTCGGCGCTCATCTTCAGCGCGGTGTAGAGCGCGGGAATGCGGAGCTCGTCCAAGGCTTGATTGCACTGCGCCGTCGCCCCGTTGATGCAGCACGCGACCGCGCCGGGCAGGTGGCTCGTCACGATCTCACACTGTTTCGGCGCGCCGAGGTTGAACGTGCCGGCCGCCATCCGCGCGCAGGCGGCCCAGCACCAATTCGTTTGCTCCTGAACTTCAGTCACGGAGCGGCTCGGTTCAGGTCGACGGTTCCGAGGCGCACGGGCGGTCGTCGGCCGCCCCAGAGACGAACCTGAACCTGCCCGGACCGCCGGACGGCGCGAGGTTCGCGCGCGGCGGCGACGTCGGCGACATCGTACCGTTCCGCATGACCGTGGTGATGTCGGCGAGCATCGTCGTGCTTGAGGCCCAATATCCGTGACCGAGGAAGTCGCACCGGAAGAACGATGCGTCCACGGCGTTGACGTTCGGCGGAAGCGCGAGCGCGTCGTTGCAGCCGGTCAGGCCCGCGCGGCAGTGGCCGTGGAGCTCGCGAGAGAGCTGAAGCGCCTTGTCGTGCGTGCTGCTGTACAGCGTCAGACCCTGCACCGCGGTCGCAATCCCCGGAACGGCCTCCCAGAACGTCGTCGCGTCGACGTCCGGCGCGGCGAAGACCACCTGGCCGACGCGGCCGTGCAGCGCCGGTTTCGCGTGCGCAAGGTAGTCGAGCGCCGCAACCACGACGCGATTTCCCATGCTGTGCGCGATGATGTTCACCGTCGCCGGCCCGTCGCTGCGCTGCAGCAGCGCGACGAGGAAATCACGGAAGTGCTGGGATGCCCACCCGTTGTTCGTCTCGTCGTCGATGTAGCGCAAGGTCTTGTTCTTCGAGGGCCAGCTGTACGCGAGCGGCACCGCCGCCGTGTCGACGCTCGCGGCCGCGCCCGCGGTCATCCGGACCGGCCCTTCAAAGTTGTTGTTGAAACCGTGGACGAAGATCGTGACGGTCGACGCGCTCGGGTACACATCCTTCATCGACGCGACGAGCCCAGCGAGATCGGGCGCGGGCTCGACCGGTCCGAGCAGTGGGCCGTTGACGCGAACGAGCCCGTAGTGCAGCGCACAGTCGGGTGCGGGTTGGCAGGCGAGGATCGGTCGTTCGTTCGTGAACGCTTTGTCCAGCGGCGGCGGCACCGGCACCGAGCCCGCGACGCGGTCGGTGACGGTGAACGTCGTGCGCGGCGGAAGCGCAGCACCGCCGAGGCGCACGATCCGGCCGAGGTCGATCGCGTGGTGCGCCGTCGTCCC
>DASZGA010000119.1:0-3614 GCA_035939295.1 Candidatus Elarobacter sp. | reverse complement strand
AGGACGACGGCGCCTGCGACCAGGAGCGCGGAGAGCCCCGGGCGACGGATTGGCGGCGGCACGGGCGGCGGATTCGTCAGACGGGGGCCGCGGCCTCTCGCGGCTCGGCATGGGTCGGCATCGCGTCGACCCACTGCGGGTCGCCGAGCTTGATCTCGAGCATCCGCCCCGACTCGACCCGGCGCCGGATCATCTCGCCGCGGAAGTGCAGCGTCACGTCGCGCGCGCGCTGGCGGTCGTTGCAGAGGTAGATCAGCACGCCGCCGTTCTCGCTTTCGAAGGCGACCGCGCCGACCTCGACCGGCGAGGTGCGGATCTCGTCGGAGACGTCGCGCCCGGCGAAGTAGACACGGTACGGCTCGTCGGCCGAGGCGAAGTCCATGTCGCCGACGACGATCTTTCGCTCGGCGTCGATCACGTAGGAATGCCGCCGCCCGCCCCAGTGCACGCGCACCGCCGCCGTCCACGTCCAGTCGGCCGGAAGCAGCGGGGCGATGTGCGGCCGGCCGCTGGTGCGGTAGCCGTCGAGCCCGCAGACGGTCTCCGCGACCGCCCACAGATATTTCGCGCCGGTCCACGGCGAGAGGTACATCCCGCGGTTCGTCAGCGAGCCGCCGTCGAACCACTCGCCGAACTGTCCCGGCACCGTGTTGCGCGCCGCGCCGGCTTCCATCGTTTCGTAAATGACTTCGAGCCAGTGCGCCGCCTCATGATACGCGCCGTTGCGCGCGAGCGCGACCGCGAACCACAGCGTGAGGTCGGGCCAGATTCCGCCCAGCAGCCCGAACCCGTGCGAAGGGAAGTACCACGCGTCGGCGGTCGAGATCGTGCGCAAGCCGACCGGGGTGGTGAAGTCGGACTCCATCAAGCGCTTGAGGATCGCCTTGCGCACCGGCGGCTCGGCGACCTCGAACAGGACCGGGAAGACTTCGTCGGCGGTGAAGTTGTCCTGGTAGTTGCCGTCGCGGTCGTAGTTGAGCACGAACGCGTTGGTGTCTTTGTTGAACAGCTTCGCGAGCATCGCCTCGCGCAGCGCCGTCGCCTCGTTCGAGTATTTCTCCCACGCGTCGCGGTCGTCGACGACCGCGGCGAGCCGCGCCGTCGCCTCGAGCGCGAAGTACGCCTCGGCGTTGATCTCGGTGACGGCGCCGTCGAGCTTGTAGAGCGGGATGATGTTGCGCCACGAGGTGATCCCGAACATGTCCTCGCCGGCGGCGCGGCAGAAGATCAGGCCGTGCTGGTCGCGCTGGCTCAGCATGTAGTCGGCGATCTTCGTCACCAGCGGGAAGACCTCGTGCAGCCACGTGTCGTCGAGCGTCGCGTTGTAGTGGTGCAGGATCGCGATGATGTGCAGCGGCGTGTCGTCGTTGACGTTCAGGTCGTACGCGGTCGAGAAGCCGTTGACGCCGCGCACGTACTCGACCACCTGCCCGCTCGGCAGCAGAAACCGGTTGAACAGCTCGATCGCGTCGCGCGAGAACTTCGGCAAGAAGTAGTCGTAGCCGTGGACGAACCACGAGGTGTCGCGCGACACGAGGATGTCGGAGGGCGGCGAGTTGGTCGAGCCCCAGCCCTGCGGATACTCCTTGACGACGCGCAGCATGTTCACTTTCGCCCAGGTCACGCCGCGGTTGATCAGCGCCGAGGGCGTCATCAGCCGCGCGTCGGCGAGCTTCTCGGCGTAGTACGCCTCGGTTGCCGAGAGCGCGTCGGGATCGCGCAGCAGTTGCTCCAGCACGGGCTTCGATTTGTCGTCGCCGTCTTTGTGGAACACGACCGCGAGCCGCAGCGACTCGCGCGCGCCCGGCGCGATCTCGATGCGGTACTCGAACGCGCCGAAGATGCGGCTCGACGCGAACTCGGCCAGGTGCGGGGTGATCTCGCCGAGATGCTCCTGTCCGCCGAGCGAGCCGTGCATCATCCCTTGCAGCAGCGGCTGCTCGCGCAGCGAGACGACGACCGAATGCGGCGTGCGGTTTCCGCCCCACCAGCGCACCCAGCCCGACTCTTCGCCGAACGAGCGGATGAAACGCTCGCCCGCGCTCGCGCGGACCTGCTTCTCGGGCTCGCCGTAGAAGCGCTGTCCGATCAGCAGCGCCCACGGAAAGAGCTGCACGGTCGCCGGGACCGACGCCGCGTTGTGCACCGTGACGTCGACGACGAACGAGACGACGCGGTCGTGCTCGGGGCCGTGCGGGATGTAGAACGTTTCGGTGACGTGCAGCTCGCGCGCAATCGCGAACTCGGCGATCTGCGCGTACGGCAGAAAGGTGAACTCGCGTGTGATCTGGTGCGGGAAGAGCGTCTCGCCGTCACCGGCGCGATACGCGATCTGGTGCGCGCCGAAGATGATCTGGTCGGTGTCGGCGTCCCACAGCCCGCGGATCCCGCCCTTGGGCGTCGAGGTCGCGAACGACTTGAAGTTGCCCAGCGTCAGCCCGAAGGGCGTTTGCTCCTCGGGCAGCACGTACGCGCTGAGCTCGTTGCGCTGCGCATCGAAGGTCGGTCCCACGGCGTCACCCTCTACCCGGGGGCGTTCGCGACGGCCTCCTCGAACGGCTCGGCGTGCTGGCCCCGGCGAAGGTGAATTTGACGCTGGAGATCCTCGCGCGCCGCGAGGACGGGTACCACGCCCTGCGCAGCGTCATGGTCCCGCTTGCGCTCGCCGACGAGCTCGCCTTCGAACCGAGCGAGCGATTTGCGTTCGCGTGCGACCCGCCCTCGCTCGCTCCCGGGAACTTGGTCGTCCGAGCGTTCGAACGGATCGGCCTGGCCGAATCACCGGTCGCGGTGACGCTCCGCAAGCGCATCCCCGTCGGCGCCGGCCTCGGCGGCGGCTCGAGCGACGCGGCCGGCGTGCTGCGCGCGGCGATGAGCGGCGCGCTGCGCGACGCGCCGCCCCGCGACTGGATCGTCGACGCGCGCGCGCTCGGATCGGACGTGCCGTTCTTCCTCGCCGACGCGCCGGCGATCGTCGAAGGGACCGGCGAGCGCGTGACCGCGCTCGGCGCCGCCCCGCCGTGGTGGGTCGTCCTGGTCGTCCCGAACGTCCACGTCGCGACCGGCGCCGCGTACGCGGCGCTCGCCGCGGCGCGCGAGCGCGAACCGGCGCCGACGCGCCCGCGCAACGACTCCGCGACGCTGCGCTGCGGCGAAGCGCTACAACGCGGCGACTACGCCGGCGTGCTCGCCGCGATGACGAACGACTTCGAGCCGATCGTGCGCGCCGAATACCCCGCGGTCGACGCCGCGCTTCGCGCGCTCGACGACGCGCTGCACGCCGGCGGCGCGGCGGCGACGCGGGGGCGCGCGATGC
The DNA here is from genome assembly GCA_035939295.1 of Candidatus Elarobacter sp. Taxonomy (GTDB): domain Bacteria; phylum Vulcanimicrobiota; class Vulcanimicrobiia; order Vulcanimicrobiales; family Vulcanimicrobiaceae; genus Vulcanimicrobium. The sequence continues at coordinate 298 of DASZGA010000119.1, read as the reverse complement.
TTTCCGGATCGGGCGGCGCCTGCTACGCGCTGTTCGAAGACGAAGCGGGCGGGCGCGCGTTCGCGGCGCGGCTGCGCGCACCGCAGGATGCGCGGGTCGACGTCGTCCCGTTCGCGACCAGCGCGACGTGGCGGTAGAGGCGAGCTCGGCGTGGCACTAGATGCGATCGTCCTGGCGGGCGGCGGCGCCGACGCGGTCGCCGCACTCGAGCCGGGCGCGCCGAACAAGGCGTTCGTGCGGATCGGCGGCGTCCCGCTCGTGCAGCGCACCATCATGGGGCTGCGCGCTTCCTCGCGAA
>DASZGA010000118.1:0-10900 GCA_035939295.1 Candidatus Elarobacter sp. | reverse complement strand
GATCAGATCGTCGACCGCACGAGCGGCCGCAAGGATACGTTCTACGACGGTCCGGTGACGACGCACGTCTCGTTCGCCGATCCGTACTGCCCGCAGCTGCGGCCGATCGCCGTCGACGCGCTGAAGTCGCTCGACATCGACACCCACGACAAGGGAACGATCGTCGTGATCCAAGGTCCGCGCTTCTCGACACGCGCCGAGTCGAAGTGGTTCAGCTCGCTCGGCTGGGAAGTGATCAACATGACGAACTACCCCGAGTCGTACCTCGCGCGCGAGCTCGAGATGTGCTACGTCAACATCTCGCTGATCACGGATTACGACGTCGGGCTCGAAGGGATCAAGCCGGTCTCGCACCACGAAGTGATGGAAGTCTTCGCGCGCAACAACGAGCGGGTGAAGAACGCGATCTTCAAGATCGTCGCGAACACGCCCGCCGAGCGCACCTGCGGGTGCGGAAGCGCGCTCGCCGGCGCGCGAGCGTAACGACGATGCGCGGCACGCAGCTCCCCGGCGTCGACCTGAGCGTCTGGCCCAAGGCGGTGGTGCTGCTGCTGCGCAATCCGTCGATCGTCGTCGTCCCGCTGCTGATGGCGGTCATCGGCGTGGCGATCCAGCTGACGCTGCCCGGCGGCGGGGTCGCCGGCGCCGCGACTGCGGGGCTCGGCGGGCTCATCATACGGCTGCTGATGCTGTTCGGGCTCGGCACCGCGTGCATCATCGCGGACGACGCGTGGCGCCACGGCCGCGCGTCGTTCGACCAAGGCTGGATCGAGGCGCGCCGGCGCGCCGGCGAGATCTTTTTCGCTGCGATCGGATTGACGCTGCTGCTTGCCGTCGCGTCGTACGCCGGGCTGCTGTTCAACGCGCCTGTTGTTTCCTATATCCTCGCGGCGGCGGTGATCTTCTTCTGCATCTGGACGATCCCGGCCGCGGCGATCGGCGGTGTCCCCGGCGGCGCGGCGATCCAAATCTCGATCGACCGCGTCCGCGCGAACGTGCTTTCGGCGGCGCTCTCCGCGATCACGTTCGTGGGGCTGGTCGTCTTCGCGGTACCGGCGCTCTCGCTCTGGCTTACCGGGCTGATGCTGCCCTACTCCGGCGGCTCGCTGATCGTCATCGTGCTGACCGGAGCGGTGCTGGACGCGATCGCGATCGGTTACACCGCGCTGGTGATCACGAAGACGTACGGCGACGCCTCGTTCGGCGGCCGCCGCTACTAGCGCGTCGACGGCGCGAGCGCCATCCGCACCAGATCGGCGACCAGCGGCGGGCTGACGTTGGTGCGCGCGATCCGTTCGGCGTCGCCGAGCGCGCCGAGCAGCTTCGCGAACGCCGCCGGCTCGCGCCGCGGGAGCGCTTCGAGCCGCGCGCGCTGATCGCGCGCCAACAGCGGAACGCCGCCGCCGAGTCCGAGCGCGACCCAGTCGCGCGCTAGCGTCTTCACCGTTTCCAGCCCTGCCTCGAGCGTCGGGCGCGTCGCCCATCCGCTCGCGTCGGCCTCGTCACCTTGCGCCGCGGCGAAAAACCATTCGATCGCGGCGTCGCGCGTCGCGCCTTCGCCTTCGTCGAGGAGCGCGAGCGCGCGCGACACGCTGCCGTTCGCGAGCTCCGCGGCGCGCCGGCCTTCGTCGCCGGTGTGCCCGTGGCGTTCCAATACTTGCGCGACCTCGTCGTCGGAGAGCAGCGGAAACGTCACCTCGACCAGCCGCGAGCGAATCGTCGGCAGGATCCGGCCGACCGCGCTCGCGGTGACGATCAGCACGACGTCCGCCGGCGGCTCCTCGAAGAACTTCAGCAGCGCGTTCGCGGCCTCGCGCGTGAAGTCGGCGTCGCCGAGGATGAACACGCGCTTTCCGCCGGCGTACGAGTGCAGCGAGAGCTCGCGCACGAGGTCGCGCGCCGTCGCTTCGTCGCTCTCGTGAAAGCCGCCGCCGTCGCGGTCGCCGATCTTGACCTGTCCTTCGGCGTAGTAGAAGTCGGGGTGCGTCCCCGCTTCGAACTGCGCGCAGCCGCTGCACGTTCCACACCAGCCGAGCAGCGTGCGCTTTGGTGTGACGCACAGCAGCGAATGCGCGAGCGCGCGCGCGAACGTTTTCTTGCCGACGCCGGCAGGCCCGGTGAACAGGTAGCCGTGCGAGAGCGTCGCCGCCGTGAGGTGCTCGAAGAACGCGCGCGGCGCCGCGGCGCCGACGACGTCGAAGGTGCCGTCGATCAAAGGAGCGGCGCTTTCCGGAAGCGCTCGAACGCCTCGCGCGCCGCCGCCGCAAGATCGTCGGGCGAGCGCGTTCCGTCGAGGACGACGAAGCGGTTCGCGAACAGCTGCGCAAGCGCGAGGTAGCCTTGCCGGACGCGGGTGTGAAAGACCGCGCCCTCGCGCTCGAGCCGGTCGGCGCCGCCGCGCGCGCGGACGCGTTCGCGCGAGACCTCGACCGGGACGTCGATCAGAAACGTCAGGTCGGGGGTGATGCGCCGCGTCGCGAACAGACACACCTCGAGAACCGCCTCGAGGTTCAGCCCGCGGCCGTAGCATTGATATGCTACCGTCGCATCGAAGAAGCGGTCGCACAGCACGACGGTCTGCTCTTTGAGCGCCGGCGCGATGACGTCCACGACCAGCTGCGCGCGCGAAGCGTTGAGCAGCATCACCTCCGCGAGCGGATCGATCGGCATCGCGGGATCGAGGAAGACCGAGCGTAGAGACTCCCCGAACGGCGTGCCGCCCGGTTCTTTGGTGACCAGGACGGCGTCGCCGCGGGTTCTAAGGTCTGCAGCCAACGCCGCGATCAGCGTCGACTTCCCGGCGGCTTCGATCCCTTCGAAGGTGACGAGCACCGGGGGCTCTTCGCGAGAGCGGTGGCCCGGCCATCGCGGGAGGTCCGATTGCTGAACGAGTTGGTGAAGCGACTCTGGGCGCAGAAGCCGGATCGCCGCGGCGCCGACCGCGTGCGCGCTAAATTCGGCATCGCATGGCTGCGCGGGACGGAGCTCGTCCCCGCGCACGGGATCGAGATCAGCGAAAAGGGCCTCCTGCTGGCGACGAAAGAGCCGCCGCCCGGACCGCAGCTCGAGGTCGCGCTCGACCTCGCCGGCCGCCGCATCCGGGCCCGGCTGAACGTCACGCGCAGGGACACGCTCACCCGCGACGGCGTCGACTGGACGCTGATCGGCGCCGACTTTCAAGGGATCGCCGCCGACGACTGGGACGCGGTCGTGCGCTTCTGCAAGCAGCGTCCGGACCCGGGCAACAAGGCCGCCGACGAGCTCGCGGAGCTGGCGAAGACCGACGACGACGCGTACCGGCTTCTCCCGCTGAAGGTTCAGGAGCGCGTCGTCCAGACGCTGGTCGCGGCCGGTCGGCTCGCGCCCGCCAGCGATGCGAAGAACCCGCTGCTGCGGATTGCCTACGGCGGGCCCACGCGCACCGGCGGCCACGTGCTGCTGGTGCACAGCCGGCGGAACGCGGACGGCGAGGTGCTACTGTTCGACTCCAGGATCACGGTCGACCAAGCCGGGAACGTCTCACTCGACCGCTGAAAGGGACGGCTCCATGGAACGCTACAAGGAGGTCGCGTCCCGCTTCTCGCGCCGCCGCATCCTCACCATTGCCGTCTCGTTCGCAGGCGCGCTGGCTTTCATCTTCCTCGGCGGCGACTTCACCTTCGAAGAGATGCGCGCGTGCGCGCTCGTCGGTGCCGTCGCGGTGCTGATCTTTCCGCTGACGCAAACGATCGCGCTGAAGCGGGCGCTGGCGCCGGTCCGCCGCGCGATAGCGACGGGCGAAGGCGATGCCGAGACGATCGCGAGCGGCTTGCGACGGCTACCGCTGCCGTTCGCGATCTCGTGGCTCCTCGCGTTTTTCGCGATCGCCGTCGTCTCGTGCATCGGCGGAAATCTGATCGCAGGGGTCGAGCCGCTGCGCAACCTCGCCGACACGTTGCTCGGCGCGGTCTTGTGCTGGGCGATGTACGCGACGCTGCTCGGCCTCGCGCTCGAGCACGCGCTGGCGGACTTCACCGCGCTCGCCGCCGATGCGACCGGCGGGAGCCTGTCCGCACCGCGGATCTCGCTCGGCGGGATCGCCGGCCGCATTGCGCTGGTGATCGTCGTGACGGTCGTCTTCGTCACTGCCGTCACCGGGATCATCACGATGCACGGCGGCAACCGGCTCGCGTTCGTCATCACCGGGATCGTCGTCGTGATCTACGGCGCGCTCGCCGCGATCTTTCTCGCCGAGTCGATCGCCGCGCCGCTCGCGCGGATCGCGCGCGCGCTCGACCGGGTCGCCGACGGCGATCTCGAGGCGCTGGCGGAACTGCGCAAGCTTCCGCGCGTCCCGCACGAGGCCGGGATCGTGCTGCACGCGCTCGGCGGCGCCGAAACCTCGCTGCGCGAAACATCCGGTGCAGCGGTGCGTCTAGCTTCCGGCGACCTTGCGACGCGCGTCGAGCCGCGTTCGGCCGGCGACTTCCTAGGCCGTGCGCTGGCGACGCTGCTGGCTTCGGTCCGCGACGTTCTCGCCGACGCGCGCGGCGCCGCGGTCGCGCTCGACACCGGCTCCTCGCAAGCCGACGCGAATGCGAGCCGCCTGCGCGCCGTCGCAGCGGGCATCTCCGAAGAGCTGCGTGCCGCGTCGGCGAGCGTCGAGCGGCTCGAGCGCGCGACGGTCGATGCGGGCGGCGCAAGCATCGACGTGTCGAATGCGGTGGGCGCCGTCCGTACCTCCGCCGACCTGCTCGAAGACACCGTGCGCGACACTGCTGCGGCGCTCGAAGAGCTCGCGCACTCCGTCGAACGCGGCGGCGAGATCGCCGGCGCGATCCGTTCCCTTGCCCACTCCGCGACGACCGTCGCTGCGGGCGGCGCCAAAGCACTGATCGATGCGACGGCCTCCGGCGAGCGCGCGGCGAACGCGCTCGCAACGACGCTCGCCGGAATCGAAGCGCTCCACGACGCCTCGTCGAGAATCGGCGCGATCACCGAAACGATCGACGACATCTCGGATCAAACGAACCTGCTTGCGCTGAACGCCGCTATCGAAGCCGCGCGCGCCGGCGAGCACGGACGCGGCTTCGCCGTCGTCGCGGACGAGATTCGGGGGCTCGCCGAACGCGCCGCGCGCGCGAACGCCGAGATCGCGACGCTCGTCCGCGACGTCCAGAAGCGGACCGGCACCGCGGTCTCCTCGACGCGCGAAGGCGACGCGGCCGCACGCGCAGCCCGCGATGCAACCAGCACGGCGGCGAAAGCGCTCGAGACGATCCGCACCGACGTCGGCGAGGTAGCGCGCCGGCTCGACGACGTCGGCCGCGCCAACGACGAGCAAAAGAGCACCACCGACGCGCTCGTTCGCGCGACGACGGCCGTGCGCGACCAAGCGGCGAGCAATCGCGACGTCGCCGCGGGCCTCGGCGTCCTCGCGGAACAGCTCGCGAGAGCAGCGTCCGAAGGAACCGACGCCGCCGGCGAGACCCGCGAACGCGCGGCGGCGCTCGTGCGCGCGGGCGAGAACGTTGCAGAAGAAGCCGCGGCGCTGGCCGAGCTCACCGCCGCGCTGCGCGGAGCATCGGCGACCCTAACCGCCGCAATATCGCGCTTCCACGAAGGCCAACCGCAAGCGATGGAGACGGTAGCGCAGCTCCACGCGCCGCGCAACCGCAGCCTTCCGCGACCGCGACCGTCGACTCGTCTCGGCTAACGACTCCTAGACGTCAGGCCCTTTGAAGATCCGCACCCGGCGATTCGGCTCGAGGCCGGTCGAGCGGGACTGCAGCCGGTACCGCTCGGCGAGCTGGTGCTGCATTCGCCGGATGTACGACGTCTGCGGCGTCAGCTCGATCGCGCGGCTGTCGAGCAAGACCTGGTAGACGGCTTCCTCGGCCTCTCGCATCGCGATCTCTTCCACGTCGAGCGACGGCAAGTTGAAGACGTCCTTGAGCGCAGTCTGGATCTGCGTCGTCGTGTTCGTCTTGATCGAGTAGATCGGCACGTTCTCCGCGGCGATCTGCTTGAGACGGTCGGACTCCTTGCGTTCCAGCGTCTTGAGCGTCAAGACGACGTCGGCGTCGTCCCACTTCCGCGCGATCGAGGCGTGGACGCGCAGGTTGTGCACGGCGCGCTCGATCTTGTTGCGCGAGACGCCGTACGGGAAGATCATCAGCGGCTTCGCGTCCTCGGGGACCGATTCGCCGGCCGCGCCGAAGATCGCCATGTCGTCGTCGCGCGGCTGCTGCGGAAGCGCGCGGACTTTCTCGGGAATCGCTTCGGGGTTCGCTTGCTGCAGGATGTCGATCGCGCCGCCGGCGGTCCGCTGCCGCACTTCAGGCTGCGGCTGGTAGCCGCGCAGCAGCGCGTCGACGACCTCGCCGACGTTCTGGTGGATCGCCAGCCGGTCGCGGTCCTGGATCTCCACGACGACGTCGAACGTCGGCGGCTGCTTCCGCTCGAGGACGGTCTTGCGCGTCCCGCGCCGGCGCGCTTCCTCGTCCGAGAGCGTGACGGCGCTGATCCCGCCGAGGAGATCGGAGAGCGTGGGGTTCATCAGCAGGTTCTCGAGCGTCTGCCCGTGCGCGGTACCGATCAATTGCACGCCGCGCTCGGCGATCGTGCGCGCGGCGAACGCTTCGACCTCGGTGCCGATCTCGTCGATCACGATGACCTGCGGCATGTGGTTCTCGACCGCTTCGATCATCACGTTGTGCTGCAGGTGCGGATCGGGGACGGGCATGCGGCGCGAGTGACCGATTCCGGCGTGCGGAACGTCGCCGTCGCCGGCGATCTCGTTCGACGTATCGACGACGACGACGCGCTTGCGGTCTTCCGCGAGCACGCGCGCGCACTCGCGCAGCATCGTCGTCTTGCCGACGCCCGGACGGCCCAGCAAACAGATGGATTTTCCGCTGCGGATCACGTCGAGCACGATGTCGATCGTTCCGTACACCGCGCGCCCGACGCGGCACGTAAGGCCGACGATACGTCCGGTACGGTTGCGGATCGCGCTGATGCGGTGCAGCGTTTGCTCGATCCCCGCACGGTTGTCGCCGCCGAACGGCGAGAGCCGCGAGGTGACGTGAGCGATGTCTTCCGACGTGACCGCCGTGTCGCCGAGGAACACGAAATCGTCTTCGAAGCGCGCTTCGGGCGGACGGCCCAGGTCGAGCACCACTTCGATGACGCGGTCGACGTGAGGAAGACGGACGAGCGCTTGGCGGATCGGGAGGGGGAAGATGTCTAAGAGCTGCGTGAGCTCCCAGTTCGGCACGAAGGACTCGGCGTTAAGAGCCAACCTGTCTCCTCGTCGACGTCTGTCGATTGTCGATCGTCGCCGCCTCCGTCGCCGGAGAACCGCGACGGGTCGTTGACTTCCCGACCGCCTGCTCGATTACCTGGCCCATCTGTTCGTTCCAATACCCGGCGGAGCGGGTCCGGTTTCGGTCGCTTACCCCTAAAGAGTGCGCGGATTTTTACCGATAAGCGCGACCCGCCTACACGCGCCCTCCGATGACCGATTGCTGGAACGTGAAGAAGAGCAGGTAGACCGCGGCGTACGGCCCAAGCGCGTACGCAGCGTTCCGCCACCGCGCGCCGGTCAGAACGCGCAGCGCCAAAATGAACAGCGCGAGATACCAGATCGTGAACGGATTGACGAGCGCGAGGAAGTGCGAGAGCACCCCGGCGGGCACGAGCAGGTTCAGCCCGAGCTCGAACCCGTGGCGCAGCGGCAGGTGAGCCAGCGCCTCGATCGCCGTGTTCACCGCACCGTGCAGCACGACGACGATTTGCGCCGACGCGGCGACCGCCAGCATTCGCCCGAACGTAATGTCGATCCCCGCGATCATCGTTCCGACCCAGATCAGGTACGCGGCGAGCACGATGCGCGCCAGCACGACGAGCGGCGCGACAAGCGAACCCACGAGCTGAAGCGCGACGAAGCGCCCGTGCAAGCTCGCCGTCTGCTCCGGTGTGAGCGACGCCGCTCCTTGCGCAAACACGGCGTTGTACTCGATGTATTGGAGGACGGCTGCGAGGGCGCCGGCGGCCAGCGCGAGGAGCAGCCACCGGCAGCGCCCTTCGGCGATGCGGCGAAAGGCCGAGGGCGGGTCCGAGACGACGTCGAGAATCTGCACGATGGTGGCGTACGCGGCTGCGATCATGTGGAGCGCTCCCGAATGAGGATGATTTGCCGGCCACGGTAGTGCGCGACGTCGAGACCGACGTGTCCGAGCCAAGGATCGAGCACGTCGAGCCGCCCGGCCGTGCGCCGCAGCGCGACGAGATAGTGTTGGTGGACGAGAACGATCGCGGGCAACTGCGCGGAGTGCAGGTCGAGATCGCGCCGAGTCTCTGCCGTCGTCGAGATGCCGCCGCGGCGAAGCGCCGCCTGCATGTCGCCGACCGTCGCGCCGCCGAGATCGAAAGGCACGTCGCGGGCGAGCTGCGCACCGAGCGCCGCGCGATGCGTCACGAGCGCGAAGTTGCGCAGCGTCGCGGGCCCGCAATCGCTCGAACCGCGCTGCATCACCATCCCGGCGACCGGCGCTAGCGGCGTTGCGGCGTCGCGCCGCAGTAAACGCGCGTCGGCAACGGCCGGCGGCGCGGCAAGCCGCGCCCACGCCGCGCTCGCCGCCACCGCGACGAGCGCAACGAGCGCAAGGACCGCCAGATGCGGTGCCGAGCGGCGAGCGTTCAGCAATTCGCGTACGCACCAAAGAGCGCGTACCCGACGATCTCCGGCTGGCCGGTGAAGATGCCGATGCCGAGCAGGATGCCGGATGCGACGCAGCCGGAGTTACCGAGACCGGTTTGAAGCACGACGCCGACGCTGCTCGAGGGCGTCAGGACCGGCGTGGCTGCCGCGAGCGCGATGCTCGCGGCGGAGGCGAGGCGCTTTGCGATGGCTTTCATGACAGACTCCTTTTAGCAGAACGACGTAGCGGCCCAGAAACCGAGGATGCCGAGAACGGGATCGGCGGTGAGGATCCCGAGCGTGGTCGCGGCGGATCCCAGGAAGCAGCCTGCGCCGCCGCCTGCACCCGCCGCGAGCGCGAGCGACGCGCCGACGGGATGTGCGGTGGCGGCCGCGGCGGCCGGTGAGGCGATGGAAAAAATCGAGGCAAGACGTTTCATGTCGACGCAAACTCCTTGTAGCAGAGAGATCGCCGGCTCGGCGATGAGCGCAGTATAGCGGTCGGCGCGGGCGACGAGATCGTGCAATCCGTAGCGGAAATTGATAACCGGCAGGGTGTGAGGAGCCCCTGAGGACTGGGCGGCGCCGCTTTCATATTCGTCTCATCTCGGCGCTCGACAATGCGCGGAACCAAGCGTAGCGCCTTCGCCGAGGGTGTCGATGTACGAAGCGATTTTGTCCGGTTCAGTCAACCGCGAGTTCTCCGCGGTCGAGTTGGAGATTCTCAAAGGGCTTGCCAACGGGATGCAGACGAAGGAGCTCGCGCTTGCGCTCCGGCGCAGCCCTGCGACCGTCGAGCACTACGTGCGCATCCTCTCCGCGAAGACCGGCGCACGAAGTCGCGCGCAACTGGTTGCCGCCGCCCTAGGTGTCGGCGTGCTGCGCATGGCGCGGTGCGAGGAGAGGTCCGAGGCCGGATAGGTGGAGCGTGACCGAGGCCGAAGCTCGCGCCCGCATGGGACGCCGTTATTTCGAGGACTACGTGCCGGGCGAGAGTGCCGAGCTCGGCCGCATCGACGTGACCGCGGAAGAGATCCTAGCGTTCGCGAAGCGCTACGACCCGCAGCCGTTCCACACCGATCCGGAGGTCGCAAAGCGCTGGCCGTACGGCGGCTTGATCGCGAGCGGCTGGCACACCTCGTCGATGATGATGCGCGTGATCGTCGATCACTTCATCGACGGCGAGACGAGCCTCGGCTCGCCGGGGCTCGGACCGATCCGCTGGAAGCTCCCGGTGCGGCCGGGCGACGTCTTGCGCGTCCGCGCGCGCGTCACCGGCGCGCAGCGCTCGCGCAGCAAGCCCGACCGCGGCACGATCACGTTCGAGGTCGAGGTGTTGAATCAGAACGACGAGGTCGTGATGGTCGTCGAAGACTGGATGGGGATCATCCGCGCGCGACCGGTTCCCGCGTAAGCGCGCGCAGCGCGTCGTCGTACTCGCGGGCGAGCCGCGCGACGAGCTCGGCGGCGGGCGGGACGTGCGAGACCGCGCCGATTCCTTGACCCGAGCCCCAGATGTCGCGCCACGCCTTCGTCTTCTCCGAAGCGAAGCTCATCTTCGAGGGATCGCTTTCGGGGAGGTTCTCGGGATCGAGACCGGCGCGTTCGATCGACGCGCGCAGATAGTTGCCGTGCACGCCGGTAAAGAGGTTGGTGTAGACGATGTCGTGCGCGCTCGATGCGACGATCGTCTCCTTGTACTCCTCGCTCGCGCGCGCTTCGCGCGTCGCGATGAACGCCGAGCCGACGTAGGCGAAGTCGGCACCCATCGCGCGCGCGGCGAGGACCGAACGCCCGTTGGCGATCGCGCCTGAGAGCGCGAGCGGGCCGTCGAACCAAGCGCGGATCTCCTGCACCAACGCGAACGGCGACCAGGTTCCCGCGTGTCCTCCGGCGCCCGCGGCGACGGCGATCAGTCCGTCGGCGCCCTTCTCGATCGCCTTGCGCGCGAACGCGACGTTGATCACGTCGTGCAGCACGACGCCGCCGTAGGAGTGGATCGCCTCGTTCACTTCCGGCCGCGCGCCGAGCGAGGTGATGACGATCTTCACCTTGTGCTTCACGCACTGCTCCAGATCGTGCATCAGCCGCACGTTCGACTTGTGCACGATCAGGTTCACCACGAACGGCGCCGACGGGCGCTCCGGGTGCGCCGCGTCGTGCTCGGCCAGCTCGCGCTCGATGCGCTCGAGCCACTCGCCGAGCACCGGCTCGGGC
>DASZGA010000117.1:0-37000 GCA_035939295.1 Candidatus Elarobacter sp. | reverse complement strand
CGCAACCAGAACAGCTGCCGCGCACATCAGCGCGGCGAGTCGTGAGTTCATCGTTTCGCAAACCTCCCTCGGTAGTAGCACCGAGACTAGGTCGCAAACATGAAGCAACTCTGAGCCAAAGATGAAGCAATTCTGAAAAGCGCGTTGTTGCGACCGTCACGGTTCAACTCGCCGCCGACAGGGTCCGGCGTCGGTTGGATCTCGCTGAACGTCGTGCCGATCGACGTCGTGCCGAGCTGCAATCCCCGACTCCGCGAGCTGCGCTGATCGAACTCGAGGATCTTCGTGTCGAACACGACCGACGCGGTGGAACGATGTCGAGGTCCGTGATCATTTCCTTCACCGCGCGAATGCTCTGCGGCTCCTGCAGTGCCTGCTGAACTGTTTGCGCGATATCTTGCGGCGCTGCCGCGCGACGTCCTCGGGACGGCGCTGGGTCACTTTGACGGCATCGCCCCCGACCAGCGCGACGGCGGGCGCGGGCGTCGCCGCGTCGATCGGCGAGACCAGGAGCGTCCGCGAGACGACGGTGACCTTCGCGGCCGGAAAGACGCCCCCGGGAGCTTCTCGGCCACGACGGTAGCATTCTGCGTATGCAAGCTAACGGCTTCGGTGGCCGGCTTGGTGGCGTTGCGACATGCAAATTGCACGAAAAGCGTCGTCCGCAGTCGCATCGTGCAGTGTCAGATTGACGTTGCCGCGCGCAGGTCCTCACCGATCGACGCGTTCAGATGCGCAAGGTCCCGACGCGCAGCAGCACTTCGCGCACCGGCGAAGCACGAAAGGCAGAAACAAGATCGGCACCCGCTTGACTTTAGGCAGTGCGGTTAGTATGCTTGCGACACGCGGCAAACGCAATACCCCCGCCGCGGATTTGTGTCAAGCTCGCGCAACGCGCGAGGTTTCTCCGTCGGGACGACCACGCTGTAAGGGCGCCTTCGCTCCGAGTCAGTTCCTCATTGCTTGAAGGAGCCTGTCGGATGCAGGGTCTGTTCCATCGTGCCGCAGCGTCGATCGTTGCGCTGGTTCTGCTCGCCCCTCAGACCGGCGGTGTGTCGGTCGCATCGTCGCCGTCGCGTAGCGCGTTGCGCGCGCCATACGTCGCGCTGGCCTCGCCGCCGCAGCGCATTCCGGTGAAAGAGCCGGTTCGGGTCAAGCCTGCGAAGCCCAAGCTCGATGCAACGCCGGCGAAACCCGTGCAGGCGATTCGGGCGCACGGCGTTCGTGTCGAGGGTCCACGGATGTTGTTGCCGATGGAGATCGACCGCCCGATCGCCTCGGCACGCCGCCGTGCGCTGCAGAGGACTCCGGCGACGACCGCCGTGCCGGCTCGCCCGTCTCAACCGGGTCGCTCCATTCCGCAGCGTCCCTCGACCGGTTCGCCTTCAGGGCCACCAGGGACACGCCGCGCGATGTCGCTTCCGTCCGATCCGAACGCCTCGGGGACTGGGATCAATCCGTGGTGGCGCTATCAGGAGGAGAACGTGCCGGGCGGCGGCCATGTGATGGTCAACGTCGGCACCGGCAACCTGCTGCTTCAAGACGACGACATGTCGGTGCCGCACAAGGGCATCGCGATGGCGTTCCATCGGACGTACAACTCCCAGAACGCCGCGGCGACCCTGGTCACCGCGTGGGGCAACTTCCAAAGCCTCTACGGCAACGGCTGGACGAACACGTTCGACGCCCGGTTCATCTCACAGTCGGCGACGTTGAAGAGCATCTACGACATCGACGGCGCACGGTACGACTACTCCTACGACAGCTCCACGGGCATCATGACGTCGCTGACGCCGGGCCAGCACGCCTCGCTGGTCTTCGACGGCAACTGCGGCTGGCTGTGGACGAAGAAATCCGGCACGACGTACTACTTCTACACGATGAACCCGAACGCCGTGGTTGGGTGCCCATCGATCAGCACGATCGGCGGCTACTCCGGCCGGCTGCACCAGATCATCGGGCGCAATCGCAACACGTCCATCACGTTCAACTACTCCTGGGACAACGGCGACGCCTCGATCAACGGCAAGATCAGCCAGATCACGGCGACGACCGAGTCCGGAATGACGACGACCCTCTCGTTCGCCGACGCGAGCGGCCGTCGGCTGCTGCAGCAGTTGACGTTTCCCGACGGCTCGACGAACGTTCAGTACGGGTACGACCCGAGCGGGAACCTGATCTGGGTATCGCGGCCGCCGAACAACGCCGCGGGAACGCGCCCTGCGCAGACGTTCGGCTACCAGGCCGTGGGCAGCGATTCGGTGATGCAATACGCAGCCAGCCCGCGCTGGTGCCAAGGATCCACGAGCGGCTGTGGCTATGACGGCGGATACCTCTATTTCGCATACACGGGCAACACCGCGGCGACGTCCACCCTGAACCTCATCATGCATGGGGCGACGGTGAATCCGAGCATTCCCGATGGCACGAACACTTCGCTGCATCCAGGCTACGTCCCCGACGCGCTGAACTACTCAAACTACCTCTTTGAATATTACACGACCGGCGTTGCGACGCCGACGTTCCGCGACACCGACGGCCACATGACGAACTGGGTCGTGGACGGCCTCGGCCGCGCGACACAGACTCAGGAATGTACGGCGAGTCTCCAGCAGGGACAGCAGTGCGTCGACAATTTGCACTGGCTTACAACGAACGAGAGTTGGGACGCGAATAACAACCTGTCGTCTGAAACGGACCCGCGCGGAAACGAGACAGACTATGCGTACGATATCCACGGCAACACGGTCGCCGTCGCTGCACCCCCGCCCACACCGGGTGCCTTCCGTCCGACTCAGCTCTTGACGTACGATGCGAACGACAACGTAACGGCATACTGCGACCCGAATGCGACCCACTCAACGAGCGCTGACTGGACCTCGGTTCCGACGGCGCCCAGTCCAGGGCAGGGCGGCCTCTGTCCACAAAGCACAATCGCGACGCAGTATCATTGGAGCACATCCACCGCCGATCCGTTCGGCGAGCTGACCGCGGCCACTACGCCGGCGACCGCGGCGGCGCCGCTCGGCTATCAACGAGCGTTCTCGTACGACGTCGGACCACAGGGCGGGACAGACTATGGCCTGCCGACTCGCGTCGCCGGCACCGCGATAACGCAGTCTGGCGATCCGACGACCCCTACCCGCCAGCCGCTACAGACGTTCTGGTACGACGCCAATGGGAATCTCGTTTGCTACGGGACCGGTACCGGTCAATGGCTGCTAGCCTACGATTCCCTTGGACGCCTGACCACGACTGCGGACCCAGACGACTCCGCAAGTGGGAGCGGCCCCTGCGGCAAGACGGGCGCTCAACCCGGCTGGAACACGACGTCTCGGACGTCGTACTTCGCCGACGGCTCGGTAGCGTCGAAGCAGACCGCCTCACAAGTGGTCAACGGGATCTCGACATCGTTCACCTACGACGTTGACGGCAACCCAATATCTGAGACCCATCATCACGGCTGCACGAGTGTTGCTTCGTGCACTGCCGGCGTTACCAGCAAATGGTACGACGGTGCCGGCAGGTTAGTGGAAGTGCAACAACCGTACGACGCGAACGACATCCAGGCCTACCCTTGGTCCACGCGTTACATCTACGATATTAGCGGTGGACACACGACCAACTATCGCGGGATGGGCCTTGTCGGCTATGGCAATCTCGTTTCGACGCAGGAACTCCTTTCCGGGACGGTATGGGAGCCGGGGTTCGGGCAAACGTACCCAATTTCCAGCGGCACGTGGACCGACGTCCGGGCGACGAGCTTCGACGCGCTCGACCGCGCCGTCTCAAACTACGAAGCTGCGCTCGGAGATCAGCCAAAGGTCACGAACACCTACGACGGTCCGGGTGCAACGGGCTTGCTATCGTCGGTGCGGCTGGCAACGAACGAAGTGAAGAGCTTCGTCTACGACGGCCTGGGACGTCGTACCGACGTGACGTATACGAACGACGGCGGTGTGACACCCGCGATTCACGAGGCGTTCGACGCGGCGGGACACGTTACGAGCCGAACCACGGCCGTTCTTGGCACGGAGACGCTCTCGTACGACGCCACCGGTGCGACCACCAGCGTTTTCGAACCAGCTTCGATCGGCGGCGGGACGATTCAATTCGGCTATTACGCCGACGGTATGCGCGCCAGCGCCGGATACTCGGACAGCATCCAATCGTACCCAAACGCGATGCGATATGGGTACCGTGCCGACGGAGAGCGGGATCACTAATGCTCGGGAACGGCACGGCCTTCAGTTGGGCGTATACCGCCGCAGGCCGCGTGCTCACCCAGTCCGACCCACTGACGGGCACCACTATTTCGCCGGATGCGACATATCCGAATTCCAAGGGCCTACCAACCCCGTTTTACCCGAGCTCGATAACGTACGGGCCTTGGACGGAAGCTTACGACACGTACGGCCGGACGCAGAGTATCACGTTCCCCGTTAACCTGTTCTCGTACAGCTCGTCGCAATACGATCTGGACGACGGCGTCTCGCAGCACCTCGTTTCAGGCTATCAGCAATCGGGATTTTCCCGCTATGGAAGTCAACCCGTTTGTGTTCGGTCGTCGATTCGCGGGGAAAAAACGTGTGATCCGTCCCAGATGGGCGAGATCAACGGTGCGATGCTCAGGGCGAGTGGCCCCGCTGCTAGGCTTCCGATCGCACGGAACTTCACACTTGATGCCCGCGCCGGGATGCTCCTACACCGGACCGCTCAGATGAGCGGCACTACTGACCTGGTCGGCTCCTCGTACACGTACGATGCGTCAGGGCGCCTCGTCCAAGACTTCGAAGGCGCCTACGGCCCCGGTGTACCAACGAAACCGCCAACGAATCCGCCGCAGCTTACGCCCACCTGGTGCGTCGCCATCCAATCCGCAAATCAGTGTTACGCGAATGGTACGCGAACGAAGACGTACGACGCGGAGAATCGTCTGCATGGCGAGACGTTCACGTACACCACGCAGATTGTTCAGTCGTCGTCAAGAGCCTCGAAGTACGGTTCCTATTGGGAAGACTCATCGGGCTATGGCCAGCCGGCGAACATCCAGTCGGTCGACTACGGCACGACGAATCACCCGATGCGTTTCTCGCTCTACCACCCCGATTTGGCAGGCGCTCCGAACGTAACCGCGGCCGAGACGCGCGTATGGCTATGGGACGGCGATGCCCGCTTCATCAAGTGCGAGTTCGTCAACGGCCAATGCCAAAACCCGTCCCTCTCAGTGGGAGGCCTCGGTGACTACGACCTCGCGCACGCAACGATTGTGGTCGTAAACGACCGCAATCGATACGGGCTCGCGTCGATGACACGCGATATCGGGGCCTTCAGCGGCTGGATCGATATGCCGTCGGGCTTCGGCTTGCGTACGCTGTACGTGCCCTGCAGCACGGGAAACGCCGACGCCGACCCGCTGGATCCAACGCCCACCTGCCCGCCGCAGCACGATGGGCACCTCACCGCGGACGGCTGGTCATTGGACTACGAAACGTGGCAAGGCGTTCGAACATCGGATCTCAACATCGGCCAATGGAACACTCCCGACGCGTACGTCGGCGAAGTCCGCGACCCGATGTCCCAGAAGCCATACATGTGGAATCGCAATAATCCCTACGAATATTCTGATCCGAGCGGCTACGATTCTCAGCGCGTTGACCAGGCAATCGAAGATGTAATGCTTGGTGGCGTAGGCCCGGGGATGCAGCGTGGCCTGGTCGAGAAGGCGCTGCTCTCGAACATCCGTACAGCGCAGGCCCTGGCGGCAAGGCTTACGGGCAATGTCCGGAACGGTAGAGCTCTCGAACAAACGTCTGGCACCGGAGGCCCAAAAACCGCTATCCAATATCCCAACGGGGGTCGAGGGGTTCCTGACCGTTTGACGAGAACTACTATTGAGGAGGCAAAGGCAGGGCGTTATCAATCGAACACTTCGCAGTTACGCGGACAACAGGACTATGCGAGCGAGAATGGATTGAGTCATATCCTGCACACGTACGAGGACATCAAGTTGAGCGGTCCGCTTCAGCAGCTAATTGATCAAGGAAAGATCATCCAAAAAACCTACCCGCGGCCACCGATGCAAATTAAGTAATGATGTGTGAATTTGGGTAATGGACGACAAGATATCGCACTCGCTGCGGAATCGTCTCATGGAACGCGCCGACACTGAGATCGTTGAAAAGCTGCGCTCCGAGTGCGGGCTTAGCGTGACTAGCATTGATGACTTAGTAAACACGAAGGAGCGGTATAAAGAGGCCTACCCCGCCCTCCTTCAGTTGCTAAATCGTGATTATCCGATCAGAATTCGGGAGATGATAGTCAGGTCGCTTACCGTCCCAGACGCCCGAGATATCGCATTCGATCGCCTCGTCAAAATGTATGCTGAGCCCGAACATGTCGTCACGTCCCGAGCCATCGGATATGAATCCTACCGAAGTGCCCTTGCCAATGCTATTTCAGTCCTTGCCAATAGAGCGGATCGTGAGATTATCAAGCAGTTGGCTCAGGATCACAAGTATGGGGCATCTAGGTCGGCGTTCGTACGCTCGATGAGCCGCTGGAAAGATCGCTCCGTTGATGCGATCGTGTTGGACGCATTGTCCGACCCGGATACTCAGTATGCCGCCGTCGAAGCAGCGGGGACGCGGCGTCTCGTTTCGGCTGTGCCCGAGCTGGACAAATTGGTAGGTTCGCGCAACAAGGACCTAGCGCGAGCAGCGAAGCGGGCTTTGCAACGGATGCCGAGAGTGGACTGATGACGGCCAGCGTGCTGAGGCCACCTGTCGTATAGAGTAGTAACTATTTGTCCGTGAAATTCGCGCAAGCGACTTCACGCCTACGCCTTGGAATTGTGATCGCCGGTTGCGTTAGCCTCTTTACGACAAGCGTACTCTCCCTGCGTCGTCGTTCCGTAATAGTGGAGCTGATCCGCTTCCGTGGACACTTTCCGCCTTGCGGTGAGCCTGGCTCCGGATTCTGGACACGCGTCGTGACGGATTCAAGGTCAATTACAAGCGAGTCTACCGGCTCGGCACAGCCGAAGGTTCAGCAGCGGCAGCGCGTCGCCGCAACGTAGGTCTTTAGTGCGGCATCTCTTCGTCGTCGAGCCCGAAATAGTGTCCGAGCTCGTGAATCACCGTCTCGCGCACTTCGTGCAGCGCTTCTTCGCGCGTGCTCGTGACGCGGTTGATCGGACCGCGGAACACCGCGATCTCGTCGGGTAAGAACGGCGTTTCGTCGTAGCTGCGCTCGGTGAGCGCGACGCCGCGGTAGATTCCGAGCAGCTCGGAGTCGTCGTCGTCATCGAGGCTCTCGAGGTCTTCGCGGTTCGGCTCGTCCTCGACCGCGATGACGACGTTCTCGACCATGTCGGCGAAGCGCTTCGGCAGCGATTCGAGCGCTTCGCTCACCACGCGTTCGAACTCCGCGCGGCTCAAATCTCCGCGGCTCATCGCCTCGGCGCTTCGGCCTCGGCGGCGCGGCCCCTACGAGGCCTTCTTGCAGTCGTGGTGCTCGGTGACCGGCTTCCCGTTCTCGATGTAGCTGGGTCCGTCGATCGTGAACTCGGTGTTTGACTTCTTCGTCCACGTCGCGCTCGTGCCCGCACCGGGAAGGCGGTAGTCGAACACCATAGTCTCGGCGTTCGCGTTCTTGCTCACCATCCCGAAGTACATCCCGTTGCTCATCGCGCCGAAGCGCACCCAGCGCGGAACGCGCGGATCGTAGCCCCAGTAGAACTCGCCGTACCAGGCCGGGTCGGTCTTGGTCGCCGGAAAGTCGTAGCGCTGTTTCAGCCACTCGCCGTCGAGCGCGGGCGCGAAGCTGGTCGTGTACGTGCCGGAAAAATCGCCCACCGTGTGCGCGCAGTTCCACCGGCCAACGAGGAACTGCACCGCCTTCAGCCCTTGCCGCACGGCGGGGTCCGGCGGCTCGGCGCGGCCAGGTGCAGGTGCGGCAACCATGAGCGCGGCGACCGCCGTGACCAAACCCAATTGACGTCTCATGCGGCGAGCATGGGGCACGGTGGAGCGCCCGGTCCTCAGAGGACGATCAAAGATTTCTTTGGCGCTTGACACCCCATGCGGCTCTATGATACTTAAGTCCAGGCTTAACTGAAATGACCGCCACGATCGACCCCCTGCTCCAGGCGCTGGCCGACCCGACCCGACGGTCGATGGTCGAACAGCTGGCCCGCGGGCCGGCCTCGATCAGCGATCTGGCACGCCCGCTCCACATCTCACTCCCGGCCGTGTTACAGCACGTACAGGTGCTCCAAGCCTGTGGCTTGGTGCACTCCGAAAAGGTCGGCCGGGTGCGGACCTGCCGGATCGAGACGGCGGCGCTGCGGCGGGCCGAGGACTGGTTCGCGAAGCAGCGCGCGACCTGGGAGCGGCGGCTCGACCGGCTCGCCGAGTACCTCGCCGCGGAAGGCGACACACCGAACGAAAGGACGATCCCACCGTGAGCGAACGAACGACCCTTCACGACACCTTCGTCGTCGAGCGCACCTACGATGCGAGCCCGGCGCGCGTGTTCGCCGCTTGGGCGACGCCCGAAGCGAAGTCGCGCTGGTTCGGCGGCCCGGACGACTGGGAGACGACGAAGTACGAGCTCGACTTCCGCGTCGGCGGTCGCGAGACGAACGTCGTCCGCCAGCCGAACGGCGGCCCGGCGTACACCTACAATGCGACCTACGCGGACATCGTCCCGAACGAGCGGATCGCGTACACGTACACGATGGACGTCGATCAGACGCGGATGTCCGCCTCCGTGACCACGGTCGAGCTCAAGCCGGCCGGAACCGGGACGCGGCTCGTCTTCACCGAGTCGGGCGCCTACTTCGACGGCACCGACAAGCCGGAGTTCCGCATCGAAGGGACGGAGTCGCTCCTCGCGAGCCTTGATGCCGCCCTGCGAGAAACGGCCGCGCCGCACGCATGATCCGCGACCGCCGCTGGCTCTCCCTCGTCTTGCTCTGCGTGGGGATGCTGATGATCGTCCTCGACGGAACGGTCGTGAACGTCGCGCTGCCGTCGATTCAAACCGATCTGCACTTCTCGCAAGCGAGTCTGGCGTGGGTCGTCAACGCGTACATGATCGCATTCGGCGGGCTGCTGCTGCTCGCCGGGCGGCTCGGCGATTTGATCGGGAGCAAACGCGTTTTCATCGCCGGCCTGGTGCTGTTCACGTTCGCTTCGCTGCTCTGCGGACTGGCATGGAACCGCGAGTCGCTGATCGCGGCGCGCTTCGTGCAAGGGATCGGCGGCGCGCTCGCTTCGTCGGTGATTCTGGCGATGATCGTCACGATGTTCACGGAGCCCGGGGAGCGCGCGCGGGCGATGGGCGTCTTCAGCTTCACCGCCGCGGCCGGCGGTTCGATCGGGCTGCTGGTCGGCGGCACGCTGACGCAGGCGCTGAACTGGCACTGGATCTTTCTCGTCAACGTTCCGATCGGAATCGCCGCCGTGATCCTCGCGCTGAGGCTGCTCGAGAAGCAGTCCGGAATCGGGCTGCGCGAAGGAGCCGACGCGCTCGGTGCGTTCTTGATCACCGCGTCCCTGATGCTTGCGGTCTACACCGTCGTCGACATCCCGAACAGCGGCGCGACATCGGCGCACACGCTCGCGTTCGGCGCGATCGCGGCGCTGCTGTTCGTCGCGTTCATCGTGCGGCAGGCCACGGCGGCAAAGCCGCTGCTGCCGCTCCGGCTGTTCCGCTCGCGGAACATCTCGGGAAGCAACGTGCTGCAGATCCTGATCGTCGCCGGGATCTTCGGCTTCTTCTTCACCGACTCGCTCTATCTGCGGCGCGTCCGCGGCTACGACGCGGTGCAGACCGGGCTCGCGTTCCTTCCTGTCACGCTTTCGATCGGCGCGCTCTCGCTGAGCTGGGCGGCGACGCTGCCGGCGCGGTTCGGACCGCGCGCGGTGCTCGTCACCGGAATGGCGATGGGCGCGCTCGCGCTTGCGATCTTCACGGTCGCGCCGCTCGACGGCGCGTACTTCACGACGATCCTCCCCGCGATGGTGCTGCTCGGCGTCGGGATGGGCGTCGCGTTCCCCTCGATGATGATGTTCGCGATGTCGAGCGCGACGCCGAGCGACTCGGGATTGATCTCCGGGCTCGTCAACACGACGGCGCAAGTCGGCGGCGCGTTCGGGCTCGCGATCTTGGCGACGCTCGCCGAGTCGCGCACGCACGACCTGCTCGCAACCGGCGTGGGCGAAGCAGCCGCGCTCGCCGCGGGATACCACCTGGCGTTCGGGATCGGCGCCGTGTGTCTCGTACTCGCGTTGATCGTCTCGGCCATCGTGCTGCAGACGCCCTCGGCGAGCGGGGATGCATCTGAGGCCGCGCAGACGCAGGCCGCTTAGTTTTCGACGGAGGAAAGAAGCGTATGAGCAAGGTTCGAGTGCTGGTCGGGACGCGCAAGGGCGCGTTCGTGATGACGGCTGACGGAAAGCGCGAGCAGTGGGAGATCAGCGGCCCGCATTTCCCCGGCTGGGAGATCTACCACCTCAAGGGATCGCCGGCCGATCCGAACCGCATCTACGCCTCGCAAACCAGCGGCTGGTTCGGACAGATGATCCAGCGCTCCGACGACGGCGGTGCGACGTGGACGCCGGTCGGCAAGGAGTTCACGTATGCCGGCGTCCCGGGGACGCACCAGTGGTACGACGGGACGCCGCGGCCGTGGGAGTTCAAGCGCGTGTGGCACCTAGAGCCCTCGCTGAGCGATCCCGACGACGTCTACGCGGGCGTCGAGGACGCCGCGCTGTTCCGTACGACCGACGGCGGCACGAGCTGGAACGAGCTGCAGGGGCTGCGCGAGCACGGCTCGGGCCCGTCGTGGCAGCCCGGCGCCGGCGGGATGTGCCTGCACACGATCCTGCTCGACCCGCGCGACCCGCAGCGGATCTTCGTCGCGATCTCGGCGGCGGGAACGTTCCGCACAGACGACGGCGGCGCCACGTGGCGGCCGATCAACAAAGGGCTGCGCTCCGAGCAGCTCCCCGACCAGGACGCCGAGGTCGGCCACTGCGTGCACCGCATCGCGATGCACCGCTCGCGCCCGGACGTGCTGTACATGCAGAAGCACTGGGACGTCATGCGCAGCGACGACGCCGGCGAGAACTGGCGCGAGGTGAGCGGCAACCTGCCGACCGACTTCGGCTTTCCGATCGACGTGCACGCGCACGAGCCGGAGACGATCTACGTCGTCCCGATCACCAGCGACTCGCACCACTTCGTTCCCGACGGCAAGCTGCGCGTCTATCGCAGCCGCACCGGCGGCGACGAGTGGGAAGCGCTGACGAACGGGCTGCCGCAGCGCGACTGCTACGTCAACGTGCTGCGCGACGCGATGGCGGTCGACTCGCTCGACGCCTGCGGCGTTTACTTCGGCACGACCGGGGGCCAGGTGTACGCTTCCGCCGACGAAGGCCAGAGCTGGAACGCGATCGTGCGCGATCTCCCGGCCGTCCTTTCGGTGGAAGTCCAAACGCTGCCGTGATCCGCGTCGTCCTTCCCGCGCATCTCAAGATGCTTGCGCAGGCCGGCAGCGAGGTGCAGCTCGACGTCGAGGGCGCGGTGACGCAACGCACGCTGCTCGACGCGCTGGAAGCGCGCTATCCTGTGCTGCGCGGCACGATTCGCGACCACGTCACGCAGAAGCGCCGCGTATTGGTCCGCTTTTTCGCTTGCGAATTGGACCTGTCGCACGAAGCGCCCGATACGCCGCTTCCCGATGCGGTTGCAACCGGGGCCGAACCGTTCCTCATCGTAGGAGCGATGGCCGGCGGGTAGCCCGGCACTCGGAGGAGCTCATCGCATGAGAATCGTCGTGCTGATCGCGCGAATACTTCTAGGGCTCGTCTTTTTCGTGCTGGGGCTGAACGGCTTCATCGGATTTCTCGGCACGCCGCCGCCGGGCGGAACGTCGGGGCAGTTCTTGGGGTCGATGTGGGTCTCGCACTACACCTGGTTCGTCTCGGGCGTGCAAGTGCTCGCCGGGCTCGCGCTGCTGACGAATCAGTACGTTCCGCTCGCGATCGTCGTCCTGGCCGCGGTGCTCTCGAACATCTTGGTCTTCCACATCACGATGATGCCGCAGGGACTGCCGCTCCCGATCGTCGTGACGATCCTGTGGTTCATCGTCGCGTGGCCGCTGCGCGGCTACTTCGCGCCTCTGTTCGCGCGCCAGGTGCCGCTCGAGTCACGGTGACGCGGTCGGCTGCGGCGACGGCAGGCGCATCGAAGGCGGGCG
Source organism: Candidatus Elarobacter sp. (assembly GCA_035939295.1). GTDB lineage: Bacteria > Vulcanimicrobiota > Vulcanimicrobiia > Vulcanimicrobiales > Vulcanimicrobiaceae > Vulcanimicrobium. The sequence continues at coordinate 24,732 of DASZGA010000117.1, read as the reverse complement.
CACCGTCGTGCCGGGCGGGAAGAGGACGTTCAGCAGCGAGGGCGCCTGCTTGTATCCGGCGGGAACGGTGAAGCGCGTCAGCGGCGGGAGCCCGCGCGTGAGGTCGTCGACCGCGTAGGAGAGCTTCGCGCCGAACGGCGCCGCACCGGGTTCCAGCGAGATGTCGAGCGTCATCGGAAAGATCGCGAACTCGTCGGCGAGCTGCGTCGTCGCGGTGACGTGCGAGGTGGCTTGCTGGCCTTTCGTCCGCACCTGCAGATCGAACGCGAGCCCGGTCGTCGGAACGCCGGCGGTCGTCGTGTGCCCGGTGAGCTTCAGCGAGACGTCGAGGACCTCGAGGTTGCTGAACGGCGAGGTGATGCGCCGCGCCGGTGCGGGCGTCGCCGACGGTCGTGACGTTGCGCGCGGGGCCGGCGCCGCACTCGGCAGCACGCGCGGCAAGAACGATTGCACGCGGTACAGCCGCGTCGTGTCGTTCCATACCGTGACCGTGTTCGCGCGCCGGTCGATCACGGCCGTCGCCGTGATCGGCGGGACCGGAAACGAGTCGCTCTTCACCGAGAGCAGGTCGATGCGGGTCAGATCGGTGCGCTGCGCGACCGCGAACTGCGCCTCACCCGCGTACGTCGTTCCCTGCGCGACGACGGTCACGCTCGCGTGCGCCCGTGCCGAGAACGCGATCGGCGTCGGCGCGGGGGACGGCTTCGGCGTCTGAGCACCGGCCGCGGTTCCGAGAACGCAGGCGAAGAGCGCCGTCCAAGCGGCGACGCGCGTGAAGGACGTTGTCATCGAGCGTGCTTACGCGCGCCCGGCGAATCAACCTGGGCGGCCGGGCGGTCTAAGCGGTCGACGCCGCTTTCCGCGCGCACGCGGCGGCGCGCTCGAGGAGCAGTCCGCGCTCGCGTTCGTTGCGCGTCAGCGAGGCCGCGCGCTCGAACTCGGCGCGCGCTTCGGAGAAGCGCTCGAGCTTTTCGAGCAGATCCCCGCGCACGCTCGGGAGCAGATGGTACGACTTCAGCGACGGCTCCGTCATGAGCTCGTCGACGATCTCCAGCCCCGCTTCGGCGCCGAACGCCATCGACACCGCGACCGCGCGGTTCAGCTCCACGACCGGCGAGGGCGCTAGCTGCGCGAGCGCGTCGTAGAGCGCCGCGATCCGCGCCCAATCCGTCTCCTCGAACATCCGCGCGCGCGCATGACAAGCGGCGATCGCGGCCTGCAGCGTATACGGGCCGAGCGCGCCGCCAAGCTTCTCGGCGCGCTCGAGCGCCGCGAGCCCGCGGCGGATCAGCAAGTGATCCCAGCGCGCGCGGTCTTGATCCGGCAACCGCACCGGCTCGCCGGTCGGCCCCGTCCGCGCGTGCGCGCGCGACGCCTGAATCTCCATCAGCGCGACGAGCCCGTGCACCTCCGGCTCTGCCGGAACGAGCTCGGCGAGGACGCGGCCGAGCCGCTGCGCGTCCGCGCAGAGCGCGGGCCGCATCCAGTCGTCGCCGGCGGTCGCCGCGTAGCCCTCGTTGAAGATGAGGTAAAGCACTTCGAGCACCGAGGCGAGCCGCACCGCGAGATCGGGGCCGCGCGGCACTTCGAACGGGACGCGCGCCTCGGCCAGCGTCCGTTTCGCGCGCACGATCCGCTGCGCGATCGTCGACGCCGGGACGAGAAACGCGCGCGCGATCTCTTCGGTCGTCAACCCGCCGAGCAGGCGCAGCGTCAGCGCGACGCGCGCGTCGGTCGAAAGCACCGGATGGCATGCGATCAGGACGAGCCGCAGCAGATCGTCGCCGACGTCGTCGTCGATCGCAGCGTCGAAGTCCGACGCGCTCTCATCTCGCGCCGCGAGATCGCGGCCGAGCTCTTCGTGTTTGCGCTCGACCATCGTCCCGCGGCGCAGCAGATCGATCGCACGATGCTTCGCCGTCGCCATCAACCACGCGCCGGGGTTGTTCGGGATCCCCGACTCGGGCCAGCGCTCGAGCGCCGCGACCAGCGCGTCCTGCGCCAGATCCTCGGCGACGCCGACGTCGCGAACGATCCGCGCGAGGCCGGCGATGAGCCGCGGCGACTCGATCCTCCAGACCGCGTCGATCGCGCGCTGTGCCTCGGTCAGGAGTTTTTCCGCTTCTGCGCTTCGGCGAGCAGCCCGGGCTCGTTGCGCAGCGCTTCATTGTCGGGTGAGACGCCGCCCTCGATGAAGTCCTCGATCTCGAAGACCTGGCGGATCTCGATCTCTTCGTTATCGGTGAAGGGCGCGCGCTTCATCCACTCGATCGCCTCGTCCTTCGACTTCACGTCGATCACCCAGTAGCCGGCGACCAGCTCTTTCGTCTCGGTGAACGGCCCGTCGGTCACGGTCGGCTTCGCCCCGCCGAACTTGATCCGCGCGCCCTTGGCGCTCGACTGCAAGCCGTTGGCGTCGAGCATCACGCCCGCCTTGACCAGCTCTTCGTTGAAGCGCCCCATCGCGTTGAGTATCTCTTCGCTCGGCATCGCGCCGGCTTCGGATTCCGGGGTCGCTTTGACGATGACCATGAATCGCATCTGTTTCTCCTTGAGTGCGGGTGGCGGGCCGCAGCGGGCCGTCTACCGGTACGTCGAACCGGACCGGCCGGAATCGACACGGCCGGCTAGCGCGTCGAATCCGGGAACGCGGGGACGTTCTGCGAGCAGCCGTCGGCGCTGCCGGGCGGCGGGGTGTAGGGCAGCGGCCGGCTGTCCGTCGCGCCGACCTCGAGCGGGTAGAACGAGCCGCCGTCGCTCATCGTGATCGTCGTCGAGCCGCCCATCGACTGCGGCGGAAGCTGATAGGTCATGATCCAGTACGGCTGCGGGACGCGCACGCAGCCCAGCTCCTTGAGCTGGCCGTCGACGAAGAAGCTGCTGCGGACCGGGCCGCCGAGCGGCTTCTCGTAGAGGTAGACGAGCTGCGCGACGTCGGTCGGATTTCGCAGCGTGAACGCGATCCGGTGAACGATGCCGTAGTCGCCGTAGTCGCGGCCGTCGTCGTTGGGGTCGAGGTTGCGTGGCGTCGGCGAACGGCCGCCGTACTGCGCGCTCGCCGGCGGTCCGCCGACGGTGTAGCTTTGCGTGAGCTCGCCGAATCCGCGCAAGTCGAACGTGCCGTGCCGGCGGTGGCCGTCGAACGGGACGCGCGGCGCCGCCAGATACGCCTCCGGCCGGCTCCCCGCGGGCGCCGCCACGACGGCGACGTTCACGGGAGCGCCGGCGAGCACGCGAAACGCGGCGGCGCCGGCGACGACCTCACCTTGCAACAGCAAGGCGTGACGCACGATGAACGGTGTGCCCGGCACGAGCGCGACGACGGTTCCTTCGTTGCTCTGCTCGTATCGAACGTAGTCGCGCGAGACGGTGTGCCCGACGCTCATTACATCAAGATCCGGACCTGCCGCGGATTGCACGATCTGCACGCGCGACGGCGCGCTCGCCGTCAGCACGACGTCGAGATCGCGCGGGACGCCGAGGTCGGAATGATAGTAATACAAACGCGCGGGCCGCTCGGCGGTGACGGTGCCGCGAAACACGACGCCTTCGCTTTGAATGTACTCCGGATCGTCGCTGAGGAACAGCACGGCGGGGACCAGCGGCGGAACGACGACGTTCGTCAGCGTCACCGTCGTCACGCCGGTGACCGGCGCGCTCGCGCTGTCGCCGGATATCGTCACCGTTACGTTCACCGCCGCGCGCGCACCGGGTGCGAGCGGAAAGAGCGGCCACGGCACGATCGGTCCGTAGGAGATCCCGGCGCCCGGACGGAGCGTCGGGCGGATCGAGCGCTCGAGTGCGGCGCGGATCTGCGCGTCGAGAGACGCGGAATCGGCATACGGCGAGCCGCTGACGTCGAGCGCGATGCCTTGCGGAATGACACCCGCGGGCGGGAGCGGCGCCGCCGGGACCGCTGGCGGCGGTGACGGCGTTTCCAGCGGCTGCGCCGTCGCGACGCCTCCGGAAAAAATCGTAAACGCGGCGAGCAAGCCCACGACGAACTGTGTGCTCAATTTCTGGATACATCGGGAGCTCATGCGCGCGGGGCTGTTTCTGCCCGCCGTGCGGATTTCCCGGTTAGATTCTGATTATCGTTAGGGCTCCGTAACATCGGGGTACCGTTACGTCTCCATGTCCGCGCACGCTCGAACTTCCGTGTCTGCGCGCCTCGTACGTCACGCAGATGAATCGGAGATGAACGTGCTCAACAAAGTTCCCCAAGTCACCGTCTTCTTCTGGATCATCAAGATTCTCGCGACGACGGTCGGCGAGACGGCAGCCGACTTCTTGTCGACGGGGCTGCACTTCGGACTCATCGTCACGTCGTACGTGATGAGCGGTCTCTTTCTCGTCGCGCTGATCGTGCAGCTGACGCGCAAGCGCTACATCCCGGCGATCTACTGGACGGTGGTCGTCTTGATCAGCGTCGTCGGAACGCTGGTTTCCGACACGATGGTCGACAAGCTCGGGATCGGCCTGCAAACGAGCACGATCATCTTCGGCTGCATCCTGTGCGCCGTCTTCCTGGTGTGGTGGCTGGTCGAGCGGACGCTCTCGGTGCACGCGATCGGCACGACGCGCAGAGAGCTCTTCTACTGGGCGGCGATCCTGTTCACGTTCGCGCTCGGCACCTCGGGCGGCGATCTCGTCTCCGAAAAGTTCGGGTTGGGCTACGGCGTCGCGGCGCTCGTGTTCGCCGGCTTGATCGCGCTGACCGCGCTGGCGTACTACCTGTTCAAGATCAACGGCGTGCTGGCGTTTTGGATCGCGTACATCCTGACCCGTCCGCTCGGCGCGTCGACGGGCGATCTGCTCTCGCAACCGGTCGCGAACGGCGGGCTCGGCCTCGGAACGACGGTCACCAGCGTGATCTTCCTCATCGTCATCGTCGGCCTGGTCACGTACTTGTCGATCACCCGTGCCGACGATTTGGCAGTCGAACGGCGGGCGGAGAGGCTCCGGCAAGAGGCCGCCTAACGCGCGGGCGACGAAGGTGGGCGGATGCGCATCCTTCGGACGGCGGCTGCCGCCGTGCTCTTGGTCGGCTCTTCCGTCGGGGCGGGTGGGGCCGCCGCTCCGCCGCCCTCGCCCGCCGCGGCGATGGATCTCTCGCCGTCGCCCGAGAAGATTGCCGCCGACTGCACGGCAGCGGTGGCGGCGCTGCAGTCGCGGCTCGGCGCGATCGCGGCGCTGCCGAAAGACCGCCGCACGTTTCTGACCGTCTCGCTGGCGTATCAAGACGCCGGCGACGCCGTCTCCGACGCCCTCGCGACCGACCTGTTCATGGGCGATGTCGGCGTCTCGAAGGCGCAGCGCGACGCCGCGGCGACCTGCCGCACGTCGCTGACAAAGGCTCAAGCCGAGCAAGGCTCGCGGCCCGACCTGTACGCGGCGCTCGTCGACGCGAGCCGGAGCGGAACCGCGACGACGGCCACGCAGAAAAAGCTGCTCGACGAGCAGCTCGCCGCGGCGAAACGGAGCGGTGCCGGGCTCGATCCCGCGCAGCGCGCCACGTTCCTCGCGCTCAACGCGCGTTTGACGGAGCTGCGACGCCTCTACTCGCAGAACATCAACGAAACGCGCACGCCACTGCGCTTCACCGCCGCGCAGCTCGCCGGACTCGCTCCTGACCGGCTCGCAGCGTTTTCGAAAGAGAGCGATACGTACGTCGTCCCCGCGACCGAGGCGAACTATGCGACGATCACCACCGCATGTTCCGTCGAATCGACGCGCAAGGCGATCTACATGGCGCGCTTCAACCAAGTCGCCGCGCAGAACGATCCGATCTTCGAAGAGGTGATCGCGAAGCGCGCGCAAGCCGCACACCTGCTCGGCTATCCGACCTGGGCCGCCTACGTCCTCGAGCGGCGGATGGCGAAGTCGCCGGCGACGGTCGACGCGTTTCTCGCCAACCTCGACGCGAAGCTGCTCCCGAAGGCGCGCAGCGAAGCCGAAGAGCTGCGCGCGCTCAAAGCTCACGAGACCGGTAACGCCGGCGCGCGGCTCGAGACGTGGGACGTGAGCTACTACACCGACATGCTCGCGCGGACGAAGTACGCGGTCGACTCGAACGCGGTCCGCCAGTATTTTCCGGTGACGAAGACGGTCCCGGCGATCTTCGGTGTGTACTCGCAGCTTCTGGGCGTAACGTTCGCCAAGCGCGACGACGCGAAGACCTGGGCGCCGAACGTGCAGGCGTTCGCGGTGAGCGACACCGCGACGGGCCGCTACCTCGGCGACATCTACCTCGACCTGTTCCCGCGCGAAGGCAAGAACGCGCATTTCCACAGCGCCACGTTCTGGCGGCACCGCACCGCGGCCGACGGAACGATTCGCCCCGCGCTGAACGCGATCGTCGGCGAGTTCGCGCAGCCGGCGCCCGGACGGACAGCGCTGCTGACGCACCGCGAGGTGGTGACGTTCTTCCACGAGTTCGGCCACTCGATCGCCGCGCTGGTGAAGACCACGCCGTACGGGCTCGACTTCACCTGGGACTTCGTCGAAGCGCCTTCGCAGATGCTGGAGAACTGGGTCTGGGATCCGGACGTTCTCAAACAGATCAGCGCCGACGCGAACGGCGCGCCGATGCCCGACGACCTGATCGCAAAGCTGCGCTCGACACAGCTGGTGGACGGCTCGGCGCTCTCGTGGACGCGTCAGGTCGCGCTCGCCTCCGCCGACATGGCGTATCACGAGAGCGACTCGGCGCCGAAACCGAACGAGACGTGGGCGGCGGTCTACAGCCGCACGACGCCGATCGCGTTCCCGTCCGACATCCACTTCGAGGCGAACTTCAACCACATCGTCGGCAGCGGGTACAGCGCCGGATACTACGGCTACCTGTGGTCGAAAGTGTACGCGCAGGACATGTTCGCGCGCTTCTCGCGCGACGGCTTGCTCAACCCGGCGACGGGCGCCGCGTACCGGCACATTCTAGAGAACGCGGGGTTGGAAGAAGCCGACGTGCAAGTCGCGCAGTTCGTCGGCCACAAGCTCGACCCGGGGCCGTTCTACGCGACGCTCGGGGTCACGGCGAGCGCGCGCTGAGGGACGGCGGGCTCGTCGCCGGCGAAGTACGTCACGACGTGGTTGGAGAGCGTTTCGGCGTGTCCGCGCAGCTCGCCGACGTTTTTCTCGAGCGCGGCGAGCTGATCCGACATCTGCGCCGCTGAGGCGGCGACCTCGGCGGCGGCGCGTGACTGGCCCTGCGCCGCTTCGGCGACCGGCTTGATCGTCTCGCGAATCGACTCGGCCGAGTAGCGCATCTCCTCGGAGGCGGCGGCGTTCTGCTCGACGATCGCCGCGACGCTGCTCATGTTCGCGGCGAGCCGCTCGCCGGAGTCACGCATCAGGTTCGCTTTCGCGGCGACCTCGTGAACGAGCTGGTCGGTCGCGGAGAGCGAGACGCTCACCGCTTCGAGCCCCGTCGTCGCGCGGTTCGCGAGCGAGAGGCCGTCGTCCATCGCCGCGCTCGAGGTCTTCATCGCCTCCGCCGCGCGCACGGTCTCGTTGCGAATCGCGGCGAGGATCGCGGCGATCTCGCGCGTCGATGTGGCGGAGCGCTCCGCGAGCTTGCGAACCTCGTCGGCGACGACCGCGAAGCCGCGCCCCTGCTCGCCGGCGCGCGCCGCTTCGATCGCGGCATTGAGCGCGAGCAGATTCGTCTGCTCGGCGATGTCTCCGATCGCCTCGACGATCTCACCGACCGCCGCGGAACGCTCCTCGAGCGAGATCATCGCGCTGAGCGCGCTCGACGCTTCGGCGCGCAGCCGCGTCATCGCCGCCGCGGTCTGTTGCACCGAGTCGCTGCTCCGCCGCGAGTCCTCGCCGGTCTGCCGGATTGCTTCGATCAGCCCGGCGCCGAGCTGCGAGACCTCGGCGATCCCGCCGCTGAGCGAGCTTACCTCGCCGGCCGCCGCTTGGACCGCGTTGGCCTGATCGACCGCGCCGCTCGCCATCAGCTGGGCGGAATGGCTCAGCTGCTCGACGGCGATATCGGCCTCGTGCAGCCGCACGGCTTGGTCGCCGGCGGAGGCGGCTACGTCTTTGATGGCGTGCTTGATGCGGTTCGCCTCGAGCGCCGCATGGGTCGGCGACAGGGCCGCCTCGGCCCCGACGTTCGAAAGCATCATCGAGGTCGAGGCGATGTCGGTGACCAGCGCGTGCAGCTTGGCTCCTACCGTAGAGAAGCGGGCCGCAACGGTCGCGATCTCGGCGACCAGCGCGTCGTGCTCGGCGACGCCGAGCGGGCGCCCGCTGAGGGTGAGTGCGCCGTCGAAGCTTCCTTGCGAGAGGGCGTCGATCGCTTGCGCGAGGGCGGCGAGGTCCGTCTCGGCGACCACGCCGAGGGACGCGAAAAGCCGCGCCAGGGAACGCTTTTCGCGTGCGCGGCGTCGGACGAGGACGATAATGGCGAAGACGAGGAGCGCAGCTACCCCGACCGACGCTATGAGCACCGCGAGCAAATCAATACCTCCGTGCGATTCCCTCCAGCGTAGGTGGTCGGCTCGGCGCCGTTGCCCATCAAGCGATCAACAGGAAATTAACAATCAACGGGACGTCTGCTGCCGATACAGCGGATATGGAGCTGTCTTTGAACCGAGGCTTTCTTCTGGGTGTGGCCGCGTTCGTTGTCGTCTATGCCCTGGAAGGGCAGTGGTCGAGGCTGCAACGCGATTTCAAACACTACGACGCGATGCGCGCTATGTCTGGTGACACACCGTTCGTGCGCGAACAGCTAGAACGTGCCGCAGGGCTTGCCGGCTGGCTGATCGCCAGCCAGACGCCGGCGGTCGCCGGTACGACGCGCGGCCTCGTGCAGAGTCTTCGAGAGGACATCGTGCGTTATGCAAAACTCGACACGATGTAACACCTACGCGATCCTCGCCGCCGAATCGAAGGTGAGCATCGAAGCGCACAGCACGCTGCCGAACCCGATTCGCGGCACGGCGACCGGGTTGAGCGGAACCTTCTCGGCGAACGTCGCGGACGGCCAATTGGCGCTCGACCCGATGCCGTCGATGAAGCTCGTCGTTCCGGTCGCGAAGCTTTCGTCGGGGAACGAGTTCCAGGACCGCGAGATCCGCAAGCTGATCGCCGACCAGCGGAACCCGAACCTGGTCGGCGAGCTGCTGCGCGTCGAGCCGGGGACGCGGCCGGACCTCTACCGCGTCCGCGGTGCGATCACGGTCCTCGGCGTGAAACAGGAGTACGACGGCGAAGCGACGATTCGCGTCGACGGGCGCCGCATCTCGATTCAGGGCTCGCAGAAGATGGATATCCGGCGCTTCGGGATCACGCCGCCGCGCATCCTCACGATCCAGATCTATCCCGACTTCGACGTCAGCCTGAACCTGGTCGCCGAGCTCGCATCGTAAGCAGCGTGTGAGCTCTAGTCCGGCAGGCGCAGATGTTCCAGCCGGAGCTCTTCCATGTCGAGCGCGGCTTGCATCCGGCGCAAGACGGTGTTGTCGATCAAACCGCGTTCGCGCGCTTCGATCAGCGACGCGCGCTCCGCGTTCACCAGCTCGAGAACGGCGTCGCGCGCCGCCGGCGATTCGTTCGACACCTTGCGTGCGTCGACGTACCAGCTTCGCAGCCGCTCGGCGTAGCCGGAATGAATCCGCCCGTCACGCTCCAGCTCGTCGACGCGCTGCAACGCGGCGCGCCGCATCGTGCCGAAGGCGTGCTGCTGCTCTTCCGACTCGACGAGGTCGTCGCGCGGGCGAAGGCGCGCGACGAACCACGGCAGCGTCAGCCCTTGGCCGACCAGCGTCACCAGGATGACGCTGAACGCGAGCAAGATGATGAGGTCGCGATGCGCGAACGGCGCTCCGCCGGCTACCGTTTGCGGGAGGGCAATCGCCGCCGCCAGCGAGACGCCGCCGCGCAGCCCCGACCAGGCCGCGATCGCGCGCGATTTCCAGCGATCGGCGTCAATTGCAACGCCTTTCCGCTGCAGCCGGTCGGCGATGAGCCCGCCGGCGAAGATCCAAGCGAACCGCAGACCGATCACAGCCGCGTTGACCGCGACGACTTCCGCGACCAGCAGTCCGACCGGATAGTGCCGCAGGGTCGCGAACGTATCGCGCAGCTGCGCTCCGATGAGCACGAACAGGATCGCGTTCATCACGAAGACCGTCGTCTCCCAGAATCCGGTCGTCCGCTGACGCGCCTCGGCGGCGAGGACTTTCGGCGAGGCGCGGTTCACCATGATCCCCGCAGCGACGACGGCCAACACGCCGGAGAGACCGATCTGGCTCGCCGGCAAGTACGCGAGATACGGCGCGATCACCGAGATCATGGTCTGCGCCTGCGAGTCGCGCACGCGCGACCACGTGAGCGTAACGAGGCGACCGGCGAGGAGCCCGACGGCGATCGACGCCGGGATCACCCACAACAAGCGAAGTCCGTCGGCGCTCACCGAAAACGACCCCGATACCGCGGCCGTCACGGCGACGGCGTACAGGAGGAGCGCGGACGCGTCGTTCAGCATCGCCTCGCCGCCGATCATCGCCCACAGCCGTCGCGGCAGGTGCAGCCGCTCGGCGACCGGCCAGAACGCGACGTCGTCGGTCGGCGCGACGATTGCTCCGAGCGCAAGCGCCGCGGGCCATGCAAGCTCCGGGACGATCGTTTTCGCGATCACCGCTACGGCGACGGCGGTCGCCAGCACGAGCCCGATCGCGAGCGACGAGATCGCACCGAGGTTCGCGCGCATCTCGCCGGTCGGCGCCGTGACGACTTGCCGGTACAGCAGCGGCGGGAGAAAGACGAGGAAGACGAGTCCGGGATGAATCTCGAGATGCGGCGGCAGCAATCCTGGAATGAAGCACAGCGCCAGCCCGCCGAGCACGAGCACGACCGGGTATCCGACCTTGAGTGCCCGCGCGAGCGCGACGAGCGGAACGCTGAGGGCGAGCAAGGCGACGATGGCATCGATCCGCGGCATGAGTCGCAGGATAGGTGCTACGCCTTAAACCACCCGGAGAACGCGCAACCCTAACGCATCCCTCACACCCACCAGTGCGCGCCGAGCGCGAGGTTCATCGCGACGCCGTACGTGAGGTACATCAGCCAGATTCCGGTCAGCATCTGCCAGAGGCCGATAAGACGCCGGCCTGCGAATACGCCGAAGTTGGTCGGGATCTCGGTGAGATAGACGAGGGTCAGGCCGATGAAGAGAATTCCTACCGGCGCGTCGCCGGCGGTGAAGAACACCAGCGCACCGAGAATGCCGAGCAGCGAGAACGGGATCGCCATCCACGCTTCCGGCGCCGCACTCGCGCCGATATAACGCCGGTACGCGACCGCGAACCAGTGCACGCCGTACGCGGTGAACGCGAGCGCGGCCATGTACAGCGGTGCCGCGGCGGTGAACACGCCGAACCAGGTGAGACCGACCATCAAGTAGACGCCGGTGATGAACTGCATGAAGCCGTTCATCCAGATCCCCCACAGCGCGACCGTGCGGTCGACGTCGGGCGAGTCTTTCGGGAACCCGAACAGCGCTTGACCGCCCCACACGAAATATCCGGTGCCCAGACCGAAAAATCCGACGGCGATCGGGACGAAGGCTGATTGGGCGAAGATCGCTGTAGCGGTAGACATGCGAGCAGTATGCTCGCCGCGTCAGAAAACTAACGGAGAAGAGCTGCCGGATCTTTCGGCGCGCGCGGCAAACGAATGGTGAACCGCGTTCCTTCGTGCTCGCGGCTCTCGAGCACGATCGTTCCTTCGGAGCGCTGCACCGCGCGCTTCACGATCGCCAGGCCCAAACCGGACCCCTCGGCTTCCACGTTCGTGTTTCCGCGGTAGAAGCGGTCGAAGGCGTGAGCCTGGTCTTGCGCCGACATCCCCGGGCCGTCGTCTCGAACGACCAACACGACGTCGTCTCCGAGCACCTCGGTGCTGACGGCCACCTCGGCGCCGGGCGCGTACTTGAGCGCGTTGTCGACGAGATTCCGCACCGCCTCGCTGATGTCGGTCGCGTCGGCGACGACGCGCGCGCCGGGGACCGTCGAGACCTCGACGGCCGCCGCGGCGTCTCGCGTCGCGATCGAGGAGACGACGCGCTCGACCACCGCCGAGACGTCGACCAGCTCGCGGGCGGAGCTCTCGCCGCGCTCGAGCCGCGCGAGGTAGATCAGCTTCTCGATCAGCGAGCGCATCCGGCGGCTCTCTTGGCGCAGCGTCGAGAAGACGCGCGCGCGCACCGCCGGCGCGTCGACCGCGCCGTCCTCGAGGACGTCGAGATATCCCATGATCACGGTGAGCGGGGTGCGCAGCTCGTGACCGGCGTCGGCGATGAACTGCCGGATCTCGGCCTCGGTGCGGTCGCGCTCCGCCAGCGCGGAGTTCACCTGATTGATCGCCCCGTTGTAGGAGTGCGCCAGCTCGCCGATCTCGTCGTTACCGCTCGAGCGAATCGGCTCGGGCCGGAAGTCACCGTGCGCGAACCGCTGCATCGCGGCGGAGATCTGCGCCAGCGGCGAGACTGCTTGCCGCGTGATGAGCCGGCCCACGCCCCAGGCCAGCAGAACCGCCACTAGCCCGGTCGGGAGCATGATCGTCCAGTACGAATGCAGCGTGTCCTCGAGCTGCTTCAAGTCGGCGCTGATGAGTACGATTCCGCCGCCCACCGGCACTTGCGCGGTATGCAAGTCCATCAACGAGGCGATCGCGCCGACCACGCCGGTCGGCGCGAGCCGCGACGTGCTTTCGCTCAACAAACGGCGGTTCGCGTCGTAGACCGCAACGCGGATACGCGGCCGTTCCAAGTCGGCCGCGAGCCGCGGCGCCATGTCCGCGAGCGAAAGATGTTCCTCGTTGTATCGTGCGACGCGGCGCTCGATGGTCCGCGTCGCCGCCGCGATCACCTCGTTCGACGTTTTCGCGTACAAGCGGAACGTGAACAGCGTCGAAGCGATTCCGATCAACAGCATCAGCCCCACCGCCGCGCCGACGTAGCCGAGCATCACCCGGTTCGCGAACGAGCGCGTCGGCTTGTTATCCATCGTGCAGCGAGTACCCGACCCCGCGAATCGTGTGGATCAGCCGCGCCGGCGCGCCTTCGTCGACCTTCGCGCGCAGGTACGAGATGTAGCGCTCGACGTTGCCCGGGCCGACGTCGGATTCGTCGCCCCACACCAGATCGAGGAGCTGCTCCTTCGAGAAGACGCGGCGCGGATAGCGCAGCAGCGCAACCAGCAAATCGTACTCCAGCGGCGACAGATCGAGCACGCGTCCGCCGCGGCGGACGGTGCGCGTCTGCAGCTCGACCTCGACGTCGGCGTAGGAGATCGTCTCGATCTTCTCCAGCCGCGGCCGGCGCAGCGCCGAGTGGAGCCGCGCGACCAGCTCGGACATCTCGAACGGTTTGGCGACGTAGTCGTCGGCGCCGTGGTCGAGCCCGCGCACGCGGTCGTCGACCTCGCCCTTCGCGCTCAGCATCACGATCGGCGCTTCGGTCAGCCGTCGGAGTTCCGGAAGCATCGAGATCCCGTCGACCTTCGGGAGCATCACGTCGAGCACGATCAGCTCCGGCTTCCACTCTTTGATCACCGGGATGGCGGCCGGGCCGTCGGGGACGGAACGGACCTCGAAGCCGCGGCTCTGCAGCCCGAGCTCGAGCATCTCGCGGATCGGTCGTTCGTCGTCGACGACGAGGAGCCGCGGGGGCGGCCCGACTTCATTACGGTGGCTTACCATGCGCAAAGTGTAGACGCAACACCGGAGAGGAGCTAGAGAGTTTCGCCGGGGGAGACCCGGCATGCCCGCTTGATAGAGCAAGCACCGTTCTCTGGAACGACTCCGGTACCTGGGCCATACTGGGCCGCGAGATGACATGTTCGGCATTTTCCGGCACGCGGAGCGATAGATCGTCCAACTACAGCGCCCGCCGAGGTGGCAAGATGAAGTCCGCGGCTGCGAAGCCGACTTCAACGAGGCGGTACGAGCTCATGGCACGATTTTCCGGTTGGTTCAAACGGCGCCCGCGCGCGGCAACGGCTTCGCTCGTGCTCGCCGCGCTCGCAACGGGGTGCTCGCACGCGCAGCAGCCGGCGCAGCAGGCCTCGGCCGCAGTCGTCCCGGTCGTCGGCGCGCAGCACGGGACCGTCTACCCGCGCACGACGCTCTCCGGGATCATCGCGCCGCTGCAAAACGTCGGGATCACTTCGACGCTCGCCGAGCCGGCCGACACCGTGAACGTCAAAGAGGGCGACCACGTCTCGCGCGGTCAGACGATCGCGGTGCTCGACACTGCCGACCTGCGCGCGCAGCTCGCGCAATATCAGGCGACGGTGAGCAGCAACGCGGCGAAGGCGATGCAGACGTACGATCAGGCCGGGCTGACCATCATCCAAAACAGCAACACGGTCAATCAGGCGCGCGCGATGCTGCGCCAGTCGCAGCAGACGCTGAACACCGACACGGTGAACCTGCAGCGCTACGCGCAGCTGGTGAGCCAGGGCTACATCCCGCAGCAGCAGTACGACCAGCAGGCAACGCTGGTGCGCAACGACCAGCAGGCCGTGAACGCGGCCCGCGTGACGCTGCAGAACGACATCCAGCAAGTCGCCGCCAACGGCACCACCTCGACCGGGCTGCAAGGCTCGATGGTCGCCTCGGCGCAGGCCGCGACGCAGATCTCGCAGGCGCAGGCCGATCAGATTCGCGTCGCGATCTCCAAAGCGACGATCGTCTCACCGATCGACGGCGTCGTCGTGAACCGCAACATCAACCCGGGCGAGTTTCCCGGGACGCGGCAGATATTCACGCTGCAGGAAACCGCTCGCGTGTACGCCGTGCTGAACGGATCGGCCGCGCAGATCAACGGGCTGCGGACCGGCTCGACCGCGACGATCTTGTCGTCGAGCCTGCCCGGCAAGCAGTTTACCGGGAAGGTCGACGGCGTCCTCAACGCGCTCAATCCCGGCTCGACGAACTTCGTCGTCAAGGTGCTGCTCGCCAACTCCGGCGGGATGCTGCGCCCCGGCATGGCCGTCTCCGGGAGCGCACGGCTGCCCAGCACGAGCGGCATGCTCGTCCCCGACACCGCGTTCCTCGACACGACCAACTCGACGGTGCAGACCGTGAGCAACGGCATCGTGCAGACGGCGCATGTCACCATGCTCGCCGACGACGGCAAGAACGCGGTCGTGACCGGCCTCACCACCGGGACGCCGGTCGTCGTGAACGGGCAGTCCGGGCTCGTCGACGGCCAGACCGTCCAGCCTCAGCAGATCGCGCAGCGGTAAACGGACGATGTCGATCACCTCGCTCTTCGTCCACCGCTCGCCGCTCGTCTTCGTGCTGCTCGCCCTGATGGGGCTGGCCGGGACGATGGCCTACCGCACGCTGACGCAGCAGCAGTTTCCGAACGTCTCGATCCCGACGATCAGCGTCCAGGTGCAATACAGCGGCGCGTCGCCGACGGTCATGCGCGACACGATCGTTCGCCCGATCGAGGACGCGATCGCCGGCACGCCCAACCTGCAGAACCTCAGCTCGAACATCCAAAACGGCCGCGCGACGATCTCGGCGGCGTTCTACATCACCTCGGACGTCAACACCGATCTGGTCAACGTCCAGAAGTCGCTGCAGACCGCGCAGCACCAGCTGCCGACGACGCTCCAGGCGCCGACGGTCAGCGTCCGCGACCCCAGCGAGTCGACGGTGGTGACGCTGTCGATGACGTCCTCGAAGCTCAGCGAGAGCCAGCTTTCGCTGATCGCGAACAACCAGGTCGTCCCGTACATCTCGCAGATCCCCGACATCTCGTTCGTCTCGGTCGGCGGCGGCGCCACCCCGGCGTACGAGGTCGTGGTCGATCCGCAGAAGCTCGCCGCGGCGAACCTGACGCTGAACGACCTCATCACGACGATCGGTTCGAGCAACACGCGCGCCGCCGGCGGCACCGCCTACGGCCGCGACCGCCAGACCGCGATCGACATCCGCGGCGACATCTTCCAGCCGAATTCGATCTCGTACTTGCCGATCGCCGCGCCCGCGGCGAGCGCGAGCGCCGCGAGCAATCCGAGCGTTACCTCGGGGAACCTCGCGGCGGCGACCGGCACGACGAACCCGTGGACGTCGGCGCCGCAGGTGCTGCGGATCGGCGACGTCGCGAGCGTCTCCGACAGCTACGAGCCGCGGGTGATGAACGCTTCGGTCAACGGGATCAACGGCGTCTTCCTCTCGGTGCAGAAGGCCTCTTCCGCCTCCGAGGTGACCGCGTCCGACAACGTGATCAACGCGCTGCCGCGCATCCGCGCGCAGTTCCCCGACGTCACCTTCGGCGTGGTGAACGTGCAGTCGAAGTTCACCCAGCAGCAGATCAGCGGCGTGATCAACACCCTGCTCGAGGGGATCGCGCTGACCGGGATCGTGATGCTGTTCTTCCTCGGGTCGTGGCGCAACATGATCGTCGTGCTGATTGCGATCCCGGCCTCGCTGTGCGTCGCGCTGTTCGTGATGAAGCTCTTGGGACTCACGCTCGACACGATCTCGCTGCTCGGGATGACGCTGGTCGTCGGGATCCTGGTCGACGACTCGACCGTCGTGCTCGAGAACATCGAGCGCCATCATCAAATGGGGCAGCCCCCGGACGAGGCGGCGATCAACGGCCGCAACGAGATCGGGACGGCCGCCGTCGTGATCACGCTCGTCGACGTGGTCGTCTTCCTGCCGATCGCGTTCCTGCAAGGGCAGGTCGGCCGCAACCTCTCCGAGTTCGCGATCGTCGTCGTGATCTCGACGCTGACCTCATTGTTCGTCTCGTTCACGATCACGCCGTCGCTCGCCGCGAACTGGGCGCTGCGCGGCCACTGGAAGCCGTTCGGGTTCATCCGCGCGTTTACGCGCGGCTTCGAGCACGTGCGGTGGCTCTACGCGCATCGCATCCTGCCGTGGGGTCTGCGCCACCGCGTCCCCTTCGTCGCGGCGTGCTTCGCCTCGCTCGTCTTCGCCGTCTCGCTGGTCGCGACG
The DNA here is from genome assembly GCA_035939295.1 of Candidatus Elarobacter sp. Taxonomy (GTDB): domain Bacteria; phylum Vulcanimicrobiota; class Vulcanimicrobiia; order Vulcanimicrobiales; family Vulcanimicrobiaceae; genus Vulcanimicrobium. Next base: position 7,740 of record DASZGA010000117.1, on the reverse strand, counting down.
GGGATCGTCGGTTCGACGTTCATCCCGCCGGTCTACAACGGTCAGGTCTTCGTGCAGGTGACCTATCCGGTCGGAACGCCGCTCACCACGACCACCTCCGCGGTGCTCAAGCTCGAGCACCAGCTGCGTTCGCTTCCGGAGATCGCCTCCGACACCGCGCTCGCCGGCGGATACTCTTCGCCGTACGGCGGCCTGCTGGTCGAGAGCAACGTCGGGCAGATCCAGATCTTCCTGACGACGGCCGGGACGGCGCGCACGCCGTACTGGGTCAACCGCTACCGCCAGATCGCCGCGCAAACGCTGCCGAACACGCCGGTGCTCGTGATCCCCGCGACCGGGCAGGGCGGCGGCAACGCGCAGCCGCTCGACGAGCTCGTGACCGACGTCGCTGGCGGCGACCCGACGCCGTACGCGCAGAAGGTGTACGACGCGATGCTGCACACGCCGGGCGCGACCAACGTGAACAGCAGCGCGGCGTCGCTTTCGCCGCAGGTGGAGCTCCTCTTCCAGCGCGCGAAGATGCGCGCCCTCGACGTCAGCATCGGGACCGCGACGACCGCCGCACAGGCCGCATTCGGCGGTGCGATCGCCTCGCAGTTCGAGAGCCCGCAGGGGCTGATCCAGGTGCAGGTGATCTACCCGCGCGATCAGCGGAACGACCTCTCGACGATCGCGCAGATCCCGATCCGCGCCAACAACGGGCAGATCGTGCACCTCGGCGACTTCACCACCTTCCAGTGGTCGCCGACGCCCCCGCTCATCACCCGCGTCAACCGCAACACGGTGATCGACGTCTCGGCGAACGTCGCGTCGAACGCCTCGCTCTCGAACGTGCAGAACGCGTTCCAGCAGCGCGTCGCCGCGCTCCATCTGCCGAAGAACATCGTCGTTCGCGCCCGCCCGAACGGCCAGCAGGACCTGATGGGCCAGACGCTGTCGGGTCTGGGAGGCTCGCTCGTCCTCTCGGTCGTGCTCGTGTTCCTGCTGATGATCGCGCTCTACAACAGCTACCGCTCGCCGCTGGTCATCATGTTCTCCGTCCCCGTCGCGGCGGTCGGCGCGCTCGGCGCACTCGCGCTCACGCACGAGACGCTGAACCTCTTCTCGTTGATCGGAACGATCATGCTGGTCGGGATCGTGACCAAGAACGGGATCCTGCTGGTCGACTACGCCAACACGCTGCGCCGCCGCGGCCACCAGAAGCTGCGGGCGATCCTCGAAAGCGCGTTCACGCGCTTCCGGCCGATCGTCATGACCAGCGTCTCGGTCGTCGCCGGCAACATCCCGCTCGCGCTCGCGCTCGAGCCGGGCTCCAGCGTCCGCTCGAGCCTCGGGGTCGTCGTGATCGGCGGGATCATCAGCTCGCTGCTGCTCACGCTCGTGCTGGTTCCGATCATGTACATGTGGCTGGCGCCGGAACACTTCGCGCTTACGGAGACGGCGCCGAGCAAACGGCGAAACGGCGTCCCGGTCTCCGAGCCGTCTCTGGTTTAAGGTGGATATAACGAATATGACAAGCAGCATCAAAGCCGCCACTGCGGCGCTCACCCTCGCCCTCGTCGCAGCACCGCTCGCTGCGAACGCGCAGACATCGCAGCCCCCGATCCAGATCACGAGCTGCGACGTACTGCAGTACATGCCGACCCAAGCTCGTCCGTTTTGGTATCCCTGGGGCGGACCGTGGCCGTACGGCAGCCCGTACACCGACGGCCTGCACATCTCGTACGTGAACCGCACCTCGAAGGTCGCGGACCGGATCGCCTTCGCCGTCAACTATCGCGGCGACGTGCAGCGCGTCGTCGACTCCGGAACGTTCTCGCCCGGCGTGACGATCGATCATCAGTTCGGCGACTTCACCGGGCTCGCGTACCTCGGCGCGCGGCCGAACTCGTGCCGCGTCGCAGCGGTGCGCTTCAGCGACGGCAGCGTGTACCGCGCGCAGCCGATGCCGCGCGGCTGACGATGGTGGTCTACGAGCGGCGCACCGCCGGCGGACGTCCGCGCGATCTCGCGATCACGGATTTCCGCTTCGCGGAGCGTCCCGACGTCGTGCTGGCGGGCCGGAACGGGCACAGCTATCTGCTGTACGCGCGTTCCGTGCGCGCGCCGGCGCACGACGCGCTCGTCACCGGCGACGGCAGCGGGAACGTAGCCCGCCGCGTCGCGGAGTTCGCGGTCTACACGTTCGGCGGTGCCGCTGCCGTCACGGCGATGTGGTTCGGGTTTCTCGTTCCGGTCGCGCCGGCGCCGGCGACGACGGCGGCCTTCACCACCTCGCCGCCGGCGCAACCGGCGCCGCCGGCGATGTTCGCGGGGCTTTCGCCGAACGGCGTTACCCTCAGCATGCAGCGTGCGCTGCGCGCGATGCGCTAGTTCGCCTTCGACTCCGAAGCTTCGTTTTTGTCCGGCGTTTCCCGGCCCGCGGGCTCGTTCTGCTCCGGGCCTTCGGCGGTATTGCCGGGACCTGCCTGAACGTTGTCGGTGTCCGGTCCGCCCTTCGGCTCGTTGTCGTCGGCGGTCTCGGCGTCGTGCTTCGTCGCGCCGGCGCTCACGTGCGGTTGAACGGCGGCCGCGTGCGCGCTGTTCTGTGCCGACGCCGCGTAAACCGCGCCTGCACCGACCGGAAAGGAAAGCAGCGCGACGAGCGCCGCCAGTCCGATTTTGCGAGGGTTGAACATAGGGAGTTGGTCCTCCAGAGATGGTGGCGCCTCAGCGGCGCCCCGTCACCGTAGCGCTCCAACCTGACCGGAACGTGAACGCACGGCAAGCCGCTCTTCGATTTCGAGCGCGTATTGCACGATCGTGCCGAGCAGCTGCGGGCGCACGAGGCGATAGTCGCCGGTGATGTCGAGGATGCCGACGACGTCGCCGGTTCGCGGATCGTGAATCGGCGCGGCAGTGCACGTGAGATCCTGCCAACCCTCGCAGTAGTGCTCCGCGGCCATCAATTGAAGCGGCCGATCGTCGCTGAGCGCGGTGCCGATCGCGTTGGTGCCGGCGCCGGCCTCGCTCCAGTCGGTCCCGCGCTCGAACGCGACGCGCTCCAGCTTTCGCCGCACGTCGCGCTCGCACCGGATGTCGATGATCGTCCCCTCTGCGTCCGCCAGCACGACGGCGTACCCGATTCCCGCCAGCGTGTTTTCGAGATGCGCCAAGATGCTCGACGACTCGCGCAGCAACCGCTCGCGCATCGACAGGGACGAGTCGTTGCCGGCACCGTCGCCGGCGACGCGGGATGCTTCCGCTCGCCCCGCGTCGACGTGCAGATCCTGGCTTCGCTTCCACGAGTTGAGGATGCGCGGCCGCAGGATCTGCTCTTCGCCGCCTGCGCCCGTGAGAAAGTGCTCGCGCTGAACGATCAGATTGCGCCGCACGTCCTCGACGTCTTCGAGCGATCTCACCGGAACGATGAGGGACATCGTCGGCGGCTCCATCGACGCGATGAGCTCGGTGCGATAGAGCTCGGGGAGCGCCAAACGGAACAGCGCCGATTCGGCGAACGCGTCGAGCCCGAGCGAATGCGCCAGACGTTCGATCAGCTGCGGCGAAACCGTGATCGCGCGCCCGCTTTCGAACAGCCGGTACCAATCCGCCGAGATCCCGACCAGCTCGGCGACCTCTTCGCGCCGCAACCCGGGGACGCGGCGGCGGCCGGTCTCCGGGAGGCCGACGTTCGCCGGGGACAGCCGCGCACGGGCGTGCATGAGAAACGCACGGAGCCTCTCGCGGCGCTCCAGGTCCGTCGCCAGCTGCCGGCCCCCACCGCCCGGCCCGGCGCTCGGTCCTATCGTGGTAACTGTCACTTCCTGGTTCACGATCGCCTCAACCCCTACCATCGCACTATCCCAAGAGGCTGTGCAAGCGCACCAACAGGCAAGCAAGTGCTACCCCGTACGCTGAGGTGAACGGACATGAACGGTATCCGCGTGTTGTTGATCGATCAGGTTCGCGAGTACGTCGAACACCACTATCAGGAACCGATCTCGCTGCGAGACGTCGCCGACGCGCTCGGCTACTCGCGCTCGCACCTTACCAGCGTCGTGCGGATGGAGACCGGAAAGCCGCTGAACGCTTGGATCATCGAGCGCCGGATCGACGCTGCGCGGCGGCACCTCGCCGATCCGTACCGCACCGTCGCCGACGTCGCGGCCACGGTCGGCTTCGGCGACACGGCGCATTTCAGCCGGTTGTTCAAGCGCATCGTCGGGATGACGCCGAGCGAATGGCGCACCGTGCACGCGCCGGTGAAAAGTGCCGTCCCGTGCTGCCCGAACTGCGGGCACGCGCCGCTCTTCGCGTTCGCCGCGTGAGCGCGAGCATCTCCGGCGAGTCTCTGAATCGCACCGTATAACGGCGGTACAACACCTAAACTTCGCGGAGGTCCCCGACAACAATGTTTCTCAGCTCCATGCTGGCCGCGGCGGCCGGCACCCTCGCGCTCGCGACCGGGGCACCGAACCTGCCGGCCGGGCCGGTCAACGTCACTTCGTGCAACGTCATCACCGCGAACGCTGACGGCGGCGCGGTCATCCCGGCGAGCGCGCCGTATCAGTACGGCGACTTGCGGATCAGCTTCGTCAACCAGGCGCCGCTCGCGGCGACCGACGTTCTGTTCGCCGTGCGCTACAACGGCCAAACGCAGATCGTCGAAGACGTCGGCACGTTCTCGACCGGCGCGACGGTCACGCGCGACTTCCTGCCGCCGTCGTTCCTCCGTTACAACGGCGCAGCGCAGTGCAGCGTCGAGGCGGTGCTGTTCAGCGACGGCTCCAGCTGGAAAGCCGTGTAACACACCATGCACGCCGTCAAGCGGTCGGAACCGGCAAGCTATCGGATTTGGCGCACCGGCGCGGGTTCGTCGAAACGCTGCGGCGACTTCGCGATGGTGATCGATCTTCCGGCGCAGCGGCGCGCGTTCGTCGTCGGCGACGTCGCCGGCCACGGCGCCGCTGCCGCGGACGGTGCGGACGCGCTCTCCGCATACGTTCGCTACCTGGTCGCGCTGCAGGTTCCGCTGTCGGAAACGCTGCGCTCGGCTTCCGCCTTCTTCAACCGCCGCGTGACGAACGAGGCCACCAGCTTCGCAAGCCTCTTCATCGCCGTCGCCGATCCGCGCAGAGGGACGATCGCGTACGCGTCGGCGGGTCACGAGCCCGCGCTGCTGTTCGACGGCGCCGACGCGAGCTCGCACGCGCATCTCGCCCGGACCGGTTCGCTCTTAGGTCTGGAAGCGAACGATGCATTCGGCGAGTCCGCGATCCCGCTCTTTCCGGAGAGCTTGCTGGTGGTCGTCACCGACGGGATCACCGACGCGCGGCACCGCGTCGACGACGAATATTCGTTCTTCGGAACCTCCGGCGTCGCGCGCGCCGTCTTCAACGCCGTTCGGCAGCGGCGCGATCCCGCGCAAGAGATCTACACCGCGGCGATCCTGCACGCCGGCGGGGCGCTGAGCGACGACGCGTGCGTCATGGTTTCATCACTCTCGTCCGCCCACAACTGAGGCACTCATGTCCACCACGTCTTCGACGAACATACACACGATTGCGCTGCTCGGCACCGGTACGATGGGATCCGCGTTCGCCCGGCGCCTGCTCGGCGCGGGGATGCGCGTGCGCGCCTGGGACGTCTCCCAAGCTGCGGCGCTCCGGCTCGCCGATGCGGGAGCCGAGGTTGCGGAGACGCCGGAACGCGCCGTCGCCGGCGCGGACGTCGTGCTGACGATGGTTCCGACGATCGCCTCGATCGAAGAGACGATGCCGCGCGCGCTCTCCGCGATGCACGCCGGCGCGATCTGGCTTCAGATGAGCACGATCGGCGTCGACGGAACCGAACGCGCGCTCGCGCTCGCGCAGCGCCAGCGGCCCGACGTCGTGTTCGTCGACGCACCGGTTTCCGGCTCGAAGGGGCCGGCGGAACAAGGGCAGCTGCTGATCCTTGCGTCCGGGCCCGCAGCTGCGCTCGACGCGCTGGAGCCCGTGTTCTCGGTGCTCGGCAAGAAGACGATGCGCTGGGAGCGCGCCGGAAGCGGCTCGCGGATGAAGCTGGTGATGAACACGTGGCTCGCCGTCCTCGGCGAAGGGATCGCAGAGACTGCCGCACTCGCGCAGTCGCTCGGTGTTCCGCTCGGCGACGTCGAGGAGTCCTTGGGGAGCACCGCGCTGAACGCGCCGTGGGCGCTCGCGAAGCTAGAGAAGATCGAGCGCGACGCGTTCGATCCCGATTTCGCGCTCGCGCTGGCGACAAAAGACTTGCACCTTGCTCTCGACGCGGCAACGACGGCGAAGCTGTGGCTGCCGCTCGCGCACGCGATCGCCGAGCAGTGGGACGGCGCGGTGCACGCCGGTCTCGGCGGCCGTGACGTCGTCGGCGCGTATCTCGCGCTGCGGCCTCGCACCGCCGCGGGCGTCGCCGGAACGCGAGCGTAGCGCCGGTTTTAGACGGTTGCGATCGGCGTGACGGGTGAGCCGACGTGACCGCGCAGGCGCAGCGGCGGCGCGGTGAGGAAAAAGCGCGTGCGCTCGTTGTCGCGCAGCCAGTCGGCCAGCTCGGTGAGATACCACATCTCGCCCAAGTTGATCCCGAGCTTGAACAAGCAGAGCTCGTGAAGGGGAAGGTACGGCGTGCCGGGTGCGCCGGGTTGGGGCGGATAGTATTCGACGGCGAGATTGTCCGCGACGATCGCCGCGATCCCGCTCTCCGCGATCCAGTCCAGCAGGTTCGGATCGTTTGAATCGAGGCCGGCGCACGAGCCGCTCAGGATCTCTTTCTCGGGCGCGCCGTGCATGTCGACGACTAGCTGCGACCAACCGGTGCGCAACGTCAGGATGTCGCCCGGCTCGATGGTCACATGCTGCTCGCGCATGACTTCCTCGAGCATCGCGCGGTCGACGGCGATCTTCTCGTTTCCGTACTTCCGGTGCAGGTCCACCATGACGCCGCGGCCTTGCAGACCGATCGTCGCCATCCCGTCGACGTCGGGACCTGGATAGTGTCCGTTGTAATAGACGACTTCGGCTTCGCCGTCGCCGTTCGCGTCGAACTGCGAGCCGACGTGGGCGAACGCGTCCCACTGCGTCGAGTACTGCGTCCACAGCGTCACGATGTCGTCGTTGACGACGCCGGTCGCGCCCTCGCGCTGCCGTGAGAACGGAAAGTCGTGCGCGAGGAAACCGATGCGGTCGACGACCTTGCGTTCGGGCGGATGCCGAAACGGAAAGACGACGTTTCCACCCGGATAGTCGAGCGGAAGACTCAGACAGAACCGCCGCCCGGTCCGAATCTCCACTGCCGCGCGCACGACGCGCTCGGGCGTGAGCTCGTTGAGACGGCCGACGCGGTCGCCGGGCCCGTAGTCGCCCCAGTTCGAGCCCGGCGGTCGGCGCACGCCCGCTCAGCTACGACGGAACCCGCGAACGTCCTAGCCCGCGGGCGTCATGGAACGGGCGCGTTTGCGGCGGCAAGCGCGGCCTGGGCTGCGGTCTTGCCTTCGTGGACCGCCCAGTTCAGGGGCGTCGAGTCCCAGAGCGTGTCGCGCTGATCCAACCGCGCACCGCGCGAGATCAGGAATTCGATCAAAGCGGGATCGTCGTTGACCGCGGCTTGGTGAAGCGCGGTGCTGTGCTTGTGAACCGGCAGGTACGCGTTGACGTCGGCGCCGGCATCCAACGCGATCCGGGCTGCTTCGAGATGTCCGTTGATGACGGCGAGACCGAACGCCGTCTGCACGTCATCGGGGTC
>DASZGA010000116.1:0-60881 GCA_035939295.1 Candidatus Elarobacter sp. | reverse complement strand
CGCGCTCCCCGGCGTCGCGTACGCGGCGCCCGACTACACCGTGCAGTCGATGATCGCCGACCGCCGGCCGATCCCGTCCGACGCGTTGCGCGAGATCGCCGCGTATCGCCGCTCGCCGATGGCGTTCGGCCGCTCCGTGCGGTCCGCGGGACGCACCGCGAGCGCCGCGGCGCCGGCCGTTCCCACGAACACCGCGGTCGCGTTCAACCTGCAAGCGCTGCTGAACGCGCCGGGCGTCGACGCGGTCGCGGCGTTCGACGAGATCGGCGCGCGTTTCAACCAGCTTCCGGGGACCGGCGTGACGATCACGAACGTCGGGCTGGGCGACGTCGACGACGCGTCGGCGCTCGCCGATCCGAACGATCCGTGCAATTCCGCCGTCAGCAACGGCGCGCCGACGACGCATCTCATCGGCGGACAGCGTTATCTGGATCTTCCGTCGCTGCCGCTGATCCCGGTGTGGGTCTCCGACGCGCACGGCAACCTCTCGCCGACCGGTGAAGTCTGCAACGTCGACCCGCAGCTCGGCGAGGTCGGGCTCGACTTCTCGGTGATGGCGCCGCTCCCCGACAATCTGCAGCGGGCGGGTGAGACGGCCCCGTTCGGGATCGACTTGCTGGGGATCGCGCCGGGTGCGTCGTACCGGTGGGTCGCGCCGGGGCGAAGCAGCAGCGGCGGTATCTCGACGAGTGACACGCTCGCCGCGATGATCGGCGCCGCACGGCAGCAGCCCGCGCCCGACGTGATCACTGCCAGCATCGGCTACGGCGCCGACGCGAACGGCTTTCCGGGACGCTATCTCGAGGACGACCCGCTCGCGCAGAGCGTCATCGCCGGAATCGTCGCATCGAACGTCGTCGTCTGCATCGCCGCGAACGACGGAACGCGGACGTTCACCACCGCGGCGATCGGACCGTCCGGCGGAAGCGCGCCGACGAACGCCGGCACGACCGGAACGACGGCGCTCGACGACATCGTGAGCACGACGGAGCCGTCGGTGATCCCCGACAGCGGCGCGATCGACGTCGGCGCGACGACGCTCGACGACATCGCCTCGGCGAACCCGCAAGACCCCGCGATGGCAAGCCTCGCCAACGTGAAAGCGTTCGCGGAGACGCGCTTCAACGGCACCCTCGGCTTCTCGAGCGGCTTCGGAACGCGCGTGAACGTCTCCGCACCCGGCGACAACATCAACGCCCTCTTCTTGAACGGCACGAGCTTCGATTCGGTCGGCATCGAGAACTCCGGCGGCACGTCGGCTTCGGCGCCGGAAGTCGCGGCCGCGGCAGCTGTCGCAATCCAAGTGGCACGTCTGACCGGTCATCCGCTCACGAGCCCGGCGCAAGTCCGCGACCTCCTGGTCGCAACCGGCACGCCGGTCGCAAGCCCGCCGCAGTCGGACGTCCCGCTGCACGTCGGCCCGCAAGTCAGCGTCCGCCGCATAGTGGAGCAACTGCTCGCAGCCGCCGGCAAACCGATCCAACCCGGAATCGCGCGCGTCGCCGTGCAAGGGCGCCGGTCCGGCTCGTACATGGCGTCCGGCGGAACGCGCTACGTGCGCGACGGGGTGTTCGTCACCGCACTCGATCCCTCGTATATCCGCCTTAGCGGGCCGTTCGTCAGAACCGGCGATCCCAACGTCATTCCTTTCCCCGGGAGCGACACCGCGGCCGACCTGAACTCGTACATCACCATCGCGCCCGACTGGGAAGGGATCCCGTCGAACGCCGGCTATCGGCTCAGCGTCGCCGGACAGCCGTCGCGCGTCGTTGCGACAACGCCGTACGCGCGTCTGCTCCCGGCGCAGCTTTTCGCAGCCGCCGGCGTTCCGCTGACACCGGGAGTCTCGCGGACGATCTCGCTCACCTATAGCGCTTCGTCCGGCTTACACGTCCTGGCGCAGTCGACGTTCCAACTTACCTTCGGCCCGCCCGCAGCGACCTCGCGGCTCCTGCTCGCGCCGAAAGTTCCGCCGGTCGCCGCCGGGACGACGATTCCGGTCGCGTACGATCTGAGCGGGTATCCGGCGGCCCTGGCCGGCAACCCGACGCTCGAGGTCTCGCTTCCGGGGATGGCGACGTCGATCTTCTTCAACGCCGGAGGCACGCACTATTTTTCGATCCCGTTGAGCGCGCGAACCGGGACGGTGAACATCCCCGTTTCGGCGCTGCCCGGCACCGGCGTGTACACCGTGGGGATCGAGCTCAATTCAGGCGCTGCATGGGCGCGCTCGGACGTCAGCGACGTCGCGTTCACGCGCGTCGACGCCGGGACGGCGCGCCCCGCGCCGCCGGTGCTCTCGCTCACGCGCGGCGGAACGACGTCGCGGACGCTCGAGGTCCCGTACAAGTCATCGTTCGTCGTTTCGTACGACGTCACACCGGTGCCGGGTGCATCGGGCGCGATCGTGGAGATCGCGGCACCACCGCCCTCGCCGAACTTCTTCCAGTGGGTGCAGCCGACCGGATCGAACACGTTCCGCAACCCGAACGGGAACCAGCTCGACGACGACGGCGCGATCACCGGCTCGATCTACCACGTGCGCGCGAACGGTCCGACCGGTTCGGTGACGATCGATCCGACCGCCGCCGGGATCCCGCCGACCACGACGGTCAACGTGCGCGTCCTCGCGACCAGCGGCGGCAACACCGTCGCGGAGGCGAGCGACGCGGGAACGGTTCAGTACGACGGCATCACGCCGCTCCTCGGTGCCCCGCTCAGCTCGTTGTTCATGAACCCGAACGGCTCCGACGGCTACCTCGTCGAAGGCGGCGCCTTCTCTGCAGCCGGGCCGTCGCAGTTCATCCTGTGGGCGTACGAGCCGTTCGACCTGCAGACCGGCGCGGTCGGCGGCATCCCGCTCTCGTTCACGAACTCGGGCTATCGGACGCATCCGATCGTCCAGAACGACGTGGCCGTAGCAGTCGACACCGTGGACGGCGTCGGGGTGAACTACTACCGAGCGGCGCCGCTCGGGGCGGCGTTCTCGTCGTTCGTGTTTCCCGCGGGAAGCTTCCCGAGCACGGCATTCACCTTCGACGCCGCGCAGAACTCGACGCCGTCGCAGTCCGCGTACATCGCTCTGGACGTCGCCACAAATGCAATGCTTGTCACGCGCGGCGACGTGACGACCGGCAACGGCTTCGTGCCCGCGATCGACGTGACCGCCTTCTTGGGCGCGAACTTCGATTTCGCGGGGCTCGAGACGTTCGCGTACGATCCCGGCACCGACCGCGCGTACATGCTTGTCGAGGACACGACCCTCGGATGCGACCAGCAATCGCCGCAGCTCGTGACGATCGACTTCACGAGCGGCTCCGCGTCGTCGCGTTCGCTGGGGATCTCGGGCGGCGACATGTTCGGCGGCGGTTACGGGCTCGCCATCGACCCTGCGCGGCACATGGCCGCCGTCGCCACAAGCTGTCAGGCCACCATCGGCGGACTCGGTCCGGGGACATTCGCCGCGGAGCTGACGCTGCTCGACCTCTCGACCGGTACGACGACGCGTGTCTTCCGGCATGTCCTGGGCGGCGAGCAGTCGTTTCACGGTTTCCTCTCGCTGGTCGGCGGCGACTCGGCGACCATCGGGCTGGATACGGTGAACCACCTCATCCTCCAGCGCTCGATGTGGTGTCCGGCGCTGATCGGTACCTACGACATGAACGCGCGACCGTGCTTGAACGAGTACGACGAAAGCGGACGGCTGGTCAAGACGATCCCGGGCCTCTTCGGCTCGGGAGTCGACGACCCCGGGGTACGGTTCAACGGCGTGAACGGTGCGACGCGGACCGGCGTCGCGATGGGGCAAGAAGCTCCCGGGATCTTCGTCTTGAGCACCTCAGTCCAGCCGTATTCGTACTGAGCGTGCTCGACCGCAGCGTGCTCGGGTCGGCCTTGCGCTCCCGAGCACGCTCGGCGAGTGCTACGTGCTCCAGGTGAGCCCGTACGTCAGGCTGGTGAACTGGCCGTCGCCGCTGGAGGCATCGCTCGGAACGGCGCATTTCACGGCGTCGTTCGTCGTGAAGTGCAGCGTGAACGACGAAGCGCTGTTTTCCGTCACCTTGATCTTGTACGTGCACACGTTGAGACTCGGGTTTGACGAGTTCGCGTACGTGATCGTCGCTTCCGACGATTGCCTAACCCCGGGGTACGGCAGCGAGTACGTCGCGTGTCCGGTGGCGGGATCGTTCGCGCTCGGCGAGATCGCGCTTGCCGGGTTGATGAGGCCGGTCACGCCGGTCGGGATTGCGGAGGTTCGGATCATGCTCTGGCCGTTGCCGTCCATGTTCTGGACCGCGAAGGACACGTTGAAGCTCGTGAAGGCTGAGGCCGGCGCGACGTTCGCGGCCAGTGCTCCGCCGACCGTCAGCGCGGCGAGCGCCGACAGCAGTTTGAATCGGTTCATCTCTTCTTCTCCTTGTGTGTGGTCGCTCGTCCGGCGCCGCTCACTGCATCGTGAAGGTCACCGTGAAGTCACCCTTGGTTCGCTCGAGCGCGGACGCCGAGGCGGTGCAGCGCACCTGACCGGTCCAGCTCGCGCGCGCATCCACCGCGACGACGTATCGTGCGCCGGTGTACGTGAGCGTGTACCGGAAGGTGCACTCACGCGTCGGCTCGCCGGCGGCGCGGTAGATCAGCGCGCCGGCGATCGCGCGCGGGCTCGCCGAGGTGACCGCGTACGCATCGGAGCTCTGGCGCGGGATCGCCGCCAGCGGAGCGTTCTCCGCGGTGACGAACCCGCCGAGGCTCGATGCGCTGGCGGCGTAGGCGAGGTCGAAAGCAGAGGATGCGTTGCCGATGCGAACGCTGACGACGGGATTCGCCGACGCAGGGAGTCCGATCGCCGTCGCGAGCGCAGCCGATATCACGGCGACCCCAGAGACGCCGCATGATCGTCGGAACATCACACCTCAACTTCCGACCTCGCCGTGTCCGCTCGTGCGCGGGACGTCGTCGAGCGAGCTTCATCATGCACCAAGCTGACCAGAAATCGCAAGATCCTACGGCCCCGCAGTTGGCACACGTGTGCCAGACGGCGTCGGAGCTAGCGCGGATCTCCGAGCATCCGCTCGACGAATGCGACGCTCGCGGTGCGCGCGGCGGCGCGCCGGTCGAACCATGCGCTGGCGCCCGCAACGCTCGTCGCGACGAACGCGCCGAACTCGTGCGGCGCCGCGAGCCGCGCCGCGGCGGCAAGCGCGGTCGCGAAGCGTTCGATCTCGGCCAAGTGCTCGCGCAGATCGTCCTCGCGCAGCTCGCCGGCGAACGACGGCCGCGCGCACAGCAGCAGATCGGCGCGGAAACGTTCCGAGCCGACCCACGCATCGACGACGTCGACGACCGCGAACAGACGATGCCGCGCCGCCGTGGTGCTGCGAAGAACGCGCTGCTCGAAACGCGCGCGCCATATCGTCTGGGCGCGCCGCTGGCACGTTTGGATCACCTCGGCGCTCGACGAGTACAAGTTGTACAGCGTGCGGCGCGGGATTCGCGCTTCGGCGCAGAGGTCGAGCATCGCCACCTCGCGCCGCCCGCGCCGCACGATCTGCGCCGTCGCCGCTTCGAGGATCCGCTCGCAGACGTTCGGCGCGTCGCCGAGCAGCGCCGCGACGCCGTCGGCGCCGACGCGCCGGCGTACCTCGACGATGAACTGTCTGCCCATCCCGGTGAAGCGCGCGAGCCGTTCGGTCGTGTCCTCGCCGAGCGCGGTCAGCGCGCGGATGACGGCGTAGTCGGTGGTCGCCGAATCGGCGATCGCCGCCGCCAAGAGCTCGTGGTCGCCGGCGCGCAGCGCGCCGACCCGTTCGTCCGTATCAGTCACCGTCAGCGTCCTCACCCGAAAGGAATGCTCGTCGGAGCCTGCTTTTCTGCTGCAACGTCGTTGCGCGCGCGGGGGTTTCAGCGCGCCGCGTCCGTCGCAGAGGTCGTACGAAAATCGTGACGGAAGTCCCCTGCCGACGCAGGGCGGAGGTATCGCAGGGTGAGATCGCCCCGGTCATCGCGTTCATTGCACGTCTTCGGCCTCGCGGCACTGCTCCTCGCGAGCACGCTCGCGGCAGGCCCGCAGCCCGCGCCGAAGCAGTTTCCGCCGGCCGTGCTCGGCGTCCAAGTGATCGGCGCCGGCCGCGCCGCAACGGTCTTGCGCGCGCTCTACCCGCGCGCGCGGATCACGGTCGAGCCGGGCGCGAACGCGCTCGTCGTCGTCGCGCCGCCGGATGACGTCGCGGCGATGCGCGTCGTCCTGCAAGGGATCGACGTGCGCAACCCGACACGGCCCGCCAGCGACGCGGTGCAGCTGCACGGCGCCGACGCCGCGACCGTCGCCGCACGGCTTCGCACGATTTTTCCGGCAGCGCGAATCGCGCTCGCGCCGAACGCGACGCTGCTCATCGAAGCGAACCCCGCCGATCTCGCGCAGATCAAGACGCTGATCGCGACGATCGACAGCCGGCCGGCGACGCCCGCGCCCTCGTTCGGTCCGGTCGAAGCGGTGCGCGTGACGAAGGCATCGCCGCGCGACGTCGCGCGCGCGGTCGCGCACCAGTTTCGCGGCGTCCGCGCGAGCGTCGCCGGCCAATCGGTCGTCCTCGGCGGCCCCGCCGACGAGGTCGCGAAGGCGAAAGCGCTGATCGCGTCGATCGATCAGCCGCAGGCGGGGGTGCGCTACACGCAGATCTACCGGCTGCGTTTCATCGACGCGCGCTCGGCCGGTGACCTCATCGCCCGCTCGTTCCGCGATGCGCAAGTCACCGCCGAGGCCGCGCTGAACGCGCTCTCCGTCGTTGCGACGACGAGCGAGCACCAGCGGATCGCCGACGCGCTCGCGCAGCTCGACACGACGGGCACCGCCCCAGGCGGCCCACCGGTGCAGCAGCCCGGCAGCGCCGAGTCGCTCGTCGCCGGTGCGGCCGGGATCGAAGTGATCTCGCTCAAGGCCGCCGCGCCGGGACTCAACGGCGCACCGTCGTCGTCGGCGACCGATATCGCGACGACCGTGACGCAGGCGCTGCAAGGAACGGCGCCCGACTTGCGGATCACCGTCCCGCCGAACGGAACGCAGCTCGTTCTCAGCGGCAGCGCGTACTCGATCCGGCTCGCGAAGTCGCTGATCGATCAGCTCGACGTCGAGCAGAAGCTGGTCGTGCTCGACACCGAGATCCTCGAGGTCGACGAGACCGCCGCGCGCAACCTCGGCCTGAGCTTCAACTCGCCGGTGATCAGCAGCACGTTCGGCGAGACGGCGCCGGTCTCGGCCGACGGTGGAACACCGCC
The DNA here is from genome assembly GCA_035939295.1 of Candidatus Elarobacter sp. Lineage (GTDB taxonomy): Bacteria > Vulcanimicrobiota > Vulcanimicrobiia > Vulcanimicrobiales > Vulcanimicrobiaceae > Vulcanimicrobium. The sequence continues at coordinate 53,609 of DASZGA010000116.1, read as the reverse complement.
GCCGTTCATTCGCCTTCAGCAGTTCACGCGCACGCCGATCTCGTTCGGTTTGAACCTGAACCTGCTGATCCAGAACGGGAAGGGTCGCGTCCTCGCCGACCCGCGGATCACCACCATCTCCGGCCGCACCGCGACGATTCGCGCCGGCGACAACATCGCGATCCTCACCACCACCGGCGGCGGGACCGGAACGGTCGCGACCACGCAGTTGCAGACGTTTCAGACCGGCGTCACGCTCGACATCACGCCGGTCGTCAACGCCGGCGGCTTCATCACCGTCGCGCTCCACCCGACCGTCAACAGCCTCGCCGGCATCTCGAACGGAATCCCGCAGATCGCGACGCGCGACACGCAGACGACGGTTGCGATGCGCGAAGACCAGACGCTCGTGATCGGCGGTTTGATTCAGGACACGACGACGCGCACGCAGAGCAAGATCCCGCTGCTCGGCGACCTCCCGCTGCTCGGGCGCGCGTTCCGCAACGAAGAGATGAACCGCCAGCGCAACGAGCTGATCATCACCGTCACGCCGCACATCGTCTCGCCCGGCGCGCCGAACCTCTCGCCCGGCCCGCCGCTTCCGGCGCTCCCGACCGCGCAGCCGCTCCCGACGCTCCCGCCGGGGACGACGCTCCCGCCGCGCGCGACGCCGGCCGCATCGGCCTCGCCCGCGACGGTGCAGCGCTCGCCGCCGCGAACGACGAAGACGCGCGCATGAACGCGCAGTCCCCGCTCGCCCTTCCGTCGGTGCTCGGCGTGATCTCGGCGATGATCACGCCGGCGATCTTCATCCTTGCGACCGGCTCGCTCGTCGCCTCGACGCTGACCCGGATCTCGCGGACGTTCGACCGCGCGCGCGACCTGGTCGACCGCACCGTCGCGGCGCGCGCGAGCGGCGACGAGCTCGCCGCGCGCACCTACGTGCGCTGGCTGCGCGTCTACCGGCGCCGCACCTCGCTGACCGAACGCGCGCTGACGCTGTACTACGTCGCGATCTTCTTGTTCGTGATGGCGTCGCTCTCGATCGCGCTCGACGACGTCACGCGCGTCGACGTCCCGTGGATCTCGCTCGGGCTCGTGCTGCTCGGCGCCGGCGCGATCTGCGTCGCGACCGCGTTCCTCGTGATCGAGACGAACCTCGCCGCCGGGATGCTGCGCGCGGAGATCGGACAGGCGCTCGGCGAGGACTGGCACGCGCTGGTCGACGCAGGTGGCTCGGGCGAAGACGCCCGAGCCACTACGCTCACCAGCTGAGGCGCCCGACGGGCGCTACGGGGAAGCGGTCCCCGGCGCGCCCGGTTCGAGCGAGTCCCGGTCCTCGAGCAGCGCACCGTACTCGGTCGCCGATCCCACGCGACCGCTTTGAGTTTGCGCGCTCTGCACGACCGCTTGCGCGGTCTCTTGCAGCACTTGCTTGCCGTGCTCGATCACGTCGCCCGTGATCGTCTGCGCCTTCTCGAGCAGCTCGTCGCGGATCGGTCCGACCTTTTCGCGTTCGATCTCCGTGACCGGCGCGACCAAGCCGGCGAGAATCCCGACCGCGAGCGCGCCGAGCGCGAGCCCGAGCGGGTTCTCGACCGCCATCCCGACACCGCGCTGCGCGGCGTCGCGCGCGTCGCCTAGCTTCGCCGTCATGCCGCCGGCGGCGTCGCCGGCACGTTCGCTCAAACTGCTTGTCACGTCGCTCACCTTCTCCGTCGTTTGGCCGAGTGTGCTGGTCATCGTTTCTTTCGCACCGCCGAGCGCGGCGCCGACCGCGTTCTTCACCGCGCCGGCCGCCTCGCCGATCGTCCCTTTCACCGTCTCGACTCGCTCGTAGACGGCGTCCTTGACGCGAGCCGGAACGTCCGCCTTGTAGCCGAGCGCCTCGACCGTATCGCCCATCCGCGCGCGCGTCGCTTCTATCTCGCGCCGGATTTCGTTCGCGTCTTGACCCATTCGATGTCTTCCTTCACGGTTTGCGCGGTCTGCTCGGGAACGAGCGGGCCGGCTTCATGCAATTTTTTCTTACCGGTTTGCGCGAGGACGAACGCCGCGCCGCCGTACACCGCGGCGACGATCAGCGCTGCGGCCCACACCGGGAGCGCAAGCGCGATCAGCGCGATCAGAAACGTCGTCAGCGCGCCGAACGCGCCGAGCGCGAACAGCGCGGTGCCGCCGAACATCCCGGCCGACGCGACGGCGGGCTTCGCCTTCTCGGTGATCTCGACTTTGGCGAGCGCGATCTCTTGCCGCACCAGCACGGAGATCTCGTCGCCGAGCTCGCGCAGCAGCTCGCCGAGGGGGCGGTCCGCCTCGCGCGGCGCGTCAGGACGCATAGGTGCCGTACGAGCCGCCGTCGCGATAGCGGCGCACGCTCGAGGTCTTCAGGAAGCGCGAGGCGGCGAAGCCGAGCACGAGCGCACCGCCGGCGACCGCCCACGGCTGCTGCCTCGCGATGTTCTCCAGGTCGGCGACGAGCCGTTCGCCGTCGGCTTCTTCGAGATAGCGCGCGACGCGCTCGATCAGCTCCACGCCTTGGTCGACGTACGTTGCGGCGGCACCCACCGTCCCGCTCCGGCGCAACTGCTCGCTTACGCGGCGCAAGTCTTGCGCGACCGATTCGATCTGTTGCCCGATTTGGGTCGACCGTTCGTCGACCTGTTTGCTCAAGAACGATTTGGACTGGTTCACCGCGCCTTGCGCGGCTTCGCGAACGTCCTGTGTCTGCATGTGGTCCCTCACCGGTTGAAGAGCGTCGGGCAACGTCATACCCACCGCCGCGAAATCGCTCGCTCGCCCGCGGACGAGGGAACAAGGCCCGCCCGGGGTAACCGCACATTGTGAGCACGATGACCGCCCGCTCGGCTGCACTTGAAACGCTCGACTTCGATCACTTGGAGCTCTGGGTCGGCAACGCAAAGCAGGCCGCGCACTTCTACTGCACCGCGTTCGGGTTCGCGCCGCTGGCGTACGCCGGCCCCGAGACCGGAATGAAGGACCGCGCGTCCTATGTCGTTCGCCAGAACGAGCTGACGCTGGTGCTGACGTCGTCGCTCCTCCCCGGCGGTGAGATCGCCGAGCACGTCACGCGGCACGGCGACGGTGTGCGCGACGTCGCGCTGCGGACCTCCGGGGCGCGCGAGGCGTTCGAAGCCGCCGTCGCCGGCGGAGCGCGGGCCGTCACGCCGCCAGCCGTCGCCGAAGACGACCACGGCCGTGTCGTCACGGCGCAGGTCGGCACCTACGGCGACACGGTGCACACGCTCCTCGAGCGCGGAAGCTACCGCGGCGTTTGGCTTCCGGGGTACCAGCCGTGGTCCGCCGCGATGCCGGCGGCGGAACCCGTCGGGTTGCTGCGGATCGACCACTGCGTCGGCAACGTCGGCTGGAACGAGATGGACCGCTGGTGTGACTACTACGCCCGCGCGTTCGGGTTCACGCAGCTGGTCGGGTTCGACGACAAGGACATCTCGACCGAGTTCACCGCGCTGCGCTCGAAAGTCATGCAGTCGCCGAGCGGGAAGGTCAAGATGCCGATCAACGAGCCGGCCGAGGGGCGCAAGCGCTCGCAGATCGAGGAGTACCTGGATTTCTACGGCGGCCCCGGGGTCCAGCACGTCGCGATCTCGACGGCCGACATCGCCGAGACGGTCCGCGCGCTCCGCGCCAATGGGGTCGAGCTCCTCGAGACGCCGGCATCGTACTACGACACGCTCGGCGAGCGGGTAGGTGTGATCGAAGAGGACGTCGCGGTGCTACGCGATCTGAGCATTCTTGTCGACAAAGACGACAGAGGGTATATGCTCCAGATCTTCACCAAACCGTTACAAGACCGGCCGACGCTGTTCTTCGAGATCATCCAGCGCCGCGGCTCGCTCTCGTTCGGCAAGGGCAATTTCAAGGCGCTGTTCGTGTCGATCGAGCAGGAACAGGCGAAGCGCGGCAATCTCTAGCGACGCAGCGTTCTTCTTAGGTTTTTTCGTCGCGATCGGCGCGTTCAACGCGCTGCTCTACGTCGTGCTGCGCGACGTGCCGTTCGGCTGGTACGCGACCTCGATGTTCTCGCTGGTCGGGCTGACGCTGGTCGAGTCGCGCGCCCCGGCGATCGGCTGGCCGCGCGCCGTCTCGCTCGGCGAGGCGGTGTGCCTGGCGCTGTACTACATCGCGCTGACGGGTTTCTGCCGCTCGTTCCTCGGCGTCAACCGCGGGCGCAGGCTTTTCGACGTGCTCACGATCCCGGTGCTGTTCGCGAACGTCGGATTGATCTTCGTCGAGAAACTCACGCGCTGGAACGGGTACGGCTACGTCCTCGACGAGGTGCTGCAGGCGGCGCTGCTCGGACTGCTGTTCGCGCGCGGAATCGTCGCGCGGCGCCAAGGGTTTTCGCCGGCGCGGTTCTACCTGATCGCGTTCGTCTTCGCGGCGGCCGGAATCGTGATCAACGACCTGAACGTCCACCACGTCCTGCTCCCGCGGATGAACTTGACGCGCGCGTTCGACGCCGGCATCGCACTGGAAGCGCTGCTCTTCGCGCTCGCGCTCGCCGACCGCAACCGCGCCCTCTCGGCGCTGATCGCGCTCGACGGGCTGACCGGGATCGCGAACCGCCGCTCGTTCGACGGCGCGCTCTCGCGCGCGTGGGACCGCTCGCGCCGCTCGCACTCGGCGATCGGCGTGCTGATGATCGACGTCGACCACTTCAAGCGCTACAACGACTCGCACGGCCACCAGGCGGGCGATGAGATCCTGCGCCGCGTCGCGCAGGCCGTCCAGGCCGCGGTCCTCCGCCCCGACGACGTCGCCGCCCGCTACGGCGGCGAGGAGTTCGCGATCGTCCTCCCGCTCGCCGAGGGCGAAGCCTCGCGGGTCGTCGGCGAGCGGGTCCGGCACAACGTCCGCGCGCTGGCGATCCCCTACCCGGAGGCGCCGACCGGGATCGTCACCGTCAGCGTCGGCGTCGCCTCGACGCGGCCGCACGAGTCGGGGGTCGACCCCGGGGCGCTGCTGACCTCCGCCGACCAGGCGCTCTACCAGGCCAAACGCGAGGGCCGCGACCGGGTCGTGCTCGCGCCGATGCTCGGCGGACGCTCAATTCCCGACCCAGCGCTCCGATAACGTACGTAATGAGGGACCGCAGCTTCACCGATTTCATGGTCGGTGCTTTGGCGTGCATCTCCGTCTTGGGCTTCTGCGCCATGTTGAAAGAGACGGAGCTCTATCGCGTGGAGCAGCAGCGCCGCGCCGCCGAGAAGTGGACGCTCCCGCGCAAGCGCAAGCGCCGCCGCTCGCCCGAGGACGACTGCCGCCACTGCACCGGCAGCGGCGCCTGCGAGGAGTGCTCGCCTTCGCCGTGCCGCGTCTGCAAAGGGAGCGGGCTCCAGCCGCACGACGACGCGATCGTCTCGCGCCTCGCCGCGATCTGGGACGGCGCCGCCTAGACCTTCACCGTCCTGGCCGCCTTGTCGACGAACGAGTTGTCGTAGAGCTTCGACGGGTCGACTTTCGGCGCGGCGCCGAGGAAGTACGTGTTCGTCTCGATCACCGCGCGGACGCCGTCGAGCGCCATCTCACCGTGCTGCGTGTACGCCGGGCGCGAGTGGCTGTACGAGGCGGCCCAGTCGGCTTGCGGCGTTCCGCCGCGGTACTCGTCGGAGAGCGCGGCCGCGATCTGCGACGACGTCCGGGTCGCCATGAATTTCTGCGCGCGCACCAGCCCGTTGACGATCTTCTGCGTTCGCTCGGGGCTCTTCTGGATCACGTCGCCGCGGGTGAGCGCGCCGGTGAAGCAGTACTCGCGGAAGCCGAGCGCCTTGCGCGTGTCGCCCGAGGTGTAGAGCCCGAGCCACTGCACGCCGCGACCGGTCTTGATCAGCGTCGTCGCGTACGGATCGTTGCCGTAGGTCGCGTCGACCTGGTTGCCGGTCAGCGCGGAGATCATGGTCGCGCCGCCGCCGACGCCGACGATCTTCACGTCGTCCTTCGCCAGCCCGGCGCGGTGCGCCATCCAGGTCGCGAGCACGTGCGTCGCCGAGCCGATCGACGTCACGCCGATCGTCTTCCCTTTAAAGTCGGCGAACGTTTTGTACTTGTCTTTGTCGGCGGGGCGCACGAGCAGCGCGATCCCCGGCTGGTTCATGAAGTCGGCGATCATCACCAGCGACTTGCCGCGCTCGGCTGCCGCGATCGCGTGATCGATCGCGTTCCCGCTGTACTCGCACGATCCGGACGCGAGCGCGGTCGCGGCTTCGCTCCCGCCTTTGGTGTAGGTGATCTCGACGTCCAGGCCCTCGGCGTCGAAATAGCCGAGCGCCTTCGCAACGTCCCACGGCAGATAGACCAGCGCGTGCTCGGAGCCGACGACGACCGCAACCTTCTCCTTCGGCGCGGCCGCGTAGACGATCGTGGGAACTCCGAAGACCGTGGACGCGCCGGCGGCCGCGAGCCCGCCGATCAGCGTGCGGCGTGAGATCTCGGACATGGTGAACCTCCTACGAATCGGCGGGCTTCCAGACCAGCAGCAGCTTCTGGAGCCATTGGAAGAACAGGTTGATCACGAACACGAGGACCATCAGGATGAACAGGCCGCCGAAGACGCCGCTCGTGTTGAGCTGCGACTCGGAGAATTGGATGCGGTAGCCCACCCCGGCCTGCGCGCCGAAGTACTCGGCGACGACGGCGCCGATCAGGGCGAAGCCGACCGCCGAGCGGAGCGACGAGAAGATCCAGGTCAGCGCCGAGGGGATCAGGACGTGCCGCATCACGTCGATCCGCTTCGCGCCCAGGACGCGCACGCTGGCGACCAGCGTCGGATCGACGTCCTTGATCCCGTCGTAGGTCGCGAAGAACACGACGAAGACGACCAGCACGATCGCGCTGACGACTTTCGACCAAATCGTGAACCCGAACCACAAGATGAACAGCGGAACCAGCGTCACGCGCGGGATCGAGTTCAGCAGCACCAGGAACGGGACGAAGATCGCGCCGAGCCAGCGGTTCGCGGCGAGGATCACCGCCAGCACGATTCCCAGCACGCCGCCGACGACCAGCCCGACGATCGTCTCCTTCATCGTCTCGCCGACGTCGCGCAGCACGTAGCCGTGCTGCCACCAGCTGCCGATCGTCTCGGCGATCTGCGAGGGCGCGGAGAAAAAGAACGGGTCGATCTTGCCGAAGTGCACGCCGAGCTCCCACACCGCGAGCGCGACGACGATCAGCGCGAGCTGGATCGCCGCGACGGCGGCGCGGTTAACCGGCCGCGTTCGCTCGCGCATAGCTTTCCAGCACCTCGTCGCGCAGGTCGTTCCACATCTTCGAGTACAGCTCGGTGAAGCGCGGGTCGAACCGCACCTGCTCGATGTCGCGCGGCCGCGGCAGCGTCACGTCGTAGCGCGCCTTCACCCGCGCCGGACCCGCCGTCATCACGACGACCTCGTCGGAGAGCGCGATCGCTTCTTCGAGATCGTGCGTCACGAAGATCACCGTTTTCCCCGAGCCTTGCCAGAGGTTCAGCAGCTCGGCTTCCATGAGGTTGCGCGTCTGCACGTCGAGCGCGGAGAACGGCTCGTCCATCAACAGGATCTCCGGGTCGTAGACCAGCGTCTGCGCGAGCGCGACGCGCTTGCGCATCCCGCCCGAGAGCTGGTACGGGAACGAGTCTTCGAACCCGCGCAGCCCGACGCGGCCGATCCACTCGTCGACCCGCGCGTTCGCCTCATCGCCGTGGATTCCGCGCAGCAGCAGCGGAAGCAGCACGTTGTTGCGGACACGCTTCCACGGCAGCAGCGCGTCGCGCTGGAACAAGAACCCGGTCCCGTCGGTGATCCCGTCGACGCGCTTGCCGCGCACGGTGACCGTTCCGCTGGTCGGCGCGTCGAGCCCGGCGATCAGCGAGAGCGCCGTCGACTTCCCGCACCCCGACGGGCCGACCAGCGCGACGAAGCGGTGCGGCTCGATCTCCAGCTCGACGTCGCGCAGCGCGGTGTAGCCGGTCTCGAACGTCTTCGAGACGCCGTTGAGCGCGATGATCGCTATCGCCGGCCTCCGATCCGCAGCTCGTCGATGACGTCGTTCGTATCCGCGCCGACCGCGCGCGCCGCATGTTTCGAAACCGTCGGGTGCGCGCGAAAGCGCGGAACCGGCGCGGTTGTCGCGACGCTGTTTCCGGCATCGTCCGGGAGATGGCGCACGACACCGCGTGCGCGCACCTGCTCGTCGGAGACGATGTCGGCGATCGAGTAGACCGGCCCGGCAGGAACGCCCGCGTCGGCGAGAATCGCGGCGGCATCGTCGGCGTCGAGCGTGCGCGTCCACTCGGCGACGAGCGCGTCGATCTCGGCGCCGCGCTCGGTCCGCTCGCGGTTTCCGCGGTAGCGCGGATCGTCGGCGAGCTCCGGTTTTCCCATCGCCTTGACGAAGCGCCGGAAGAGCGAGTTCGCGTTCGCGCCGATCGCGATCCAGCGGCCGTCGCGCGTCGGGTAGATGTTCGAGGGCGCGACCGCGGCGTGCGAGTTGCCGGTCCGCTCGCGGACGATCCCGAGCGCGTCGTACTCGGGAAGCATCCCTTGCGTCAGCGCGATCGAGGCTTCGAGCAGCGAGATGTCGATGTAGTCGCCGACGCCGTCACGCTCGCGCGCGAGCAGCGCCGACTGGATCCCGACGACGCAGTACAGCGCGGCGAGCTCGTCCGCGAGCGAGATCCCGACCCGCACCGGCGGACGGTCCTGAAAGCCGGTGATGTAGCGCAGCCCGCTCATCGACTCGGCGATGTTGCCGAAACCCGCGCGGTCGCGATAGGGACCGTCTTGCCCGTAGCCGCTGATCGAGGCGTAGACGATCCGCGGGTTCTCGGCGCGCAAGGACTCGTAGCCGAGTCCCCATTCCTCCAGCCGGCCGGGCCGAAAGTTCTCCAAGATCACATCGCACCGCAGCGCGATCTCGCGAACGGTCTTTCGATCGGCCTCGTCGTGGAGGTCGAAGCGCAGGAACCGCTTGTTCCGGTTGTGCGACTTGAACCACCACGAGGTCCCGTCGGGCGCCGGCGGCCCCCAGGTCCGGAGCCCGTCGCCCTCGTCGCTCTCGACCTTCAGCACCTCGGCGCCCAGATCGGCCAAGAGCCGCCCCGCCGCCGGACCGGCGACCGACGAACCCAGTTCCAAGACCCGAATACCGTCGAGCGGCGGCCGATACGAGGTCACGCCGCGCGGCTTTCTCGAACGACGGGACCCATGCCCCTTCTTCTCTCGGCCGGCTCGCCGACGGTCGACGCCGTGATGCTCGAGGCGCGCGCCGCGGGCTTCGCCAAACGCTCGATCAAGAACGAGGCCAAGCTGGCCGCGATCGACCTGGCGATCCGCTGCATCGACTTGACGACGCTGGAGGGCCGTGACTCGCCGGGCCGCGTTCGCTCGCTCTGCGCGAAGGCGGCGTTCCCCGCGCCGGGCGCGCCGCGCGTCGCGGCGGTCTGCGTCTACCCGAACCTGGTCGCGGTCGCGAAGGACGCGCTGCGCGGAACCGGCGTCAAAGTCGCGTCGGTGGCGACGGCGTTTCCGAGCGGGCTCTCCTCGCTCGACGTGAAGCTGCGCGACACCGAAGCGGCGCTCGAGTCCGGCGCCGACGAGATCGACATGGTGATCGACCGCGGCGCGTTCCTCGCCGGCGACGAGCAGCACGTCTTCGACGAGATTTCCGCGGTGAAGAAGCTCTGCGGTCCGATCCATCTCAAAGCGATCCTCGAGACCGGCGAGCTCGGCTCGTACGACGCGACGCGGCGCGCGAGCGATCTCGCGCTCGAAGCCGGCGCCGACGTGATCAAGACCTCGACCGGAAAGATCGGCACCTCGGCGACGCTTCCGACCGCGCTCGTCATGGCCGAAGCGCTGCGCGACTTCGCGCACCGCACCGGCGAGCGCCGCGGCTTGAAGGTCGCCGGCGGCGTGCGCAACACGAAGACAGCGATCGCCTATCTCGTGCTGATCGACGAGACGCTGGGCGGCGATTGGCTCACGCCCGATCTCTTCCGCATCGGCGCCTCGGCACTACTCGACGACCTCTTGCTGCAGCGCGAGAAGCTCGCAACGGGACGCTACGGCTCGCTCGACTACATCGCGAAGGACTGACTGAGATGGCTCTCGCCTACGCACCATCGCTCGAAACGACGCCGGTCCGGATCGCGCCGAAGTACGACCACTTCATCGGCGGCAAGTGGGTGCCGTCGGCCGGCGGCGCGACGTTCGCGACCGTGAACCCCGCCACCGAGGAAGAGCTGGCGCAAGTCGCCGTAGGAACTGCGGAGGACGTCGACCGCGCCGTCGCCGCGGCGCGCAAAGCGTACGAGAAATACTGGCGGCCGATGCGGCCGGCCGATCGCGCGAAGTACGTCTACCGGATCGCGCGCGCGATCACCGAGCGCTCGCGCGAGCTGGCCGTCCTCGAGACGAAAGACGGCGGCAAGCCGATCAAAGAGTCGCGCGACTTCGACGTCGTGCAGGCGGCGGCGCACTTCTTCTACTACGCCGGCTGGGCCGACAAGCTGCGCTACGCGCTGCACGGGACGATCGATCCGGAGCCGGTCGGCGTCGTCGGCTCGATCATCCCGTGGAACTTCCCGCTGCTGATGGCGGCCTGGAAGATCGCGCCCGCGCTCGCATGCGGAAACACGATCGTGCTGAAGCCGGCCGAGACGACGCCGCTCACCGCGCTGCTGCTCGCGGAGATCTGCGAAGAGGCCGATCTTCCGCCGGGCGTCGTCAACGTCGTCACCGGTGACGGCCGCACCGGCGCAGCGCTCGTCGCGCACCCCGACGTCGACAAGATCGCGTTCACCGGCTCGACCGAAGTCGGCAAGATCATCCAAAAGACGATCGCCGGGACGCGCAAGCGCGTCACCCTCGAGCTGGGCGGAAAAGCCGCGAACATCGTCTTCGCCGACGCGCCGCTCGATCAAGCGATCGAAGGGGTCGTCAACGGAATCTACTTCAACCAGGGTCACGTCTGCTGCGCCGGCTCGCGGCTGCTGGTACAAGAGTCGGTGCACGACGAGGTCGTCGCGAAGCTGAAGGCGCGGATCGAGACGCTGCGGCTCGGCGATCCGCTCGACAAGAACACCGACATCGGCGCGATCAACTCCGCCGCCCAGCACGCGAAGATCGGCGAACTGGTCGAGAGCGGCGTCGCCGAAGGCGCCGTGCTCCACCAGCAGTCGTGCGCGCTTCCCGAGCGCGGCTGGTTCCACCGGGCCTCGTTCTTCACCGGCGTCGCCCAGTCGCACCGGATCGCGCGCGAGGAGATCTTCGGCCCGGTTCTCTCGATCATGACCTTCCGCACCGCCGACGAGGCGATCGAAAAGGCGAACAACACGCCCTACGGGCTCTCCGCCGGCGTCTGGACCGACAAGGGCGCAAAGTCGATGTACGTCGCGCAGCGGCTGCAGGCCGGCGTCGTGTGGTGCTCGACGTTTAACCAGTTCGATCCGAGCTCGCCGTTCGGCGGCTATCGGGAGTCGGGATTCGGCCGCGAAGGCGGCGTCGCGGGGCTACGGCCGTATCTGCGCGGATAGGCTGAACGTACCGGATTCGCTCGCTCGCTCTCCTCGGAACTCGCCGGTAGCGGTCGAAACAGGCTGCCAAGGTGGACCTTTGGCAACGCTTCGCTGACGGGTGGCACGACGCGCTCCTCGCATTCGATCGAAGCCTCCACGTCGTCGCGGTAAACGCGCCGGCGGCGGCGCTTTTCGACAGCACGCCGAGTGCGCTGGCCGGACGACGGCTCCGCACGGTCGCGCCCGGCGCCGCCGACGTCCTCGACCAGCTGATCGCGCGCGCCTTCGACGAGCAGAACGTCTTCGTCAACGAGCTGCGGCCGTTCGGCGGCGACGACACCTTCACGGTGATGACGCACCGGCTGGCCGGCGACGACGCGGTCGCGCTGACGCTGCACCGCGAGCGCGACGGCAACTGGCCGACCGACACCGGCTGGACGCATCGCGAGCTGGCCTTCGCCAACCGCATGCTGCAGGCGTACACCGACAACACGCTGCTCGGGTTCGTGCGCTGCGATCACACGCTGCGCGTCGTGGAGTGGTCGGCGCGCGCCGCGGAGATCTTCGGTTGGACGTTCGAGGACGTGCGCGGGCGAACGCTCGACGAGCTCGAGCTGATCTATCCCGCCGACGCGCCCGGAGTCGACCAGATCAAGCGCGCGCTGCAAGAGCACGCGGTGATGTCCAACGTCTCGGAGAACCGCAACCTCACCAAAGACGGGCACGTCATCCACTGCCGCTGGTTCAACTCGTACGTGCCGATCGACGGCTCGTACCAGATCGTCTCGCTGGTCGACGACGTCACCGAACAGGTTCGCTTCCGCGCCGCGGCGGTCGAGAACGAGCAGCGCTTCCGCTCCGTCTTCACCAACGCCGCCGACGGGATGCTGCTGATCGAGCCGTCGGGGACGATCACGCACGCGAACGCGGCGGCGCAGCGAATGTTCGGCGCGCCCTCGTCGTCGCTCGTGGGCCGCGCCTATCACGAGCTCGTCACCGAGGAGAACGCATGGATCGGTCGTGCGTCGTTCAGCCGCGTGCTGCTCGGCGAGACGGTCGGCGAGTCGCTGCGGATGCGGCGCGCCGACGGCGCGACGTTCCCCGCCACCGCCTCGACCGCGCCGATGCGGGTCGGCGACCGCGTCGCCGGCGCCGTCGCGACGATCAAGGACATGAGCGCGTTCGTCGAAGCGACCGCGTCGCTCGAGGCCAGCGAGGAGCGCTTCCGCTCGCTCTTCGACTACAGCCCCGACGCGATGCTCGCCCTCTCGCTGGCCGGCGAAATCACGCGCGCGAACGCCGCCGCCGCGCGCGACCACGGCTACGCGATCGAAGAGCTGATCGGGAAGCACGCGACGGAGCTGCTCGTCCCGGCCGACGTCCGCGCCGCGCTCGAAGCGTTCCGGCACGCTGCGCACGGTCGCGCGATCACGGTCGAAGTGACCGCGCAGCGCCGCGACGCGACGACCTTTCCTGTGCTGGCGACGCTGATCCCGATCGTCTTCCGCGGGACGATCGCCGGCGTTCACCTGCTGGCGCGCGATCTCACCGCGATCCATCGCGCCGAGGGCGAGGTGCTGGCGCAAAGCAGCCGCCTGCGCGAGCTGTACCTCGTCGCCGCGTCGGCGAACGCGACCGCGGAAAACCTCATCGCATCGACGATCGACGCCGGCTGCCGGCTCCTCGGGATGTCGGCCGGCTCGCTCTACGACGCCGAAGCCGACCGCAGCGTCGCGACCGTCGGCGAGCCGATCCCGCGCCGGCTCGCGCGGCTCGCGCTCGCAACCGACGGCGCGCTGGCAATCGACGATCTGGACGGTCTCCCGTATCTCGGCGAGCCGGAGTTCGGCGAGTCGCCGCCGCTCGCGTACGTCGGCACCGCGATCGAGGTCGGCGGCTCGCTCTACGGCACGCTGTCGTTCGCCGCGGCCGCGCCGCGCGCCGAGCTCTTCAAAGAGAGCGACCGGGATCTGGTTCAGCTCATGGGCGCGCTGATCGGCTCGGCGATCGAGCGCGGGCGCTCGCGCGCGCGGCTCAAGCACCTCGCGTACAACGACCAGCTGACGGCGCTTCCGAACCGCGCGTGGTTCACCGAGCGGCTGCGCGACGAGCTCGCGCTGGCCGGTGAAGCGGGGACGCGCGTCGCGGTGATGTTCCTCGACCTCGACCGCTTCAAGGACATCAACGACACGCTCGGGCACGCGCTCGGCGACCGGATGCTGCGCGTGATCGGCGACCGCGTGAGCGGGGTCGTGGGAACCGAAGGTCTCGTCGCGCGGATGGGCGGCGACGAGTTCATCGTCCTGGTCGGCAACGATCCGACCGCCGGGCGGATCGAAACGCTCGCGCAGCGGCTCATCGCCGCGATCGACCAGCCTTTGTACATCGACGGCTACGAGCAGTTCGTCACCACCTCGATTGGGATCGCGGTGTATCCGAACGACGGCGACGACACGGACACGCTGATCAAGCACGCCGACGTCGCGATGTACCGCGCCAAGGAACGCGGGCGCAACACGCACCAGTTCTTCACCCCCGCGCTCGGCGCGAGCTTGCGCACGCGAATCTCGCAGGAGAAGTCGCTGCGCAAGGCGCTCGAGCGCAACGAGTTCGTCCTCCACTACCAGCCGCAGTTCGAGCTCGAGACCGAGCGGCTGTGCTCGCTCGAGGCGCTGGTGCGCTGGCAGCACCCGCGGCTCGGGCTGATCGGTCCCGACCAGTTCATCCCGAGCGCCGAGATGAGCGGGCTGATCGTCGCGCTCGGCGACTGGGTGCTCGAGACCGCGACGCGGCAGATCCGAACCTGGCAGTCGTACGTCCCCGGGCTGCGGATCGCGGTGAACCTCTCGGCGCGGCAGTTCCACCGCACCGCGCTCGCGACCAAGATCCGCGACCTGCTCGCGCGGACGGGGCTGGAGGCCGACCATCTCGAGATCGAGATCACCGAGTCGGTCGCGATGAGCGACGCGGCGCTCTCGACCCAGATCCTCGAAGAGCTCGGCCGGGCCGGAGTCCGGCTCGCGGTCGACGACTTCGGGACCGGCTACTCGTCGCTGGGGTATCTGCGCCGCTTCAAGCTCGACTCGCTCAAGATCGACAAGTCGTTCGTGCGCGACCTGATGGTCGAGCCGGACGACGCAACGATCGTGCGGACCGTGATCGGGATGGCGCACAGCCTGGGCCTCGAGGTGTGCGCCGAAGGGGTCGAGACGGTCGAGCAGCTGGCCTTCTTGCGCCAGGAGCGATGCGACCGCGTGCAAGGGTTCCTGTACGGCCGGCCGATGGCCGCCGAGGAGGTTGAAGCCTTCCTAGCGCGGCGCGGGAATCCGGCGGCGGTCGGGTAAAACCGCGGGCGTGGACACGCTCGCTCCCGCCCAGGTCGACCGGGAAGCGATGGCGGCGCGCTACCGCGCCAACCGCCGCCGCACCGCCGGCCTCTTCGCGCTGATCGCGCCGGAGGCGTACGAGGACGCGCCGATCCCGTTGCGGCACCCGTTCGTCTTCTACGACGGGCACATCCCGGGGTTCGCGTTCATCACGCTCGTGCGCGACGCGCTGAAACGCCCGTCGGTCGATCCCGAGTTCGAGAAGCTCTTCAACCGCGGGATCGACCCGCGCGACGTGAACGTTGCGGCGCAGCACAAGCGCGCGCAGTGGCCCGACCGCGAGACGATACACCGCTTCACAGCGGCGTGCGACGCGGCGATCTTCGATGCGTACGCGAACGCGCGGCTCGACGACCCGTCGGTGCCGAACCTCGTGCACGCGGAAGCGGCGTGGAACATCCTCGAGCACGAGGAGATGCACCACGAGACGTTCACCTACATCATTCACCGGCTCGCGCGCGAGAAGCAGCGCGGCCCGCGTTTCGAGCACCGCGACGTCGCGCCGCCGCGGCGCGATCCGGTCGAGATTCCCGCCGGACGTGCGACGCTCGGCGCGCGCCGCGGCGCGATCCCGTTCGGCTGGGACAACGAGTTCGACGAGCACACGGTCGACGTCGGCGCCTTCGACGTCGATGCGCACGACGTCACCAACGGCGAGTATCTGGAGTTCGTGCGCGACGGCGGGCCGCTGCCGCCGAACTGGTTCGAGCGCGACGGGCAACTGGTGCTGCGCGGCTGCTTCGAGGATCTGCCGCTGCCGAAGTCGTGGCCGGTGTGGTGCTCGCAAGAACAAGCCACCGCGTTCGCCGCCTGGTGCGGTGCGCGGCTGATGACCGAAGCGGAATATCACCGCGCCGCGTACGGGACGCCCGGCGGCGAGGAGCGCGCGCACCCGTGGGGCGACGCGGCACCCGATCCGGAGCGCCACGGCAACTTCGGCTGGCGCCGTTTCGATCCCGAACCCGTCGGCTCGTCGCCGCAAGGCGCCAGCGCGTTCGGCGTTCACGACCTGATCGGGAACGGCTGGGAATGGACCGCGACGCCGTTCGCGCCGTTCGAGGGGTTCCGCCCGATGGCGTCCTATCCGCTGTACTCGGCCGACTTCTTCGACGGGATGCACTACGTGATGAAGGGCGCCGCGCCGGTCACCGCGTCCTCGCTGATCCGCCGGTCGCTGCGCAACTGGTTCTACTACGACTACCCGTACATGTACGCGACCTTCCGGCGAGCGTACGACTAGGGGGAACGATCCGGCGCGCGGCTAACCCGCGCGGCATGGCTCTCGTTCCCGTCGGCACGGACCATTCCGTTGCCGGCATCATTCACGTGCAGATCCTGCGCGACGACACGCAGACCGATCCGCAGCAGGCATTTTCGGCGCAGATCGACGCGCCCGGGGTCCCGCAGCAGACGCTGCAGCTCGGCAACGGACAGTCGCTGCAGTTTCCGGTGCACAGCGGAAAGATGACCGGGACCGTTCGCGCCGAGGTCGACGACTTCACCGTTCTCCCGGCTGGCGCGACCGCTCAGACCGCGACGGCGATCTCGTGCAAGATCGTGTTCAAGCTGGTGGAGTTCTTCACCATCACGATCGGCAGCGTGAACGTCAGCGCGTCGCTGAAGTAGCCGTCGCGCTCGCGTTGCGCTCGCGCTCGGCGCGCAGCGTCGTGTCGAGCAGCTTCGTGAGCGCGTAGACGTGGCGTGACGCCGGGACCGGGACGTTCAGCACGCCGCCCAGTTCTACGACCGCGCCGAGCATCACGTCGAGCTCGAACGGGCGCCCCAGCTCGACGTCCTGCAGCATCGAGGTCTTGTGCTCGCCGACGCGGCGCGCGCCGTCCATCCGCTTGTCGATCGAGATCGGCAGGGTGACGCCGAGCGCGTTCGCGAGCGCCTGCACTTCTTCCATCATCTCGCGGATCAGCGCCTCGGCGCCGGGGTCGCGCATCATCCCGGCGATCGTTGCGCGCGTCAGCGCCGAGATCGGGTTGATCGAGGCGTTGCCGAGCAGCTTCACCCAGATGTCGGTTCGCAAGTCGCGCTCGACCGGCGCCTTCAGCCCGCCGGCGACGAACGCGGCGGCGATCCGCTCGAGGAACGGATCGTCCCCGCCGTCGGGGCGGCCCAGCGAGTAGCGCGTCCCCTCGACGTGGCGGATCACGCCGGGCGATTCGATCTCGGTCGAGGAGTAGATCACGCAGCCGATCACGCGGTCGGGATCGAACGCGGCGGCGAGCTTCCCACCCGGGTCGACGGTCTGCAGCACCAGCCCCTCGTGCGGTCCGCCGAGCCGCTGGAAATACCACCACGGGATCCCGTTCTGCATCCCGATCACCCGCGTGTGCGGCCCGAGCAGCGTCTCGATCTTCGGCAGCATCGGGGCGATCTGGTGCGCCTTCAGCGCGATGACGACGCAGTCGACCGGGCCGACCGCCGTCATGTCGTCGGTCGCGGCGACGCGGGCGCTGAAGTCGCCGCGCTCCGAGCGGACCTCGACCCCGCCGCGCTCGCGCATCGCCGCGAGATGCGGGCCGCGGGCGATCAGGGTCACCTCGGCGCCGCCGCGCGCGAGCGCGGCGCCGACGTACGCCCCGATCGCGCCGGCCCCAACTACGCAGAACCGTACGGTCGGAAGAGGTGCCCGCTCGCTGCTGGTCATACGGTTGAAACAATCTCCTTCGGGCTTTTGTTCAGACGGCAACTATTTTCACGACTGCAGGGGGGTTCTCGCCGTTGTACACCGCCGCCGCAAGCTCGGGCCGCATCCGCTGGGTGCAATTGATCCTCGGAGTCATCGCGATGATCATGATCGCGAACCTCCAGTACGGCTGGACGCTGTTCGTCGATCCGATCCAGGAGCACTTCAGCTGGTCGCGGGCCGCGATCCAGGTGACGTTCACGACGTTCGTCTTCGTCGAGACGTGGCTCGTCCCGGCTGAAGGGTACCTAATCGACCGCTTCGGCCCCAAGGTCATCACGATCGTCGGCGGCGCGCTCGTCGCCGTCTCCTGGGTCATGTTCGCGAACGCAACCTCGATCTGGACGTTCTACACCGGCGCGGTCGTCGGCGGGATCGGCGCCGGGATCGTCTACGGGACCGCCGTCGGGCAGGCACTGAAGTGGTTCCCCGACCGCCGCGGGCTCGCCGCGGGGCTGACGGCGGCCGGATTCGGCGCCGGGTCGGCGCTCACGATCATCCCGCTCTCGAACATGATCACCGCCTCCGGTTACCAGCACGCCTTCTTCGTCTTCGGGCTGATCCAAGGCGCGATCGTGATGCTGGTCGGTTTCTTCTTGCGCGCGCCGCGCGCGGGCGAGATGACGCTCCTTCCGAGCTCGCGCGCGATCGTGCAGACGACGCGCGATTTCAAGCCCGGCGAGATGCTCCGCACGCCGCTGTTCTGGATCATGTACCTCGCGATGCTGTGCGTCGCGTACGGCGGGGTGATGGCGACGGCGCAGCTCGCACCGATGGCGAAGGACTACATCGTCGACTTCGTCCCGCTGACGTTCATGATCTTCACCTTGACGGCGCTGCAGTGGGCCTTGGTGCTCGACCGCATCCTGAACGGCCTCGCGCGCCCGACGTTCGGCTGGATCTCCGATCGCATCGGCCGCGAGAACACGATGCTGCTCGCCTTCTCGCTGCAGGCGATCACCATCTTGGCGATGATCAAGCTGGCAGCGTACCCGGTGCTGTTCGTGGTCGGCTCCGCGCTGCTGTTCCTCACCTACGGCGAGGTCTTCAGCCTCTTCCCCTCGCTGAGCGCCGACACGTGGGGCAAAAAGTTTGCCACCACCAACTACGGTTTTCTCTACACCTCGAAAGGAACGGCCGCGTTGCTCGTGCCTGTCGCGAACATCATCAAGGACACTTTCCACAGCTGGATCCCGGTCTTCCAGCTCGCCGCCGTGCTGAACGTCGTCGCCGCGCTGCTCGCGTTCTTCGTCATCAAGCCGATGCGCGCCCGAAAGACCGCGCTCGAAGCGCTCAAGCCGGTCGCCGCGACGGTGGGCGTGCTTGCGCTCGCGATCGCGACGCTCGCCGTCCCGGCGCGCACGAGCGCGGCCGACACGGTGAACGCCGAGGTCGCCTCCAGCGTCACCGCACCCTTCGAACAGTTCATCAAGATCTACGAGAAGAAACATTCGGGCTCGACGGTCGCGGCGAAGTATCTCGGCGGCCAGGTGATCCAGGGCGACGTCGAGGGCGACAACCCGATCGACGTCGTGATCGTCGGCAAGAACCAGGTCGACAAGCTGACCGCGCACATCAACCCGCCGGTCGCGATCCTCACCAACCGCGAAGTGATCCTGGTGCCGAAAGGGAGCACGAAGGTCAAGTCGCTCAAGGACCTCGCGAACCCGGGCGTGCGCGTCGGGCTCGGGAACGCCGACTCGGCGGTCGGGACGCTCGCGCGCGGCGTGTTGAAAAAAGCCGCGCTCGACGCCGCGTACGGCATCGACTTTCCGCAGAAAGTTCGCGCCAACACGACGTTCGAAGGGACCTCGGGGGCCGAGGTCGTGAACGCCGTCTCGTCGGGGAAGGTCGACGCCGCGATCGCGTTCGTCTCCGACGTCGACCCGAGCAAGTTCTCGGGCGTGAAGATCCCCGACAACCTGAACGTCGACTCGGTGTACTACGTCTTCGTTCCGAAGAGCAGCAAAAACGCCGCCGCCGGCAACGAGATGATGAAGCTGATCACCTCAAAGCAAGGCGAGGCGATCCTGCACTCCTACCGCTTCTTACCGCCGCCGAAAGGCTAAGGACTACAGGACGCCGGCGGCGCGCAGCGCGCCGGCGTCCGCGCCGGTCCAGCCGATCTCGCGCAGGATCTCTTCGCTGTGCTCGCCGAGCAGCGGCGAGGACCTGATCTCCACCGGCGTGTCGGAGAGGACGAGCGGACAGCCGACGGTCGCGAACGTCCCGCGCTCGGGATGCTGCACCTCGGCGATCATCCCGCGCGCGCGCAGCGACTCGTCTTCGAACAGATCTTTGGTGCTCATGATCGGACCGCACGGGACGTCGATCGCGTTCAGCTTGTCGAGCACCTCGAACTTCGTGTAGTGCTGCGTCCATTGCTCGACGACGCCGAAAACCTCGTCGAGGTGCGAGAGCCGCGCCTCCGGCGTTGCGAACGCCGGGTCCTCGGCGAGCTCAGGGCGACCCGCGAGCGCCGCGAGCGGCGCCCACACGTGCGGCTGGATGATGACGTAGACGTAGTCGTTCGGACCGCCGGGGGCGCAGCGCAGCGCGGCGCCGGGCTGACCGCCGCCCGACGCGTTCCCCGAGCGCGGAACGAAGTCGCCGAACTCTTTGTTCGGGTATTCGCGCAGCGGGCCGTGCGCGAGCCGCTGGTGGTCGCGCATCTTCACGCGGATCAAGTTCAACACGGCGTCTTGCATCGCGACGGTGACGCGCTGCCCGCGGTCGCTGTGCGTGCGCTGATAAAGCGCGGCGAGGATCGCTGCGACCAAGTGGATCCCGCTCCCGGAGTCGCCGATCTGCGGGCCGCTGCTGGTCGGCGGTCCGTCGGGGAAGCCGGTCGTGCTCATCCCGCCGCCCATCGCCTGCGCGACGGTCTCGTAGGCTTTGAAATCCTCGAACTTCCCCGGGCCGAACCCTTTGATCGACGCGTAGATCAGACGCGGGTTGATCGCGCGAATCTTCTCCCAGGTGAAGCCTTGGCGGTCGAGCACGCCGGGGCCGAAGTTCTCGACCAGAACGTCGCAGTGCTCGAGCAGCTTGGTGAAGATCGCCTTCCCGTCGGGCGTCTTCGTGTTCAGCGTGATGCTGCGCTTGTTGCAGTTCAGCATCGTGAAGTACAAGCTGTCGACGTCCGGAAGATCGCGGAGCTGGCCGCGGGTGATGTCGCCGCGTCCGGGCAGCTCGACCTTGATAACGTCGGCGCCGAGCCAGGCCAGGATCTGCGTGCACGACGGCCCGGCCTGCACGTGCGTCATGTCGAGGACCTTGATCCCGTCCAGCGCTTTGCGGTTCATCGCGCCTGGGTTGGTTCGTGCGGAGCCCGGTTCCTCGCGATCTGCTGCTTGGGCCGGGTTGCATGGCGACGGCGCCGTGACGTACAATACGCGCAATCGCTGAGAGGGGTGGGCCTATGTCAGAGAAGGTATCGCCGCGTATTTTTGCGGCGTCGGCTGCCGTCGCGTTCGTTGCGATTGCCGCGCTCGTCGTCACCGGGGCCGCGCCCCCGCACGGCACCGTCGCCGCGGCGGCGCCGAAAGCCCTCGCGACGATCGTCGTCTCGCCGGTCGTCCCCACCGATCTGGCGACTGCGGCGCCGGCGGCGTCGCTGGACGATGCCGCAAAGTTCGCCTGGAACGAGTTCTTCGCGCTGAACTGGCCGGCGGCACGGAACCGCCGCGACACGCCGGCGCTGAACTGCGCCTTCGCCGACCCGCGTCTGACCTGCCAAGGACCGCTGGTATGGGAAACGTTCCGCGGGAAAGCGGAGATCTTCCCCGGCCAGCCCTCGTTCACGTCGACCGTCACGCCGCCGGGCTACAACCCGAACGATCCGCGCTACGGCTACGACACGCCGCCGAACTACACGAACGTCTACCCCTTCCCGGTGGGCCAGTGCCCGAACCCGAGCGCGATCGTCGAGCCGCCGGCATATCTCAACATCGACGAGACCGATCAGATCACGCTCGACAACATGTTCGCCGGCTCCGGGCCGTCGACGCCGCCGCCCGGCTCGCCGTTCAACAGCGCGCCGCAGCTCGTGCGCTTCTTGGCGAAGGCGAACCACGTCGAGTACGACTACGTCGCGAAGAACAAGTGGTGGGGGCTCCCCGACAACGATCCGAATCCCAGCACCGGCTCACCGGCGCCGTTCGCCGGGCCGCAGATGGAGACGGCCGCATACGTCACCAACCCCGCGAACTTCAAACAGCCGCCGGCCGGCTCGCCGAAGCTCATCGGCCTGCCGTTCGGGACGATCGAAATCAAAGCGGGTCTCCGTTTGCTGACGCCGCGGGAGGCGGGCTCTGGCAAATTCATCATGGCGCGCGGGCGCTACTACGAGAACGCCAACCCGAATCAGAACCTGAACCCGTGCTGGTACCAGGCGACGTTCGGGCTGGTCGCGCTGCACATCATTCACAAGACGCCGACCGCGCCGTACATGGTCTATGCGACCTTCGAACAGACCGACAACATCAAGACCGCGAGCGGAACGCCGGTCGAAGACGTCGACGGGCGCGTCGTCGCGACGCAGCCGTGCGCGCAAGGCCAGTCCTCGCCGTGTCCGACGACGCCGCTGGAGCTGCTGCTGCAGCCGACGCCGCAGCCGTCGAGCAGCGCGACGCCGTCGGTCGTGCTGACCCCCGCGGCCGCCGCGTACTGCACGAAACCGCAGAAGCAGCTCTACTTCTTGGAAGAGCAGAACGGGACGCCGACGAACGGCTATATCTGCGTCAACCGCCGCGAGAACGACATCCCGCCGACGATCGTGAACGCCAACGCGCTTGCGCACCGCACGCTCGCGCAATATCTCACCGCGCACAAGATCGGCAAGACGCCGTTCCAGTTCTACAAGCTGGTGAACGTGCAGTATCAGCCGATCGACAAGAACTACGCCGGGCCGTACCAAGCCGCCGGTTCGAATCCGGGGACGTGCGCGAACCCCGCCTGCTACCATCTCGCGAACATCGTCGTCGAGACGGACCGCTCGCTGCAAGTCTTCAGCGGCGGGTTGAACCCCGGAATCCAAACCGACTACAACGCGTACCTTGGCGCGCCCGTTCCGCCGGTGATCCATTCGAACGTCTATTACGCCGCGGCCGGAGCGCACGGGCCCGGCAAAGGCTACAACATGGGCGGCTGTATGGGATGCCACGGCAGCCAGGGACTGCTGCAGGGCGGCGACTTCAGCGTGATCCTCGCGCGCGGCGCGACGACCGCGAACGCGCCCGAGGCTCCTTCGATCAGCCTGCCGCCGCCGACCGCGACGCTGATGGGCGCTCGGCACGCGCCGTACGGCGCGAAGCGCTCGAACAGGCCGGTTCGCAATCGTCACCTGGTCCTCGACCGGGCGCCCTGAGGCCACACCGCACTCGATCCATAACGGAGAGAACTCGATGAGCTATTCGTCCGAACACCAAGGCGCCGGAGCGACCGCACCGGTGAGCTATGCAAAGCAGATTCGCCCGCTGTTCAACAACACCGACATCTCGCACATGGCGCAGCACGGAATCCATCTCGACCAGTACGCGTCGTGCAAGAGCAACGCGCAAGATATCTACGGCCGGCTCTCACAGCCGCCGCATAGCCCGAAGCTGATGCCGCCGGCACCCGAAGGGCCGTGGCCGAAGAAGAACATCGACTTGTTCAACCAGTGGATCCAAGGCGGCTGCCAGCCCTAGGTCCGCGGTGCGGCTCGCCCGCAGGGGCGAGCCGCGACCTCGCGCGGTGCGGCGCCGCGGCGCGGCCGCAGGGCAAGCTGGAATCCCAAAGAGATGCGGATCGCGACGATCAAGGCGAGCCCTCCCGGCGGCGGCCGTTTCTAGCGCGGAACACGGTACTGTATTCTACGATTCTTCCCTCGACCCGTATCTTCCTACGCATCTTCGCATAACGATATTCGCATAAAAAGGGCGCAGCATACTACGACGATCAGTAGCCTCGCGTGGAGTCGTTCGGGCAGCGCCTCCAGCGGTTGCGGATCGGCCGGGGGTTCACGGTCGCGGGACTAGCCCGCGCGGTCGACGTCTCCGAAGGCTCGATCCGCCAGCTGGAGTCAGGGATGACCAAGAGCCCGAGCTTTCACGTCGGGCTCCACCTCGCGTTCGTCCTCGGCGTCGACCCGTACGTGCTCGGCTTCGGGATGAACTCCGCCCGCCTCGATCCGGCGAAGCTCAAGGCGCGTTAGAGACGCCGCCTGCTCCGTGCAGGTGAACGGAAGGGCGCCGCGCAATCGCCGTCAGCCAACGCGACCTCGGGCAAAAGGTGTAGGGGTGTCTCTGAAGGGCGTCGACATCGTTCGTGAGCACGTCGGGTCGCCGGGGCGACCGGCGTTCTGCTACGAGATGCCGCCCGCCCCCGAGACGCCGGTCTTCGCGAGCGGAGACGGGGTGTGGCTCACGGACGACCGCGGCCGCCGCTACCTCGACGGCATCTCCGGGATCTTCGTCGCGAGCCTGGGCTACGGTTCCGCGCCGATCATCGATGCGATGACCACGCAGCTTCGAAAGCTCGCGTTCTCACCGCCGCTCCACGGCCTGCACGAAGAACCGATTGCGCTCGCCGAAGAGCTGGTGCGGTTCGCCGGCGCTCCGTTCGACTGCGCGAAGCTGCTGAACGGCGGCTCGGAAGCGATCGAGGCCGCCCTGCGCGTGACGCGGCTGTATTTTCGCCGGCGCGGAAAGCCGCACAAGACCAAGATCATCAGCAACTACAACGGTTATCACGGCGCGACGTACGGTGCGCTGAGCCTGACCGGACGCCCCGACGTTCAGCGCTTCGAACCGCGTCTTCCCGGGTTCGTCCACGTCTGGCCACCCGACTGCTTCGCGTGCCCGTTCGGCAAAGAATATCCGAGCTGCGGGATAACCTGCGCCGGCGCGGTCGAGCAGACGATTCTCGCCGAGGGGAGCGACTCGGTCGCGGCGGTCGTCGTCGAGCCGCTGATCCACCTGCTCGGCATGGTCGTCCCGCCGGCGGAATACTTCGCCGAGATCCGGGCGATCTGCGACCGGCACGACGTGCTGCTGATCTTCGACGAGATCGTGACCGGTTGCGGCCGCACCGGCCGCGCGTTCGCGGCGCAAACGTTTGCGGTCGAGCCGGATCTGCTCTGCGCCGGGAAGAGCTTGTCGGGCGGCTATGCGCCGCTCTCCGCGTTGCTGATGAGCGAGCGCGTCAGCTGGGCGCTGCGCGACGACGACGGAAACGCGGCCCTCGCGCCCTCACACACGTATGCCGGCAATCCGGTCTCGGCGGTCGCCGGCCGCGCCGCGCTCGCACTCATCGCTCGCGAGGAGACGCTGGCGCGCGTTCGCGACGCCGGTGCGCTGCTGGCCGCCGAGCTCGCCGCCGCGGTCGGTTCCCGCGGCCGCGTCCGCGGCGTCGGACTCTTGTACGGAGTCAAGCTCCCCGCGCCGCCGCACCGCGCCGCCGGTGAGATGGGGAAAGCGGTCGAGTCCCGCTGCCGCGAGCGCGGCATGATCGTGCGCGGTGAGAGCGATTGGATCGTCGTCGCGCCCGCATACGTCACGACCGATGCCGAGCTGCGGCAGATCGCACGGACGATCGGCGCCGCGATCGACGAGCTCTGGGCGCGCTAGCGTGATCGCGCCGGATGCGCGCGCCGGCGCGCCGGGCTCATCGCTGTACGAGACGCTCGCCCCGGCCGTCTCGCGCGCCGCGCCGCGGCTGACCGATGCCGAGCGGCGCGTCGTCTCCGCTGAGCTCGAGGTGCTGCGCGGGCTTCGAGAAGGCGATGCGCTCGAGCAGGCGCGCGCAGCCGCGAGCCGCGTGCGAGAACGGCTCTACGACGACAGCGCGTCGGTGCTCTTGCGGATGCACGCGATCGCCGGAACCGGGACGTACGAAAGCTGCCGCTCGTCGCTGGCGATTGTTCGCGCGTGTCATCGGCTCGGGATCCGCGCCGGCGCGCGCGGCCGCGACGATGTCGAGCTCGTCGTCGGCCGCGGGCACATCGCGCCGGTGTTCTATGCCGAAGACTACGTCGACGGTCTTCTTCCGTTCGCGCTGCTCGCGACGCTGCATCACGGCCTAACCGGCATCGTCGACCGCCGCTGGGGGTTCGGCCACACGATGCGCTACAGCTTGGGCGTCGGAATCGCGCAGGCCGTGAGCCGCGCATGGTCGATCCGGCAGCGCGGTGAGAACACGAAGGTGGTCGTACTGGCAGGCGACGGCGAGCTGCACGAAGGGATCGCCGCCGAGGCGCTGCGCTTCGCCGAAGAACGCCGGCTCGACAACCTCGTCCTCGTCGTCGACGCGAACGGTCGCGGGATCGATCCGCTGCCGCGGCCGCTCGCCGCCGCAGACCTCGCGTCGTTCTTCGCGCGCGACGCCGTCGCCGAACTGGACGGCGAGGACGTCGAGCGTGTCGCCGAAGCGCTGGAAAACGCGCTCAAGAAGGAACGCGGCGCCGCGCTCGTCTGCCGGACGACGAAAGGCGCACACAGCTTCGCGAACCCCGGCGCGCGCAAGCCTGCGCCGTTCAGCAAACGCGCGGGAACCGTCGTGCGCGACTTCGCGCGCGAGCGCAACCTCGAGTGTGCCGTGTTCACCGCCGACATGGCCTCGCGGTTCGGTCTGGCCGACCTCCCGCACGTCAACGTCTCGCTGGCCGAGACGCTCGGCGTCGGACTGACGCTCGGTCTTCCCGATCACGTGCTCAAGATCGTCGCCACCGACGACAAGTATTTCCTCGACTCGATCAACATGCTGACCGAAGCGTCGACGACCACCTCGCGCGTCGTGCTGCTGGCCGGGAAGAGCTGGAGCTCCTGGGGCGGCGCGACCAATGCGCTGAACCTGCTGTCGCGGGTCACGAACGCCCGCGTCTACGAGCCGGTGTGCGAGGGCGAGTTGCGCCGCGGTCTCCTTCGAGCGCTCGAGCGGCCGGACGAGATGCACGTCCTCAGCTTGATCGACGCCGAGGTCGACGCGCCGCCGTGGGTGCTCGCCGACCTCGACCGCCCGCTCTGGGTCGTTCCGCCGGCCGGGCGCCGTACGGCCGTCGTCACGTTCGGATATGCCGGGACGCTGGTCGCCGCGGCGAATCGCGACGGGCACGTCGCGCACTTGCACAGCGCCGCGCTGCGGCCGGTCCTCACCGCCGGCGACGTGCGAGCGCTGCGCGCGATGGACGCGCTGCTGGCGATCGAATACAACGCGGTGCAGGACGGCCTGGGGACGTTTCTGCGCGCCGAGCACCTGCTCCCGATCGTTCGGTACGGTCCGGACGGCGACGCCGCGACCTGCGTGCACGAGCTGCAGCTCGAGCACTTCGGGATGGATCGCGCATCCATCGGGCGGCGCATCGCCGAGCTGGCTCGCGCGGGCATTTCGGCGCAGCTCACGTGATCGTTCACCTGCACGACTACGCGCGCGTTCCGATCGAAGGGATCGTCGACGGCGCGGTCCTGATGCACCGCGAAATGGCGGCGGCGCTGCGCGGGCGACGGCCCGTGCGCTTCCACGACGTCACCGAGGGCGCGCGAGCGCTGCGGCACGTCCACGACGGCGACGTGATCTACGCCGGGATCGGTCCGTACGCGCACCTGTACCACCTGTGGCGCGAGCGGCTCGGGCTCGACGTGCGCATCGTGCGCGAGGTGCACACGAGCTTTTGGTCCGGGTACTGGACGCAGGAAGAGCTGTGCGCGGCGCTCCCGCGGCATCCCGGCGACGCGGCGCTCTTTCCGAGCGAGTTCGCGCGCGCGCTGTTCCTTCGCAACGTCGCCGGCTTGGAACGCGGCGCGACCGTGGTGGCGTATCCGTTTCTGGAGCAGCTCGGCCCGCAGGCCGCCCCGCGGACGCCGCGCCGCGGACGCGCGCTGCGCCTGGGATATCTCGGCGCGCTCTCGGCGGCGAAAAACTTCGATCAAGTGCTCGCGCTCTTCGCCGCCTCGTATCGCGAGGGCGTCGCGCGGAGTCTTGCGATCGCCGGGAAGCACAACGAGCCGTATTTCGCGCAACCGGCGGTCCGCGACCGCCTCGTCGCAGCGGGGATCCCGGAACGCGCGATCGTGCTGCACGGCGTGCTGAGCCGGCCGCTTCTGCGCGCGTTCTTCGCTTCGGTCGACGTGCTGCTGTTCCCGAGCACGGCGTCGCGCGAGACGCTGGGTCGCGTTCTGCTGGAAGCCGCCGTCAACGGTGTGCCGGCGCTCGCCGCGGACGCCGGCCCCGCGGTCGAGCTGCTCCCGCCGTCGAACCTGATCCCGACCGCACTCGACCTGGACGCGGCGTTCTCGATGGACCGGATCGTCGCGCTCGGCCGTATCGGCGAGGACGCGGCGGCGGCGATGCTGCGCGACGCGGTCGCCGTTCCGGCGCCGCTCGCCCATCCCGAGCCGTATCGCCTCGAGACGCTGCTGCGCATCCTCGACGGCGACTGCGCCGAATCGCGCGAGCACGGCGTGTACGATCGCCGCATCACGAGTGCGGCTGCCGTCGAGCGCCGCGCGAAACCGCTCGAGCGCGACGCGCTTCTCGACGTCGAAGCGCTCTTCGCGGCGTACTTCGGCCGGCACGACGACGAGCTCCGGGCGCGATTCGGCGTGCGCGCACTCGGCGACGCGCAGGTTGGCGAGATCCTCGCGCGCCCCGCCCGGAACCTCGCCGACTACCGGGCGTTTCCGCGTCTCGTCGATCGTCTCGCGGTTCCGCCGCTTCGCTTTCGGCTCGCCGGCTCGACGGCGAGCGCACCGCCTGCCGAGGCCACGCATGTTCTCCGGTAAGCGGGTCCTGGTCGTCGGCGGCGCGCGCGGGATCGGCCGCAGCATCGTCGAGAAGTTCGTCTCCCTCGGCGCGCGGCTCCTGATCTGCGACACCGATACGCTGCCGAACGCGTTCAACCAATACCGGCGCGAGCAGGTCGGCGGCGCCGCCGAAGCGGCGCGGTTCGCGGCGGCGCTGCGGGCCGCCGGCGCCGTCGCGCACGCGTACGCTGCCGATGCCTGCTGTGAAACCGAGGTCACCGCGTTGTACGATGCGATCCGGCGCGATCACGGCGGCCTCGACGTTCTGGTAAACGCGCACGGCATCACACACGTCACGCCGGTCGAGACCATGACGCTGGCGGCGTTTCGCGCGGTCGTCGACGGCAACTTGGTCGGCACGTTCCTGACGTGCCGCGGCGCGATACCGCTGCTGCGCGACGCCGGCGGCGGCGCGATCGTCAACATCGCCTCCGTCTCCGGGCGGCAAGGTTTCGGCAAGGTCGCCCACTACTGCGCCGCCAAGTTCGGCGTCGTCGGCTTCACCAGCGCGCTGGCGCAGGAGCTCGCGCCCGACCGCATCCGCGTCAACGCGATCTGCCCCGGGATCGTGCGAACGGCGATGTGGGAATACCTGCTCGACGAGTTCTCGCGTCCGGGTGAGACGCGCGAGGGATGTTGGGAGCGAATCTGCGCCATGATACCGCAGCGCGAGCCGCAAGCTCCCGAGGAGATCGCCGAGGTCGTCGCGAGCGTCGCCGCCGCGACGCGAATCACCGGGCAGGCGATCAGCGTCGACGGCGGGATGCACGTCGCGCCGTGACGACCGGCTCGCTCGAAAGCATCATCGCCGACACCTGCGCGCCGGCTCGCCCGTGGTGCTGGCGTTTCGGCCCCGAGTCGCCGAGCCGTGTCGAGGACGGCGCTCTCGCGCTGCGCGCGAAGGCGCGCAGCGATCTGTTCGCGATGGGAGCGCTGCACCACACCGACGCGCTCGGCGCGCTGGTGCGCGAGGCCGGCTCGTGCTTCACCTTCTCGGCGACCGTCGAGGTCGACGGCGGGACGTTCGCCGACGCCGCCGGACTCCTGATGCGCTCGACATCGGCGTGGCTCAAGCTGTGCGTCGAACGCAAACGCCGCGGCGGCTGGGCGGTGGTCAGCGTGTTCGGCGCGCCGGACGCGGACGAGGCGCACGGGATCGATCTCGCCGGCGGCTCGGCCGCGCTGCTCCTCACGCGCGAAGGCCGCCGCGTCGCCGCTTGGCTCCGCGCAGAACCCGGCGGCGATTGGCGCTTTCACCGAACGCTGTGGTGGCCCGACGCAGCGCCGGCCGCCGTCGGCGTCTTCGCGCAAGCGCCGTTCTCCACCGGACACTGGGCGCGCTTCGAAGAGCTGCGGCTGACGCCGGATGCGCGCGAGGACAAACGATGACGACGTTCGAGGGCAAACCGTGCGTCACGGATGCGGAGCGGTTGCGCTTTCACCAGGACGGTTATCTCGTGCTCCGCGACGTGCTCGACGCCGAGCGGCTCGCGCGAATGAACGCGCTCGCGGCGACGAAGGAGCGGTTCCCGGCCGACGCCACCGAGTTCCGCGATTTCTTCGTCTGCCGCTGGGGTGCCGACTTTCTCTCGCTCGTCGATCACCCGCGCATCGTCGCGTACCTCGACGCGCTGGTCGGACCGACCTTCCGGCTCGATCACGACTACTGCATCTTCATGCGCTCGGGGACGAAAGGCCGCAAGCTCCACGGCGGCGAGCCGCCGTTTCGCGACTTCTGGTACAAGCGCGACCCGGACGGCACGATTCGCGCGGGCTTGACCGTCGTGACGTTTTTCCTGACGGCGGCGCGACCCGGCGACGGCGGCTTCGCGCTCATCCCAGGGAGCCACCGCGACAACTACCTCGCCGACCTGCCCGCCGAGGCACGCGCGCTCCGCGCGCCGCCGGAGTCGCTGATCCAGCCGGCCTTCGAAGCCGGCGACGCGGTCATCTTCACCGAGGCGCTGATCCACGGGACGATGGATTGGCGCTCGGAGCGTTCGCGGCGCGTCCTGCTCTACAAGTACTGCGCAGGACACTTGGCGTGGCTCGGCGACTACTACGACGCCGACACGTTCGAGGGCGTCACACCGCTGCAGCGCCGAATCATGCGACCGCCGTACGTCGAGCTCATCGGTGGTTCGAACGGCTGCTATCGCACCCCGACCCTCGAGGACGCGTAACGCGTGATCCGCCGCGACGAACTGCGCTGCGACGCGGTCGTTTTCGACCTGGACGGGACGATCGTCGACACGATCGGCGCCGACCTCGAGGCATGCCGGCTCCTCTACGAAGAACACGACGTCGAGCTCGACGCCGCGCGCTGGGCGGCGACGGTGTGCGGCAGCATCGGCGGGTACGACGTGCTGTTCGACGAGCTGCTCGGCGCCTCGCGCGGCGCGACGAGCCGCGCGCAGCTCCGCGCGCGGCTGCAGCAACTTTGGAGCCGCACGCTCGTCGACGGCGCGGTCGATCTGCTCCCCGGCGTCCGCGAGCTGCTCGCGCACCTCGCCGCGCGCGGGATCCCGACCGCTGTGGCGACGGCGTCGGCCCGCTCGTGGGCGGTGCGTTGGCTCGAGCATTTCTCGCTCGGCGGCGCCTTTGCGGCGATCGTCGGAAGCGATGACGTCGCGCGCACGAAACCGTTCCCCGACGTTTACCTGCGCGCCGCCGCGCTGCTGTGCGCGCAGCCGGCCGCGTGCGTCGCGATCGAAGACTCGCCGACCGGCGTGCAGGCCGCGAAGGCCGCCGGGATGCGCATCATCGCCGTGCCGACGGTCCACACCAGGCACCTCGGGTACGGCGAGGCCGATCTCGTCGTCGAGGACCTGCGCTCGGTCCCGGCGTCATTCTTCTCGCGGCCGCGCGCAGCGCTTCCGTGAGCACCGGACGGAACGCGCTCGCGGCGCTGCTGCACGATGCGGCGGAGCTCGAGCACGCTCTTTGCGTGCAGTACCTCTTCGCGGCGTTCTCGCTGAAGGCGCGGCCCGACGAAGGCGGCGTCTCAGCGGTGCAGATCGAGATGATCCGCGACTGGCGCGGCGCGCTGCTGGCGATCGCGCGCGGAGAGATGCTCCACCTAGGGCTGGTCTGCAACCTGCTCTCCGCGATCGGCGCGGCGCCGCACTTCGGCCGCGCAAACTTTCCCTACGACCGATCGCTCTACCGGCTCGGAATCCCCGGTGTCCTCGCACCGTTCGGCGACGAGGCGCTCGGGCGCTTCATCGCCTACGAGGCGCCGTTCGCACGCGACCCCGTCGCGCGCAACGGTAACGGGTCGCGCAGCGTCGGCGAGCTGTACGACGAGATCCGTTCGCTGTTCGCCTCGAGCGACGAAGCGCGGCTGTTCGCCGGAGATCCGGCGGCGCAGACGGATTACCTCGACATCGTCGATCCGACCAACGCCTTCACCGACGAGGTGCGGACGGGCTACGGCGTCGAGCCGTTTCGCATCGTCGACCGCCGTACGGCGCTCGCCGCGATCGCACTCATCGTCGAGCAGGGCGAGGGCGCTCCGAGCGTGGCCGAGGAGTCTCATCATGCGGTGCTCGCGAAGATCCGCGCCGAGCTGCGCGGCGAGCAGGAACGGTGCGCGCATGCCGGCGTTGCGTTCGAACCGGCGCGTCCGGTCGTCGAGAACCCGCTGAGCGCACCGCTCGACTCGGTTCCCGGCGGCACGGTCATCGCGCATCCGTCGACCGCCGAGGTCGCGCGGCTCTTCAACGACTCGTACCAGACGATGCTGCTGATGCTGATCCGCTTCTACGCGCACCTCGACGAGACGCCGGCGGAGCGCTTCGGTCTGCAGCAGATCATCTTCTTCCCCTTCATGACGATGGTCGTCCGCCCGCTCGGCGAGATCCTCACCGAGCTGCCGGCGTTCGGCGACGGCCGGCGCGGCAACGCAGGTCCGTGCTTCGAGCTGGGCCGCGGGATCGAGCTCATCCCGCACAAAGCCGGCGCGCACGCGATCTTCGCCGAGCGGCTCGCAGACTTGGCGCGCTCGGCCGGCTCGTTGCGCTACCTCGAAGCCGGCGCCGATCCGCGGCTGCGCCGGCGGCTCGCCTTCGTCGCGGAGAACATGGCGCGGCTCGCCGACAACTTCACCGCCTTCACCGCGAACGGTGCCGAGGCGTGAGCGAGCTCGAGGTTCGGTTCGCGGGCTGGTTCATGTGCCGCCTCGCGACCGACCCCGATCCGAGCGATGAGCCGCGCGGCGTCAGCGGGAGCACGTTCGCGCTCGGCGAGGAGCCGGACCTCGACCGGATCGTTCGGCTCGACGCCGCGCCGCCCGGTACGCAGCGCTCGCACGGACCGGCGATCG
The DNA here is from genome assembly GCA_035939295.1 of Candidatus Elarobacter sp. Taxonomy (GTDB): domain Bacteria; phylum Vulcanimicrobiota; class Vulcanimicrobiia; order Vulcanimicrobiales; family Vulcanimicrobiaceae; genus Vulcanimicrobium. The sequence continues at coordinate 20,902 of DASZGA010000116.1, read as the reverse complement.
GCGTGCGCGTCAGCACGGCGGCGTTGAACGGTGTGCCGGTCGCGGCGCTCGCCGGCGCGCGGCTGCGTCTGAACGGCGAGCCGCGCTTCGAGAACCGCAACTTCATTCTCACGCTGGCCGGGCGCGAGCCGATCGTTCCATTCGACCTGTCGATCGAAGGTGACGGCGTCGCACTCCGCCGCGGAATCACCATCGATCCCGACCGGCCGAACGCGCCGGTCGCGTCGATCTCGCGCGAAAAGCTCGAGCGGTTCGGCGCGCCGGGCTTCCGCACCGACGCCGCCAAGGTCCTCACCGCGGCGGGGATCGCCGATCCGCGCGCCGACCGCGCCGAACGGCGCGCGCTCCTCCTCGGCGAGCACGGGCGCGAACGCGATCCGCTGCGCCGCCGCACCCTCGAGAAGCGAATCGCCGAGCTCGACAAGGCGCTCGCAAATCCCCGTGACGAGCGCATCGTCGCGATGCGCGCGATCGAAGAGTTCGCGTTCGGACTGAACGGCGAGGCGGCGGCGCACGGACTCTCCGGCGCCGTCTGCGATCTGACCGCGCCCTGGCCCATCGAGTTCTGGATGGGATGCTGGGACGCCGACGCGCTCTCCGGCTACATGAGCGGAACGCTGCGCGTCCCGCTTACCGCGGTAGGCCGGCCATAGACGCGCATCCGCCGAACGCGCGGCGGCTCGTCGCGGCGCTGACCGGCGCGCTCGCCGGCCGCCGTCTTCCGTTCGTGGCGGCCGATCCGAACGTGCGATGGTGGAAGCAGGCGACGTACAACGCGCTGCTGCTCGCCGACGGCGTCGACGCGACGCTCGTCGTGCGCGTCCGCGTCTACGGCGACGACGCGCTCGAACGATCGGTCGAACGCGAGCACGCGATCCTCGCGCGCGTCCCGCCGGGTGTCGGTCCGCGCGCGCTCTTCGCCGACGCGAGTTGCACCCGCGTGCCGTATCCGTATCGCATCGAGACGCGGAGCGAGGGCCACCATCCGCGCGCCTTCGACGACGACCTCGTCATACGGCTCGCCGCGCTGTTCGCGCGCCTGCACGGCCGGATCGAGGACCGTTCCGGCGGGGACCCCGCCGGAACGGCGCGCGCGCTGCGTTCGCTGCTCGACGTCGACGCCGGCGACGATCGCGCGCTGGCGAGTCTCCTTCGCGCCGGCGGCGCCGCGCTGCGGCGGTATGCCGAGCGTTTCGGCGCCTCCTCCGCAGCGACGATCCACGGCGACCCGCACCTCGACAACGTCCTCGATACCGCGGGCGGCTGCGTTCTGCTCGACTGGGAACAGGCGGCGCGCGACGATCCGGCGCTCGACCTCGCCGCGCTGTGCTGGATGTCGGCGCTGATGGGGATCACGTCCGAGCCGCTCTCCGAAGCGCACCGCCGGCTGTTCTTCCTGCACTACGCCGGCACGACGGGCGACCGCACCGCCGAGGAGCGAACGCGCCTCCTCGAGCCGCTCGTCGTCGCGCTGCAAGCCGGCGGCTTGCGCTCGAAGCTGCTGCGCCGCGCCGAGCTTCCGCCGCATCTTGCCGGTCCCGCGGCGCTCGCCGAGATGCAGGCCGGGATCGCGCGCGGCATCTACCTGGCGCGCGCGTGCGGGTTCGTGCGGTGAGCGCGCCACCGCCGGAAACGGATGTGCGCCGTGCGCTCGTCGCCGGCTGGGGCCCGGCGTTCGCTGGGGCCTCGATCGCGCCCGGCGTGCGGCGCGGCGCGGTGACGCACCGGGGAATGCTGTTGACCGTCCGCACGCACGACGGCGCGTACGTCGCCAAGCTGAGCGAAAACGACGCCTTCGCGCGCGCGGCGCCGTTCGCGGAACTCAAAGCCGCCGCGCTGCGACATGCGCATGAGCGCGGCGTCCCGGTCGTCGTCCCGTTCCCGACGCTTTCCGGCTCGCCGGCGTTGCGCGGCGAGACGTACTCGCTCGAGCTGAACGAGCTCGTCGAAGGCGTGGCTTGGCGCGCTCGCGAGCGAGACGACGAGGCCGCCGCGGAAGCGATCTTCGCTCTGCGCGCCGCGTTCGGCGCGCTGCCGCCGGCGTTCGCCGATGCGCTGGCGCCGATCGAGCTGGTGTTGCCGGTCGAGAATCCGGATAGCGCCGCCGCGCTCGAGCGCGACGTCCCGGTGCTGCTCGGCGAGGCGCGCGGAGGAGGCGACGCCTGGTCGCGCACCGCGGAACGTGCGCTGGCGCCGCTCGCCGCGCTCTCTTCCGATGTTTGGACCGCGCCGCCGGGTCGGAACGGCGTCGTGCACGGCGATCTGCACCGCGATCACGTGCTGCTCCGCGGCCGGCCGGCGCGCGCCGTCGCGATCCTCGACTTCGACAACCTGCGCGTCGACCGCCGCACGATCGACCTCGCCTGGCTCGCCGATCAATCGGCGTACCCAAAGCCGGGCTCGGCGGCCTTCGATCTGCGCTCGCCGGTCGCGCGCATCCGCGAGGCGCTGCAGCGCCGGCTCGTTCAGCGCGACGAGGTTCCGCTGCTGATGCCGGCGCTGATAGCGTACGCGGTCCCGATCGTCGTCGACATCGCGAAAGACATCCTTCGCCGCGGGATCCGCGAGCGCGTGTGGTTGCGCTATCTCGACGCGCTCGACGTGTCGCGCAAGCTCGCAGTCCACGACGCGCTGCTCGGCGCGCTGTGAACGCGGCGCTGCGCGCGTCGGCCGCGCTTCGCGCCCGCGCCTGCGACCGCTCCGACGTCACGGCATATCTCGACGCGCTCTCCGCGGCGTTCACCGCTGCTCCGGATCCGCTCCAGCCGCGCGAGCTGGAAGCGCTGCTCGAGCTGCGCGCCGAGCACCTCGGCCTCGCTCCGAACGAGCTCGACCGGCACCTCGCGCGCGGCCTCGACCAGCGCGGGCTGCTCGGCCCCGACGAGCGCGCGGAGTACGCGGCCTACCTCGGCCGGTTCTTCGCCGGGGTCGTCAGCCCGTTCGAGCGCGGCGCCCTGTTCGCCGCGCTGCACGAGCTCGGCACGGCAGCGCTGGCGGCGCTGCGCGCCGAGACGGCGCGCTGGAGCGATCGCACGCCGGTCTTTCTCGGCACGGACGCCGAGTTTCCGAAGCTGCTCCTCGACGTCGACCGCGGGGGTGCTGCGAGCCGCGCGTTCTACGTGAGCCGGCGAACGCTGATGTCCGAGGAAGAAGCGCGCGTCCTGTTCGCGACACGCCGCGCGGTGTGCGGCGCGAGCGGACGAACGCGGATCGCCGCCGACGGCTCGGAGACCGGCCGAAGCTACGGCTGGTTCGACAACGCGCTCGCACCGGTCGTGATGTACCGCCTCATCGGCGAGGTTCGCGCAGCGGCGGAACGCGGCGGCTGGACCGCGTCCGCGTTCATCGACGCGCTCGCGGCACGCGTGCGAACGGAGCTCGTCGAAGGCCCGGTGCAGCGCGAGCTGTTCGAACGCGACTGGCTGCCGTTCTTCGGCCGTGCCGACGACGCGGGCCGCGCGATCCTGCGCCGCGGGATCGAGGAGCGCCGCTTCGTTCGCGTCTGCGCGAGCCTGCTGCGCGACTTTCGGCGCGACGCGGTTGCCGCGAACGAACCGCTGCTGCTGGTCGACGTTGCCGCCAACGGCGTGCAGCCGCTCCTCATCGCCGCCGCATTGCGCGCCGCCGGCGACATGGCGGCGCGGCGACAGCTGCTCGGCGCGCTCGGCGAGCGCGATCGGGCCGCGATCCTCGATCTCGCGGCGCATCCGCCAGATGTCGCGGTCCTGCTCTTTTCCTCCGTCGCGCCGTGGATGCGCAACGACGCGACGGGCGCGCGAGTGCCGCTCTCTGCGGCGCTCGCCGCCGCGGTCGAAACGATGAAGACGATCGTCACGCGTTACACGCTCTCATCCGTGGCGGATTCCGCACCGGTTCGCGCCGCGGCGCCGGCGCAGCAGCTTCTCGCCTACGCGAAACACCTCGTCTTTCGCAACGCCGTGCTCAGCGCGCGAGGAGCGCGCGAAACGCGCCGGCGTTCGCGGTCACGTTCCAGCAGCTCAGATCGGCCAGGAGGTTGATCTGCGCCGGCGTGAGCGCGAGCGAGCCGGGCGCGTTCTGCCCGCTGACCCGGTAGTTCGGAAAGCCGGCGAACGGACCGCTGGGGTGGGGGAGGTTCCCGGCCTCGATCGCTTCGGGAACTCCCGTCCGCTCCGGGATCATGCTCTCCCATTCGCGCACGCGGTCGTTGTAGACCCACAGGATCGTCACGCGCGACCCGCCTTCGATCCCCCACCACGTGTTCGGCAGCACCGTCAGCTCACTCGTCGTCATGACCGTTCGCCCGGCCTCGCGGGCGCGTTGCAGCGCCCGCACGATCTCGGCGTAGCGCGAGCGCTCGAACACCTGATTGAACGGCGAGTACGGGTTCGTGAAACCGAACAGCGGCGGCAGCGTCGGATCGATGTCGTCGGGTCCGGGCGGATCGTCGGGATCGTAGTCGAGCCGGAGCCGGACGTCGGTGTTGATGAAGACCGCGATGCGCGGAACCTTGCGCAGCAGGATCGGCATCAAGCCGTAGTTGTCCAGATATCCGCCGTCGCCGAAGTTGAACGAGATCCCGGCCGCCGGTGCGTGCGCGGCGGGATGCCAGTACTCCCACTTCGGCGACGCGGCGCCGTCGCGATTGTGGTCCGCGGGCGCGTACGATGCCGTCGTCGTCCCCAAGACGTCGGCGAGCGTGTACGGGCGCGGCGGCGCGGCGACCGCAGCGATCCCGCCGCTCTCGCGCGCTTCGAGGGCCGGCGAGCCGAAGGCGAACGGCTCGACGTATCCGCCGCCGACGATCGTCGTGAACGAGCCGCCCGCGCACGGCCGGTAGGTCACAACCAGCTCGTAGGGATTCCCGACGGACAGCGGCGTCGTCTCGCAGTTGACGAGCCGGTATTCCTCGAACGGCGAAGCGCCGGTCGGACAAACGAACGTGGTCAGCACGATGAGATACGGCCTCGGCTCGGCCGCGCGCACCGTGTAGAACGTCGCGCCGGCCAACGACGGGTTGAGGCGCGCGATCGCCTCGACGCGTGCCGCGTCGTACGAGAACAGCGCAGGCTCGCTCGGATCGTACAGCCCGAACGGCGCCAGGTACTCGATCCCGGCCGCGCGGAGCCAACGCTGATCGGGCGGTACGCCTTCGCGCGCGAGCCGCTCAATCGTCGCGCTCGGATCCTTCGTCGCGAGCGCGCCGAGAAAAGACGGAGCGAGCTCGTCCAGCCGCGCGAACGTGATCGCTTCCGGCGGCGTGAGCCGACCGAGAAGCTGCTCGTCGCCGGCGGCGCCGCTGCGGTAGTACGTGAAAACGATCGCGGCGCGCGCGCCGCCGGAGACGCTCGCGGCGTACCGGATCCGCGCCAGCAGCCCCAGCGCGCGAAGGCCGCGCAACTGGCCGGTCGCAGCACACAGCGCCGGCATCCCGCCGCCCGAAAAGCACACCGCCGAGTCGGCGGTCTCGCGAAGCACTTTTGTCTCTCGCTCAGGGAAGACCAGCCGTTCCCCTTCGCTGGTCCAGATCCGTGTCTTCACCCGGAACTCGGTCGCGCGACGCCGGCGCGCGCGCGGAACAGGAACACGCGCTCGGGTGGAAGCTCGCAGCCGTCGAGCCGCTGCATCGCGGCGCGCAGCACCTCGCGCGCCTCGGCGACCGGAAGCTGCGGCAAGCTCATCGTCGCGAACGAGGGGATCGAGTAGAACGCGCGCAGGTCGCGCGGCGTCGTGCGAACGTCCAGCGATTGCCGCGCCTCCAGCGCGAATCCGGCCGCGCGCAGCGCTCGTTCCAGCGCGCTCTGCGAGAGCTTTGAGGGAAGACTGCGATGCGGTTTCGGCGGGAGTCCTCGCGCGGCGAGCTCGCGATCGATCGCTTCGTACTTCGGGCTCGCCGGCGAGCTCTCGCCGGTCCAGTCCTCGGCGATGCTGAACGCGAGCCGGCCGCCGGGTGCGAGCGCGCGCGCGATCGCTTCCAACGCCCTCTCGAGATCGAACAGCACGAGCGCAGAATTGCAGTACACCGCGCCGGCCGGCTCGCCGACGTTACGGTCGAGCTCTTCGGCGGCCGAGACGATCCCGCGCAGCCGTGGATCGCGCAGCAGCGGTGCTGCAGCGGCCAGCATCCCGGCCGAGTAGTCGACGCAATAGATCCGCGCGGGCGCGAGCGGATGCGCGAGCAACCGGCGCGTCACGATGCACGACGAACCGCAGGCCAAGTCGATCGCGACGGCGTCGCGCTTCGGCTCGCAGAGAGCGACCAGCGCTTCGGCCGTTTCGCGGTAGAGCGGCAGCTCCGGCGAAACCGCCGCATACTCAGCGGCGCCGGCGTCCCAGACACCGGCCGGGATGCGGTGGCGCACGCCCGGCGTCACGCCGTTTCCGGCGCGTCGCTCCACAGCGGCGTGCCCCGCTCGAGGGCGCTCAGCGAGCCCGGAGCCACGAACTCGATTCGCAGCCGCGTCGTGCCGGCGGCGACCCGTGCGGCGAGCCGGCTCGAGCGGTGCAGCAGCGCCTCGCGGATTCGCCGCTCCAGGCCGGCGACGTGCTGCGCGTACAGCGGCGCGTTGAAGGTGAGCTCGACGCTCAGGGTGAGCTCCTCGTGTCCGCCGGTGCGGCGGCGCACGCCGTGCGCACGCGGTCCACCCGTCGCTTGATTGTAACGGGCGTGGGTCAGGTCGTTCGACTCGACCATGCGGTTCACGTCGGGGAGCGCGTCGAGCACGTCGACGACGTCGACGCCGGTCAGCAGCAACTCGCGCGAATCGCCGGCGTCGTAGAGCGCGTGAAGCGCGCGGCCCTGAAACTCGAAGCGCGGCGCGTAGCACGCGTCCTCGCGCACCGCAAACAGGTCGCCGCTTCGATACCGGATCATCGGCTGGAGCTGGACGAACGGGAAGAGCGCGGTGAGCACCAGCGAGCCGGTCCCCTCGCCGTGGACCACCTCTCCGCGAGCATCGACGACCTCCGGGACGACGTACGGGTCGAAGTGGTAACCTGCACAGAACGGGCACGATGCAGCGCCGCCGAGGACCTCCGAGACGCTAAAGCGATCGGTGACGTGCGCTCCCCACGTCTCCTCGAGGATCGTCCGCCAGCGCGAGGTGAGATGGCGGCCCTGGAGGTTGATCAGCCTGATCGTGAACTCGGTGCGCGGTTCGAATCCGCGCTGCAGCACGTAGTCCGTGAACGCACGGATCTGGGTCTGGTCGCCGGAGAGGATAGACGCGCGGCTGTCGACGCCTGGGAGATCGAACTCCTTGCGCAGCAGCATGATCGCGTAGTCGACGAGCTGCTCTTCGTTCACGGCGAACGGCAGCACGAACACCTTCGCCGGAATCGGCATCGCGGTACCGTGGTACGGGACTTGGATTTGGAGCATGATCGGCGTCGGCGTCCCGTCGTCGACGGCGCGGGCGGCGTTCGCGCGCGAGAAGAAATCACGGATGAACTGCGTCTCGGCGACGGAACGATACGTGAAGAAGACGTTTCCGGTCGTTCCCGTCGTGTGCTGAACGTGCGAGACGCGCGTGTCCGGCTCCCAGCACTGCGCCTCTCGCCCGGCGAGCCGCAACTGCTCCTTCTCGACGGTCGGCAAGGGTTCGAGATCGCGGACATGGCGAATCGCCGCCGGGTCGATCCCGGCTTGCTCGTACAAGCGGCGATAGAACGGGCTCAGCGCCGCCGCTCGCGCGACGGTCTGCCCGATCAGCTCGTTGCGCAGCAAATCGTGCGGCGGGGAGTCCCCGGTCGCCACGCTGCGGTCACCGGCTCTCAAGAGCGAGGAAGGGGCGGCCGAAGCCGCCCCGACTTTCATCCGCGCGTTTCGAACGTGCGAATCGGAACGCTACTTGGAGCCGCCGGTGGCGGCCGCAACCTCTTGAAGCTCGAACGACTCGGCGGCGAGCGCCTCACCTTCGAGATAGGTGTGGATCGCGTTGGTGGCCGATGCGACAGCCAGCTGGTCGCCGGCCGACTTCGCCTTGTTGTAGAGACCAACGAGTTTGTTCAGGTTTTCTTCCGAATACAGCCCGTCGCTGGCTTGACGATAGCTCGAGTTCTGTGCCGACATGTGCACCCCTCATATCTGGTTTTTTTCAGGTCAAGGCCCCGAACCGGTCGTTCTTCGCCGTGCGCGCCGCCCCTCCTCAGCCGAACAACCGGCGGAACCGCGCCTCGAAGGCTTCGGGGTCCAGGTTCGTCTGCGCCGAGAGGCGTGAGAGCCTCGGCTCGGTGAGGTCCTGCTTCTCCAGCCGAATCATGTACTTGCGCGCGACCTCGTACGACTCGGTCGTCACGTCGACCATCCGCACGCGGACGCGGCCGGTCTCGGGATCGACCATCTCCTGCAGCGTCACCGGAACGATCCGGCCGCCGGCGAGCGCGATCAGCGCGCCGCTCCCGCCGCCGAGCAGATAGCGCACCGCGCCGTAGCCGAGCGTGCGCGTGTACTCGGCGTCGAACGGGATCGGCTTCGCGCTGCGCAGCTCGTAGCCGATGTCTTTCGGCACGACGGTCGCGTCGATCCCGATCTCTTTCACCCGCGCGCGCACCGCGTCGCGCAATACCATGCCGAGCGGGACGTCGGCGAGCCGCACGTGGCCGTACGCGTCGCGCTGCGCGGTCGACACCCCGGCCAGCTCTTCGGGCGCGATGCGTTCCGCGACCCCTTCGGCGATGACGGCGACGCCGTGATCGTGTCCCGACGCTAGCCGCTTCACGATCCCGCCGACGATGGTGTCGACGACGTCGTCGAGCGCGATCCGCTCGCCGGTGAACTCTTCGGGGATGATCGCCAGCGTCGCGCCGGCGGCCTTGCAGATCCCGAGCGCGAGCGCGCCCGACTTGCGGCCCATCGTGACCGCAAGGTACCAGCGCGAAGCCGTCCGCGCGTCTTCCATCAGGTTCTCGACGATCGCCGAGCCGACCGCCCGCGCCGTCTCGAACCCGAACGTCGGCGCGTTGTCGGGGAGCGGCAAATCGTTGTCGATCGTCTTCGGAACGGTCGCGACGCCGATTCGGCCTTTCGTCTCGGCGGCGATCCGCGTCGCGCCGTAGGTCGTGTCGTCGCCGCCGATCGCTATCAGATAACGCACGCCGAGCATCGTCAGCGAGCGGATGCACTTGCGCAGCGACTCGGGATCGGCGGCCGGGTTGGTGCGCGAGGTGCGCAGCATCGAGCCGCCCGAGAAGTGCATCCGCGAGACGTCCTCGATGTCGAGCTCGGTGACGTGCGAGATGTCGCCGGCGACGAGATGGCGATAGCCCTCGTAGATTCCGAGGACGCGCAACCCGTGGTTGCGCGCCTCGATCGTCGCCGACGCGATGACGCCGTTGATCCCGGGCGCCGGACCGCCGCCGACCAGGATCGCCAGCGTCTCGTCCGTGTTGATCATCGCCGCGCTACACCGCCGCGGGGGTCGGTGCGGCCTCCATCCGCGCGCGCAGCTCGGCGTCGAGCGCGTCCAGGAACTGGTTCGTCGTCAGCCACGGCGCATCGGGGCCGATCAGGATCGCGAGGTCCTTCGTCATCTTGCCGGACTCGACGACGTCGACGCAGACCTTCTCGAGCGTTTCCGCGAAGTGCGTGACGTCGGGCGTTCCGTCGACCTTGCCGCGGTGCGCGAGCCCGCGCGTCCAGGCGAAGATCGACGCGATCGGGTTGGTCGAGGTCTCGCGGCCCTTCTGGTGCTCGCGGTAGTGGCGCGTGACCGTTCCGTGCGCAGCTTCGGCTTCGATCGTCTTCCCGTCAGGGGTCATCAGCACCGACGTCATCAGCCCCAGCGAACCGAACCCTTGCGCGACGGTGTCGGATTGCACGTCGCCGTCGTAGTTCTTGCACGCCCACACGAACGCGCCCGACCACTTCAATGCCGCCGCGACCATGTCGTCGATCAACCGGTGTTCGTACGTCAGCCCGCGGCGCTCGAACTCGGCCTTGAACTCTTCGTCGAAGACCTGTTGGAAGATGTCCTTGAAGCGGCCGTCGTACGCCTTGAGGATCGTGTTCTTCGTCGAGAGATAGACGGGGTAGTTGCGCAGCAGCCCGTAGTTCATGCTGGCGCGCGCGAAGCCGCGGATCGACTCGTCGAGGTTGTACATCGAGAGCGCGACGCCGGAGCTCTTGAACTCGTACACCTCGCGCTCGATCGGCGCGCTGCCGTCGCTCGGCGTGAACTTGATCACCAGCGTGCCGGCGCCCGGAACGACGAAGTCGGTCGCGCGGTACTGGTCGCCGAACGCGTGGCGGCCGATCACGATCGGCTGCGTCCAGGCGGGGACCAGCTTCGGCACGTTCCGGCAGATGATCGGCTCGCGGAAGATCGTCCCGTCGAGCTCGTTGCGGATCGTCCCGTTCGGCGAGCGGTACATCGCCTTGAGGTTGAACTCTTTGACGCGCGCCTCGTCGGGCGTGATCGTCGCGCACTTCACGCCGACGCCGTACTCCTTGATCGCGCGCGCCGCGTCGAGCGTAACCTTGTCGTCGGTCGCGTCGCGGTGCTCGATCCCGAGATCGTAGTACTTCAGGTCGACGTCGAGATACGGGAGGATCAGCTTGTCCTTGATGAACTGCCAGATGATCCTCGTCATCTCGTCGCCGTCGAGCTCGACGACCGGGTTCTTGACCTTGATCTTGTTCAGCGGACTGCTCCTGGGCGGAAAGGCGGGACCGCGGAAGGTTCGTCGGCGAGCGATCCGGCTCCCGGAATCCGACCTTTGTAGCACCCGGCGGACCCGAATCGGCGCCGCGCGAACAGAGCGGCATGCGCATCGTCAGCCTGTTGCCGTCCGCGACCGAGATTCTGTTCGGGATCGGCGCGGGCGAGCGCGTGGTGGGCGTCACCCATGAGTGCGACTTCCCCGAGGAAGCGAAGAGCCGCCCGGCCCTCACCTCCTCGCTCCTCCCGCACGAGCTCGACGCCGCCGGGATCGACCGTCACGTCCGAGCGCGCGTGCACGAAGGCTCCTCGCTGTACGGGCTCGACGACGCAAAGCTCGCCGCGCTCGAGCCCGATCTGATCGTCACGCAGGAGCTGTGCGCAGTGTGCGCCGTCTCCTACGAGATCGTCGACCGCGCCGCGAAACGCTTGCGCGGCGATCCGCGTGTGGTCTCGCTCGAACCGTCGTCGCTCGAGGACGTTCTTTCGACGATCGCGTTTCTCGGCGAGCTCAGCGATTCGCGCGACGGCGCCGCGGCGCTCGTCGCCGCGTTGCGCGCGCGGATCGATGCGCTCGAAGCGCGCGTCGCTTCGCGGGAGCGCGCGCGCGTACTGGTTCTCGAGTGGACCGATCCGCCGATGAGCGCAGGTCATTGGACTCCGGGACTCGTCGAGCTCGCCGGCGGTGTCCCGGTCGTCGCGAACCCGGGCGCGAACAGCCGCGTGCTCACCTGGGACGAGATCGCTGCGAGCGATCCGGACGTGGTCGTCGTCGCGCCGTGCGGTTTCGGCCTCTCGCGGACGCAGCACGAGATCGCCGCGCTGCCGTCCGCAGCCGCGCACGCGTTCGCAGCGTTGCGCGCCGTGCGCAGCGGACGTGCTTACGCGATGGACGGCAACGCGTTCGTCAACCGTCCCGGTCCGCGTCTGGTCGACACCGCCGAGCTCTTCGCCGCCGCGATCGGCGGCCAGGTCCCGCCCGGCTCCGACGCGCTCGCGCCGGTCGAGGTTATGCCGGCCGTTCGCTGAAGCGCTGCGCCGCTTCGGCGATGATCCGCCGCGCCGAGGCGGCGTCGTCCCAGCCTTCGGTGCTGGTGTGCTTGCCTTCGAGGAGCTTGTACGTCTCGAAGAAGTGCTGGATCTTGCGCAGCTGGTGCGGGAAGATCTGCGTGAAGTTGTGGACGTCGGCGTAGTCGGGCTCGCCGACCGGCACCGCCAAGACCTTGTCGTCGGGCTTGCCGTCATCGATCATCTTCAACAGCCCGATCGGCCGCGCGACGACGAGGCAGCCGCTGAACGTCGGCTCCGAGACTAGGATGAGCACGTCGAGCGGATCGTCGTCGAGCGCGTGCGTTCGCGGCGCGAACCCGTAGTCGCCGGGATAAAAGATCGGCGAGTGGAGCGCGCGGTCCAAACGAAAGATGTCGAGTGACTTGTCGTACTCGTACTTGTTCCGCGAGCCGCTCGGGATCTCGATCACGACGTTGATCTCGTCGGGAGCACGCTCGCCGAGCGGAAGGTTCAGCCGGTTCTGCCGGGTCGCGAGGGTCACGTCCGGGGGGTTCACTGCCGATTACCGGTGCGCCTGGGACGCGCCCCCGCGGCGTTACAGAATGGCGACCGCGATGACGGCCTGAAAGGTCTGATCGTTGCCCGCGAGCGAGAAGTTCGCCGGTATCGTGAGCACCCTTCCGGCATCGAGCTGAGCCCGCAGATCCTCTTCGTTGGCGCCGCGTACGCGCAACACGACGATCGTCGTCCCGCTGTCCGTCAGCCCCGCGGTTACGTCGAGACTCGCCCCGATATTGCGAAGGACTTGCTCGAATCCGGCGTCGATGCTCGTCCCTTTGAAGAAGGCCGTGCACGGGACGAGCGACGGCACGCCGGCCGCGGCATGCGGAAGGCCGGCGACCAGCGCGGCATACTCCGACGGCTCGATGCTCGAGGCGATGAGAAACTCGTATTCGTACGTCGTCCCCGCGACGCGCCGAACCGCCAGCGGCGCGCGCCCCTCCGCGTTGACGACCGCATACGTCAGTGGAGCAAAGCAATAGACGTCATTGCGCGTCCGACCCAGGCCGTCGACCGCCCGGAACACGCGACCGCCGAACCGTCCGACGCCGACGTTAATGGGCGCGCCGGCCGCGGCGAACTGTGCTGACGAGATCGGCATCGCCGATAACGGCAACGCTTCCGGCCGCGGAATGCATCCCGCCAAGAGCAGCGCAACGCTGCCGGCGAACGCGCGCATCATGCCGTCAGGGTGAGCTGGCGCGAGACGACGACCTGTTCGTCGTTCGAAAGCGGCGCGGAAATCGTCCCGAACGGCAGCGTATTCCGACGAAGCCGCTGGCCGATCGCGTCGAAGCCGTTCTGAACGATCTGGTCGATCAGGTAGTCTTCGAGAAGGTGCGCCGCGACGTGGCCGCCCGCTTTCACCTCGATGTCGATCAAGCTCGTGTGCGTAGCGAGGTAGTCGGCGAGAACGCGTACAACCGTCGTGCGCAGTGGAGAGCTCTCGTATTCGAGGAGTATCGCGTCGATGTCGCCCGCTATGTCCTGGCGGAGCCTCGCCGTTCCCTCGATCCTTCGCATCGCCGAAAAGGTGACGGTCGCGACGCCGGCGCGCTCGCCCGGCGCGAGCGGTTGCGAAAACGCGATCTCGCCGAGGCCCGGACCGGCACCCGACACCGACGGCATAGCAATGCCGTTCGCCGGGACGACGCTGACGGCGCTGACGGTATCGATGGACGTGGTCGGCAGCGCGTAGGACGCCGGCCGAAAGACTGTTGAGCCGCTGCCTCGAGTGCTTACGTAGCGCGCCGCGACGTCGCCCGAATCGTCGTAGACGCCGAAACGGAGTTCCGCCGCGGTTGATCGCTCCGTCTCCAAGTCCGGTAGCCGCTGGGAGTCCAGGCGCAGCGGCCCTTGAAAGCCGGCGGAACCCAAATTCCAGAATTCACGCGTGCGCATACGTCGTTATCGATTCTCTTGAAGCAGCATCTGGCTGACGAGTTCAAGGACCTCCGTGTCGTACGTGCGCATGAGAACCGGTCCGCCCGAACGCCTCGCATCGACGGTGGAGAGCAGGAGCGGAAGCGCTTCGTATTTGAACGCCTCCGAGCGTGCCTCGAGCGTATGCCCGCCAAGGTCGACGTGGCCGGTGAACGCGGGGCAGGTGTACACCGATTGCATAATGTCAAGCTCGTCGAGCGTCACTTCGAAGTGTTTACCTTCGTTGATCGCCTCGTACCGCAGCGACGTTCGGATGATCCCGCTGTCGGGGTGGGAAGGCGCAGTGACCGTGGACAGCTCCGGCTTGAAGAAGTTGTCGCGAAACCACTCCGCCATCTTGTAGATGAAGTCTTTCGCGTCTTTGTCGGACCCGACGATTTGAATGTCGAGGGCGGAACTGGTCTGCAAGTCCTGCCACGCGCTTTGGAAATCGCCGCTCCAAAGCCACCAGCTCCAGCTGGTACGGGCCTGAAAAACCCGATAGCATCGCGAGTAGTCCCCCACCACGTGGGCATGAAACTTCGTCGTCGCGCCGGCCGTTTTCGCGCTGAACGAGAAGACGAGGCCAACTTCACCGGCGCCCATGATCCCCGCGAGGAATCCCGCACCGGCATAGTTGGTCGTGAACGCGATCGGTATTTGCGTTTGGATGAATCCGCCGTTCCCGCCGTTTACCGTGATGCGAACCGGTCCGACCTCGCTGGGGAAGGCGCCGACGAGCGTCGCCTTCGACGGCACAGGATCGTTCGGATCCGTTCCGAGGTAGCGCATCGGATTGAGTGCGCGGCCCGCTGCGGTCATCTGCTGGGTAAGCGTCTGAAGTTCGCTCTCGTCGTACCACGGCTCGAGAATCAGCGCGACGTACCCCAAGTCGGCGTCTCGGTCGCGGTAGAACGTGCATGCCGGTCTGCCGTTGATTTTCGCCAGCCGATACGACTTCGGTGCGTACCACAGCGACCGGCCGTCGGTGTCGGGCAGCAAGACCATGCTCGAAGGCGACGAGACGTCCGCGGCCTTATCGAAGATCATCATGGCGAGGGCTCCTATGCTTGGCTATCTAGGCAAGGGTTGCGGTCGCCTTATACTAGGACGTTCTACTAAGCAAGTCAAGCGTCCCGAGCGAGGGGCAGCACCCGTGCCGGCCGGAGCCGAGACGTCCGGGATGAAGCCGGCGGAGGCCGTTAGAGCGCCGCGAGCGTGACGAGCGCGGCGACTTCGGCGATGACGATCGTGAAACCGTAGGCGTCGCCGACGACGCCGCCGCCGAGCCGCACACGCGCCCACGTGATCGCGCCTGCCGCAACGATCAGCGCGACGAACGCCGCGGCGCAGCCCGGCGCGCGCAACGCGAACGCGAGCAGCGCGACCAGCACCGCGCCGATCGCGAGCACCGCGAACGGCGGCTTGCGCTCGAGCGCGCGCGGCGGCGTACCGGCACGCCCGTATGCGAACCACAGCGCGTGGATCACCGCCGACCAGCGCGACGCCGCGCCGGTGAGCGCGAGCGCGAGCGGGTACGTGAGGGGATCGAGCGACCACAGCGCGGCGAGCCAGAACACCGCGATCACCGCGAACCCGGCGAGCGCGAACGTCCCGTGGCGCGGATCCTTGAGAATCTCCAGCCGCCGTTCGGGCGAAACGCTCGCGAAGAACGCATCGCACCCGTCGAGGAAACCGTCGAGATGGATCGCGCCCGAGAGCACGATCGACAACCCGAACGCGACGGCGACGGCGACCGCCGGCGGCGCGACGTACGCGACGAGATACGCCGCCGTCCCGGCGATCGCGCCGACGACGGCGCCGACCAGCGGGAGCCATGCGAGCGCGACGGCGTCGGGCGGCTCCGCCGTGCCGAACGGAAGGATCGTGAAGTACGAGAACGCCGCGCGCAGCGCGCGAATCCCGTTCATCGCGGTCAGCGCTCGGGCTCCTTCGTCGCCACCCCCGCTTCTTCGAACGTGCGCATCTCGCGGACCATCCGCGCCGACGCTTCGATCAGCGGAAGCGCGAGCGCGGCGCCGGTCGCTTCGCCGAGCGCCAGATCGAGCTCGAACAGCGGGCGCATCCCGAGCGCGGCGAGCGCGAGCGCGTGTCCCGGCTCGCGCGAGCGGTGCGCGGCGATGCAGTAGTCGAGGGCGTGCGGCGCGATCGCGCCGGCGATCAGCGCCGCCGCCGAGACGATGAAGCCGTCCAGCACGATCGGGATGCGGGCGCGCGCGGCGGCGAGGATCATGCCGGCGAGCCCGACGATCTCGTAGCCGCCGACCTCGCTTGCGATCTGCTCCCAGGTGAAGTCCTGAATCCGCGCGAGCGCGCGCTCGACGACGTTGACCTTGTGCGCGAACCGCTCGTCGTCGATCCCGGTCCCGCGGCCGACGACGCTCGGAACGGGCTTCCCGGTGAACGCGGCGACGATCGCCGCGGCCGAGGTCGTGTTCGCGATCCCCATCTCGCCGAGCGCGAGGATGTCGAACGGTGCGCGCTCCATCACCTCGTCGAACGCGGCGACACCCGCCGCCAAGACGTAGCCGAGATCGTCGCGCGGGATCGCCGCGCGCCGCGCCAGGTTCGCGGTCGCGTAGCCGCAATGCACGTCGAGGAGCCGCGGGTGCGGATCGAGCGGTGTGCGCACGCCGAAGTTCGCCACGTAGACATCGGCGCGGACGGCGCGCGCGAACGCGCTGATCGCCGCGGTCTCGGCGAGAAAACCCGCGACCATCTGCGCCGTCACCTCGGCCGGATACGCGCTGACGCCCGCTTCGGCGACGCCGTGGTCGCCGGCGCCGATGATGATTGCGCGCCGCTGGTATGCGTGCGTCGGGACGCCGCCGGCGATAGCGCATAATTGCACCGCGAGGTCTTCGACGCGGCCGAGGCTGCCGACGGGCTTGGTGAGGTTGTCGATCCGCGTCCGTGCTTCCGCCGCGGAGGCGGGGTTGACCGGCGCGATCTCGTCACGCCATTGCTGCGCGATCATGACGCGGCGGGCGCCGTTTGGTTCAGCCGCGCCAGCTTCCAGGTGCCGTGCGTGCGCCGGAAGCGGGTGACCGAGGCGGTCAGAAAGCGCACGTGCAGTTCCTCGACCTCGCCCGCACCGAGCAACACGCTCAGCAGCGCGTGCAGCGGTCCGGCGTGGGTCACCACCAGCGCGACGCCGTTCTCGCCGGCGCCGGCTTCGAGCCGCTCGAGCGCGCGCGACACGCGCGCGCGCAGCTCGTCGAACGACTCACCGCCGCGCGGCGTGTAGTCCATCACCGACGTCGAGCCGTTTTGCGCGAGCTGCGGGTTCGCGGCGACGATCTGCTCCCACGTCAGCCCTTCCCATTCGCCGAACTGCATCTCGCGCCAGTCGGGATCGAGCCGCAGCGGAAGATCGCGCGGCCCCAGCACGATTCGCGCCGTCTCCACCGCGCGCACGAGATCGCTCGACGCCGCGACGTCGATCCGCTCGTCCGCAAGCAACGTCGCAAGAGCCGACGCTTGCGCACGACCCTCGGCATCGAGCGGGACGTCCGTATGTCCCTGAAACTTCTTGTCGGCGTTCCAGGCGGTCCGCCCATGGCGGACGCAAATCAACTCCATTTGACGGCGCTTCGCCCCCGGCTACGCGCCCCCCACGCTACGCGTAGGGCCCCCGGTCCGAGTTCGCAACAACAGCCTTTGCGTGGCTCGATTCTTCTGCGCTCGCTCCGTCACCATTCTCGCATCATGAGCGCGGGGACAACGGTTTCCCTTCGTGGCGAGGAAGCGGCGCTCGGCGGCGGAACACTTCGCTGCGATGAAAGGGAACGGCCGGATCCCGGTCCGCAAGATGTACAAGCTCTACATCAACGGCGCGTTCGCGCGCAGCGAGTCGGGGCGCAGCGACCAGATCGACGGCGAGAACGTCGCGCACGCCTCGCGCAAGGACGTCCGGGACGCCGTCGTCGCGGCGCGCGCCGCGCACGAAAAGTGGGTTGGCCAGACCCCGGCGCTCCGCGGGCTCGTCCTCTACCGGCTCGCCGAGATGATGGAGGCCCGCAAGACCGAGCTCGCGGCGCAGCTCGCCGCCGGCGGAACCGTTGATGCGGCCGAGGCGGAGCGCGAGGTCGCGGCAGCGATCGACCGGACCGTCTGGTATGCCGGCTGGTGCGACAAGTACCTCGCGCTCGCCTCGACGCGCAACCCGGTCGGCGGTCCGCACTTCAACTTCTCGACCCCCGAGCCGACCGGCGTCGTCGCCCTCCTCGCCCCCGACGAGCCGGCGCTGCTCGGGCTCGTCACCGCCGTGCTCCCGGCGCTGGTCAGCGGGAACGCGGTCGTGGTGGTGGCGGGCGAGCGCGACCCGCGCACCGCTGTCGTCTTCGCCGAGTGCCTGGCGACGAGCGACCTCCCCGGCGGCGCGTGCAACGTCCTGACGGGGACGCGCGCCGAGCTCGGCCCGGTCCTCGCCGGCCACATGGACGTCAACGCGCTCGGCGCCTTCGGGCTCGACGCGGCGAGCGAGAAGCGCCTCGGCGAGCTCGCAGCGGAGAACGTCAAGCGGACGCGCTTCGAAGACGCGCCGCGGCGCAAGGCCTGGTTCGACGACCGGTACGACGACTTGGAGCGCGTCCTCGCGTACACCGAGCTCAAGACGATCTGGCATCCCGCGCGCATCTGATCGTTCATGCCTTGCGGCGGCGGCGAGGCGTTCGTGCGCCGCGGCGTGAATGAGCGCCGTCGGCAAGCTGGTCCGGCCGCGGAGAGGTGGCAGAGCGGTTGAATGCACTCGCTTGGAAAGCGAGCATACGGTAAAACGTATCGGGAGTTCGAATCTCCCCCTCTCCGATTTTCAGGACGAACGTACCGCTAGCGCGCCGGCCGCAGAAACCGCATGCTAATGCGGATGCTGAACGGATTGCGTATCACGGCGGCTTTGGTCGCCCTTTCAGGGCTTGGGGCGTGTACCGGAGCGGGGCAGTCGCAATCGGCGTGCGCCATCCCGGTAGTGGTCACCCCGGTAGCGCCTCCCGCGATGCTCGCGCCGGCGCCCGGCAGCACCGGCGTTCCGACCTCGGGTACCAGCGTCGAGATCAGCTACGATCCGCCGAGCGGATCGCTTCGTCTGGTCGCGCAGGGGTCGAACGCGGTCGTCGTCGGCGGCCCCTTCACCCCGGCGACAGGCACCGTCACGGTGGTTCCCGGCGCCGTCGTGTCGGCGCTGCCGACGCTTGCGCCGCACACGACGTACAACGTGTTCGTCGATGCGGTCTACCCTCCGGCGGATCCGTGCTTCCGCGGCGCGTACAACGGTCCGACCACGTTCAATCCCGGAACGTTCACGACGCAATAGCAACGGCGCCGCAACGGGACGAACGTACTGCTAGCAGCGCGCCGCCGCGCGTGAGATGCTGGCCGGGAGATGACTAGCGATCACTTCGCGCGTGCGGCGGCGCTCGCTGCGATCGCCGCCGTGGCAATGCTCGCCGCGTGCGGCGGCGGTGGAACCGCCACCGGGCCGATCGTCGGCATCGCAAACGCCACGCCCACGCCGCCCTCGGTCGCGCCCACGCTCGCCGCGGCCGCGCCGCAGGCGCTTGCGTTCAGCGCGCTTCCGACGCCGTTTCCGCAGTCGACGACGGTGATCGCCAGCCGCTTCGCCGGGACCGTGCACGTCCTTCAGACGAACCCCCAGATCCTGACCGTCACGGCAGTCGCCGGCCAGCCGGGATCGTTCACGGTGACGCCGTCGGGAAACGGCCAGACCTCGCTGGTGTTCGGCGACGGCGCGTCGGCGGCGGTCGTCCCGGTGATCGTCGGGTTTTGCCTGCTCCCCGTGATCGCGATCGATGGACTGGTCTTCCAAGGTGTACCCGCGGACGGGCAGACCGGCGTCTCGGTAAACGTCGGCCGGATCTACGTGTGGCAGAACAACTTTCCTGTTCCCGGGCCGTTCTTGGTGCTCGCTACGCGGCTCGTCGGTTCGGATGCATCGGTGGTCACCGGGTCGGATCTGGCGCCGTCGTCGCCCCCGCCCTCGATCCCACCCGGCGTGCCCGGCAACGCGCAATGGTTCACCTCGACGATACCGGTGCTGAACGGCGCGACACTCTATCAAGTGCAGCTGTTCGACAGCGCGATCGCGTGCGTTCCACAGCAGATCTTGGGAACGTTCTCGACCTAGCGCTGCAGCAGCGGGCGCACGCGCTCGAACGGCAGATTGTAATACGTCACCCCGCCTTTGCCGCTGACGGTGTGCGCGCTGAAGAGCGCGTCGTCGATCGCGGCTTCGGTCGCTTCGACGGTCGCCTCGAACAGCGCGTCGATGCGGTCCTCGTCGCTGACCAGCGGCGGCCCGGCGATCCCGCCGGCGCGCGGGTAGCGGTGCGTCGTCGAGAACGCGATGAACAGATCGCCGCTCGAGACGTGCGAGGTTGCGCCGGTGCGCGCAAGTCCCATCCCGGCGCGCTTCGCGACGTCACGCAAACGTGCGTAGTCGAGCGGTGCGTCGGTCGCGACGACGATGATGATGCTCCCGTCGGCAGCGCGCCCGCGCGCCGGCGGAACGTATCCCGACGCGCGCGGATACACCGGGAGCAGCTCGCGCGCGAACGCGCGTCCGACCGGAACGCCGTCGATCCGAAGCTCGGCGCGAGAGCCGGTGTTCGCATTGACCAGAACGCCGACGGTGTAACCGCCCAGGTCGGCCGGCAGCACGCGCGACGCCGAGCCGATCCCGGCGGCAAAGCCGAACGCGCGCATCCCGGTCCCCGCACCGACGTTGCCGCGCGGAAAGTCGCCGGGCTTCGCCGCGTCGAGCATCGCAACGACGTCTTCGGCGTGGACGGACCGGCCTTGAATGTCGTTGATCGCCTGATCGTCGCATTCGGCGACGACCGGGAGCGGGACGTCCTCGCGCACGCCGATCCCCGGATGCTTCCCGATCAGCCACGACACGACGCCGTCGTCGGCGCGGCCGACGTCGAGCGTGTCGGTCAGCACGATCGGCACCTCGAGAAAGCCGGCTTGGTTCACCCAGTGCGCTCCGGTCATCTCGCCGTTGCCGTTCAAGTCATACGCGGCGGCAGCGACGCGATCGTTCCACGTGTCCGCGTTCGCGACGATTCCGGTCGCGCCGGTACGTACGTTCGTCCCCTCGATCTTGGTCACGTGCGCGACGCGGACGCCCGCGACGTCGGTGATCCCGTCGACCGGACCGGACGGCAACGTGCCGATCTTCACCGGCGAGCGCGCGTTCGCGGGAAGCGCACAGCACGCGAGCACGGCGA
>DASZGA010000115.1:0-12381 GCA_035939295.1 Candidatus Elarobacter sp. | reverse complement strand
AGCGACTGGTGAAAGAGCTCACCCGCACGGACGAGCAGCCTAAGTCGCCGCTGCGTAGCCTCACGCCCAGCGCTTGCCGAGTGGACCAACGAACCCTCCGAACCGTACGCGGCCGCCCGTCTCCGGGGAGACGGGTTCGGCCCGGATACCGCATACCCCATCCGGGCTGTTGCGTCACGAAACCCGTCCGCGCTACGGCAGCGCTTCGCGGTCGATCTTCGCTTCGACGTGGGGCGGTGGTTGCGGCGGGGCGATCGCGCTGGCGTCGCGGTCGACGAGTTCGGCGAGCGCGGCGGCGCGGGCTTGCAGCGCCATCGTGCGTTCGCGAGCGTCGTCGAGGAGGGTTCGGATCTCCGCGTGCTCGGCGGTGATCCCGGCGATCGCGCCGTGCGCGGCGATCCCGGCTTTCGCGGCGGCGACGCGGGCGCGGGTGATGTCGCGCTCCGCGCGCAGCGAGTCGGCGCGGCGGCGCAACTCGTCGGCCGCGCGCGCGAGCGCGTCCTCGCGGCCGCGCAGCTCGTCGATCTCGGCGCGGAACGTCTCGACCGCCGCTTGCTGCGCGCCGGTGCGCTCGTAGACCGCGAGCTGCATCTCCAGCCGCTTGCGCGCGGTGAGGAGGTCGACGAGGTGACCGCGCACCTCGTCGACGATCTCGAGTTGCGTGCGGTACGCTGCGTCGACCGTCGCCGCCGGGTCGTCGAGGCGCGCTATCTGCGAGCGCGCCTCGCCCGTCACCAGCCGGACGATGCGAGTCCAGAGGCTCACTTCGTCTCGGTGGGCGCCGCCGGTTTGACGATCGCGCTCGAACCGTTCGCGGCCGCAGGCGTCGTGTAGTCGCCGGCGCCGGACTTCGTGTGCGCGAGCAGGTTGCGCGCGAGCTGCAGTCCCGCGGCGCCTTGCGCGATGACCTTGCCCATCATCTCGGTGATCCCCTCGGCGCCGTTCATCACGATCATCTGATCGATGTTGTTGAACGCCTTCGAGGCGGCCTCGACGATCTGCGGCAGCTTCTCGGCGAGCTGCTGCGAGATGACGGCTTCCTGGTTCTGCGCGAGCGCGTCGGCGCGCGCCTTGATCGCGGCCGCTTCGGCGAGGCCGCGCGCGTTGATCGCGTCTCCCTCTGCGGTACCGCGCGCGCGAATTGCCGCGCCTTCGGCTTCACCGATCATCTTGGTCTTCGTCGAGTCGGCATCGGCGGCTAGCTTGACGCGCGTCGCGTCGGCCTGCGCCTGCAGCTCGATCTGCTTCGCGCGCGCTTGCGCCGACGCGATGTCCGCATCGCGCTGCGCGTTCGCGAGCGTCGTCTTCTCGTACGCCGCGGCGTCGGCCGGACGGCGCACGGAGACCAGCAGCTCCGACTCTTTCTTGTGGGCGTCGAGCTCGACGATCTTGGTCTCTTCGACCACGACCTGCTGGCGCGCCATCGCGTCGGCAAGCGGTCCGGCTTGTTTCGCCTGCGCCGCGGCCTTGTCGACTTCCGCCTGGAAACCGGCC
Source organism: Candidatus Elarobacter sp. (assembly GCA_035939295.1). Taxonomy (GTDB): domain Bacteria; phylum Vulcanimicrobiota; class Vulcanimicrobiia; order Vulcanimicrobiales; family Vulcanimicrobiaceae; genus Vulcanimicrobium. The sequence continues at coordinate 10,887 of DASZGA010000115.1, read as the reverse complement.
TGTTTGATCTTGCTGTCGCGCTGCGCCTGCGCCTTGAGCGCCGCCGCCTCTTGCTCGCGCTGCGTCGCTTCCTGATCGGCCTGCGCCTGCGCGATGCGCGCGTCGCGCTGCACCGTCGCCGTGTGCGGCTTGGAGAGGTTGTCGATGTAGCCGGTGGGATCATCGATCTCTTGGATCTGCAGCGAGTCGACGATGAGCCCCAGCTTCTCCATCTCCGTGCCGGATGCGCCGCGCGTTGCCTCGGTCAGCTTGTCGCGCTCGCGAATCAAGTCTTCGACGGTCAGCGAGCCGCAGATCGCGCGCAGATGGCCCGCGAACACTTGCTGGATCCGCGCGTCCATCCGGTCTTGCTGATCCAAGAACCGCCGGGCGGCGTTGGCGATCGAAGCGAAGTCGTCGCCGACCTTGTAGATCACGACGCCCTTGATGTGAACCGGGATCCCCTGCTGCGTCACACAGGCGATCTGCAGCTCCGACTCGCGCAGATCGAGCGAGAGCCGGCGCACCACCTGGACGCCGGGGATGACGAGCGTTCCGCGGCCGGTGACGATTTTGAAGCCGAGCGACTCACCCGTCTCCTCGTTCGAGCGGTGATGGAGTCCCGAAATGATCAGCGCTTCGTTCGGCTCGGCGACGCGCCACATCGCGCGAAACACCAAAACGAACAATGCGATGGCGACGACGACGATAGCGACGACGATGTAGATCGACAGACCGATGGCAGTCACGTGTTTCCTCCCGCGCCGGCGCGATTACGCCTCGGCGACGATTACCGTCCGCGGCGGATAATACTCGACGACCACGACGCGGGTCCCGATCGAGATGCTCTTCGCATCGCAGGGGTAGGCGTGAAAGTGTTCGCTCCCGCCACGGACCGCGAGCATGATCTCGCCGACCCGTCCGGGACCGACCGTCCCAGTCACGCGCCCGACCTTTCCGACGACCTCGTCCGTGATGGCCTAGCCTCCGCCATAGACGCCCGTGCCTACCGGCCGGGGTGAGAGCTTGTTACGCTGGCGGGGCGGAGAACCCCGCGCCGACTATCCGCTTGCGGCCACTCGGACGCTGGCGGTCGCACCGTCGCCGTCGACCCGGATCGTCGGGGCGCTGCGGGCGGCGGACTGCGGGATGACCTGGAACTCGATCACCTTCACCCCCGAGGACGGGAGCGCGACGGTGGTGCGGAACGGCGCGCACTGCCGGTCGCTGCAGAACGAGGCGACCCAGCGCTTCGGCAAGCCGGCGGCGCTGAGCGCGACGTTCTTGCCGGGCGTCCCGGCGACGACAAGCCGGTACTTGTAGGTGCTCGTCACCGAGCCGGGGAGGTCGGGGCCGGTCCACGGCGCCAGCGAGATCGCGGTCTTGCCGCTCGGATGCGCGGCGTCGAGCGCGACCGTCGCTTCTTGCGCTTCTTCGAGATACATCGCGTAGCGCGAGTCGTTCTTCGGCAGCTTCTGCGTCCACGCGGTGGTCTGCGCGAACGCTGCCCGCGCCTTCGCCGTCTCGCCGGCCTTCGCGAACATCCGGCCTTCGTAGAGGTACGCCCAGGCGAGCTTGCGGGTCGCCTTGGCGTTGCCGGGCTTTGCCTTGACCGCGGCGCGCGCGCGGCCGATCGCCTGCGCGAACGCGACGGCGCCGTCGTTGAAGCGCTTCGCGTCGCCGGCGCTGATCCCGAGCGAGACGAACGAGTCGACGCTCGGATCGACCTGGGTGAGCTTCGCGTAGACGTCGGTCGCGCGCGCGTCGTCGCCGGTCGCGTGCAGCGCCGCGGCATATCCGCCGAGCAGGTCGGCGTCGCTCGGCGCGAGCGCGAGGCCGCGCTCATAGGCGGCGATCGCCTCGGGCCACTGCTCGCGCGCCGATGCGGCGTCGCCTTGCAGCCGCGCGAGGAGCGCCTTGTCGGCGCCGGTTTGCGCGAGCGGCTCGAGCGCCTTCACCGAGGCCTCGCGGAGCACGTTCTCTTCGGCTTGCGTGCGGACGTAGTCGGTGTCGCCGTCGACGTTCTCGGCCGCGTCCATCGCTTTGAGCGTCGCCTGCACCGCGGAGCGAACCGCCGTGACGTCGCCGGTGAAGACGAACTTCGAGGGGTCGAGCAGCTCGTCGACCTTCTTCTGCGCGGCGGTTGCGAGGACGCCGTCGCGGCCGGCGCGCGCGTCGTTGATATAGCCGGCGAGGACTTGCGGCGAGATGTTGCCGACATAGCGCGCGCGCAGCACGCCGTCGGCCGAGATCACGAACGTCGTCGGATAGGCGCGCACGTCGTACGCTTTCGCGAAGCTCTGGTCGTCGATCGCCTGCGGGTACGGCATGCTCTTCGAGGCGACGAAGGCGCGCACGATCGGCGCGGCTTCGGTCGAGTCGACGCCGAGGAACGCGACGCCGTCTTTTCCGGCGAACTTCTTCGCCGCCTTGATCAAATCGGGGGTCTCTTCGCGGCACGGCGGGCACCACGTCGCCCAGTCATTGATGACCACCGTCTTGCCGCGGTAGTCGGCGAGCGTCACGGGCCGGCCCTCGAGCGTCGTCAGGTGAAAGTCGGGCGCGGGGGCGCCGACCTGCGGGCCGGTGAGCGCGAGGGCGCTCGCGGCGATGATGGCGTGCAGCATATTCTCCTTGACTAAACGCTCACGTGGGTGCCGACCGTCGCGACCGGGCGCCCGCCGCTGGCGGCGTCGATCCGAACGTTCGCCGAACCCTTGTGCGCGGCCGTCGGAACGACCTGGAACTCGACGACCTTCACCCCGCCGGCGGGGACGACGACCGAGGTCCGGAACGGCGCGCAGACGCGGTCGGTGCAGAACGAGCCGATCCAGCGCTTCGGCAGTCCGCTGGCGGAAAGCGCGAGCCGCATCCCCGGCGCGCCGGTGACGACCAGCCGGTACTTGATCGTGCTGGCGATCGAGCCGGGCAGATCGGCGCCGGTCCACGGCGCGAGCGAGAGCGCGGGCTGCGAGCCGTGCGTCACGTCGAGCGCGACGGCGCCTTCCTGCGCTTGTTCGACGTACCACTCCGCGCGCGGATCGGTCTTCGCGATCTGCTGCGCGGCGTCGCCTGCGCGCGCGAACGCGGCGCGCGCCTTCTCACGGTTGCCGGCGGCGGTTTCCATTCGGCCGTAGTAGAGGTTCGTCCACGCGACGCGCGCCGGATTGCCGACGGCGAGCGTGCGCGCCTTTTCGAACGCGTCCTCGGCGGCTTTCAGATCGCCGGTCTTGGCGAGCGCGCGGCCCAGCGAGACATACGACGCGTACGACGGCGCGGCTTGCGCGATCTGCGCGTCGATCGCGGCGACGCGCCGGTCGTCGCCGAGATGCGAAACCGCATACGCCTCTCCGGAAAGCGCGTCGACGCTGCCCGGTGACAAGCGCAGCGCCTCCGCGTACATCGCATCGGCGTCGGCCCATTTGCCGAGCGCGGACGCTTCGTCGCCGCGCAGCCGTGCCAACAGCGCGCGGTCGGCGTCGGTCGCGACGACCGGCGCGAACGCGTCGATCGCGGCGGCGCGCAAGGTCTCCTGCTCTTGCTGCGTCTTGAGGAGATCGTGGTCCCGCGCCGCGTCGTTCATCGCCGCGTCCTGATCGTCGTCGGCTTGGGCGATCGCCGCGACGGCCTTCGCAACGGCCGCGCGAATCGCCGCCGGATCGCCGGCGAACGGGTATTTCGCGGGGTCGAGCAGCGTGTCGAGCTGCGCCTGGAACGCGGTCGTGAGCGGCGCTGTCTCACCGCGCTGCGCGGCGGCGATGTACGCGTGCAGCTGCGCGCGCGGGAGGATGTTGTCGGCGTGCCGCGCGCGCAGCACGCCGTCGGGACCGATCACGAACGTCGTCGGGTAGTTACGGATCTCGTACGTCTTCGCGAACTCGCTCTCGCTCGTCGTAGCGACCTGCGGGTACGGGATCCCCTTCGCCGCCGCGAACGCGCGGACGACGCCGGCGTTCTCGGTCGTGTCGACGCCGAGAAACACGACGCGGTGCGACGCGTCGCCTTTCGCCTCGGCGATCAGATCGGGCGTCTCGAGCCGGCACGGCGGACACCACGAGCCCCACACGTTGATCACCAGCGTCTTGCCGCGATAGTCCGACAGCCGCACGGTCTTGCCGTCGACCGTCGTGAGCGTGAACGCCGGAGCGGGGCGCCCCACCACCGGCCCCGGCAGCTGCTCCGCCGCCGCCGCGAGCGGAACGCTCCCGAAAACCAGCGCGGAGGCAAGCAGCCACGGTGTACGACGCGTCATGGTCATACGGACGCCCGCAACCGTTTTCGGGTTGCGGATTCGCCCGGCGCCGTGCGCGGCCGGCTGCATTCGTTTGCTACGTTCGCAGCTTGTAGCCGACCGCGGTCATTCGCAGCGCGGCGCCGAGCGCGAGCGCGGCGAGCACGGTGACGACCGTCAGCGAGAGCGCAAGCGGCGCGTCGCCGCGGCCGATGTAGCTGTAGCGCAGCGCGTCGATCATGTGGAACATCGGGTTCACCATCGAGATCGTTCGCAGCAGCGGCGGCATCATCGCCAGCGACGTGAAGACGCCGCCGACGAAGACCAGCGGCGTGATGAAGAACGTCGTCAGCACCGCGATGTGGTCGAACTTCTCGGCGAGCAGCCCGAAGATGATCCCGAGCGCGCTGAACAGCACCGCCACCAGCGTGACGGCGACGAGATAGAGCCCCCAGTTCTGCGGCGCGGCGTGGACCAGCACGAAGCCGAGCCCGCTGATCAGCAGCGCGATGAAGATCGCGCGCACCACGCCGGCGACGATGTACCCGAGCACGATCTCGGTCGCGGAGAGCGGCGAGATCAGCAGCTCCTGAATCGAGTTCATGAACCGGCCTTGAAAGACCGACGACGAGCCCTCGCTGTACGTTTGGTCGATCACCTGCAGCATGATCAGCCCCGGGACCAAGAACTGCGCGTACGGAACGCCCTGCACGTTCTTGATCGCGCTGCCGAGCCCGAGCCCGAAGATCGAGACGTACAGCAGCGTCTGGATCACCGGCGGCCAGATGACTTGATTGATGATCGAGAACGTGCGCACCATCTCGCGCTTGACGAGCGTCTCGAACCCGACGGCGTTCGCGATCATCGCCGTGTCAGCTCCAGGAAGACGTCCTGCAGCGAGCTGTCGCCGACGAGCTGCTGCGTGCGCTCGAGCGCGACCAGCTTGCCGGACTGGATGATCCCGATCCGGTCGCACAGCTCTTCGGCCTCTTCGAGGTAGTGCGTGGTCAGGATGATCGTCGTCCCTTTCGTGTTGAGCTCGCGCAGCAGCGACCACAGCTCTAGGCGCAGCTCGACGTCGACGCCCGCGGTCGGCTCGTCGAGGATCAGCAGCCGCGGCTCGTGGATCAGCGCGCGCGCCAGCGTCAGCCGGCGCTTCATCCCGCCCGAGAGCTTGATGTACGGCTGCTTCGCCTTCGAGGAGAGATCGAAGCGCTCGAGCAGCATGTCGGCGCGCTGCTCGACCGCCTTGCCGCGAATGCCGTAGTAGCCCGCCTGATAGATCAGCACGTCGCGGATGTTGAGGTAGCGGTCGAAGTTGTATTCTTGCGGCGCGAGCCCGACCGTTCCCCGCGCGGCCCGCCAGTCGCGCACGACGTCGTGTCCGAACAGCTCGATCGAGCCGCTGGTGATCTTCGCCAGGCCGACGATCGCGTTGATCGTGGTCGTCTTACCGGCGCCGTTCGGCCCGAGCAGCCCGAAGAACTCACCCTCCGGGACTTCGAACGTGATCCCGTCGACCGCGGTGAAGTCGCCGTAGCGCTTGACGAGCCGGTCGATCCGCAGCGCGGTTCCGCTCACGGGATCACCGAGCCCGGCGGCCCGAGCTTCGGATAGCGGTGGCGGCGCAACGTTTCGACGCGTTTCGCGAGATCGGGGATCCCGCTCTTGCGCAGCTGCTTGACGACCTTCTCGACGTCGAACGGGACGCGCCGCGACTGCACTTCCCAGCCGCCGGAACGCTGGGTGAGGATCGCGTAGTGCGCGTTCGGATCGCCGTCCTTGGGTAAGCCCGCCGACGCGACGTTGACCAGCGTGCGGCCCCGCCACACGCGCACGTACGCGAGGTGCAGGTGACCGAACGCGACGGTCCGCTGCGTGACGCCGTCGAAGAAGTGCTCGAGCGTGTCGTCGTACGCGTCGGGCCAGACGTGCTCGTCGTCGCTCAGCGGGTTGGCGTGACAGACGAGCAGGCCGTCCTCGCCGTCGCCGAACGCAAGCGTCTGCGGAAGCGCGGCGAGCCACTGCGCGCGCTCTTCGCCGATCTTCGCGCGCACCCACGCGACGCCGCGCGCGTCTTCCGGATCGAGCTGCTCCAAGTCCGCTTCGCCGACCATGCGATCCGTGTTCCCGCGCAAGCAGCGCGCGCCGATCGCTTGCAAGCGCTCGAGCACCTTCTTCGGCTTCGGGCCGTCGAGGCACAGGTCGCCCGCCGCCACGACGACATCGGCGCTTCCGCGCGAGGCGAGGTCGTCGAGACAGCGGTCGAGCGCGTGCGCGTTGCCGTGGATGTCGGAGAGTATCGCTAGTCGCAAATGCGCGCACTCATCCGCGTTTGACCGCGAGGACGAGCGAGAACGGGCCGAAGCCGGCCTTGCCGAACTCCCACAGGTCGAGCGCGTCGACGGAGATCTTCGCCTTGCGCATGATCGCGATCGACTCGCGGAAGCGCACGTTCGCGAGCACGCGCCGGTCGCCGAGCGTCAGCACGCCGGCGGCGAGCTCTTCGCCGCGCGGCACTGCGACGATCCGCACGCCGGTCACGGTGACGACGTCGACGCGGTCGGGCGCGGCGATCACCACGTCGGCGGCGACGACGGAGAACACGTCGCGCAACCGCGGCACGTCGTTCGCGACCGGCAGCTCGACGACCGTGAAGCCCTGTTGCACGGCGATCGTTTCGAACTGCTTGCGGCCGAGCTCGTTCGAGCGGCGGCGCAGCCCGCTTCCCGGCCGCGGGACGCCGACGAAGGCACGACCGGGCGCGAGCGCGATATCGGTCGCGTCGAGCAGCCCGGGCGCCTCGATGCGCCCGACGATCGGGATCCCGATCTCCGCGAGGTGCTTTTCGACGGCGGCGACCTCGGAGCGGCGCTCGATCTGCGAGGGCCGCGCGATCACCGCACCATGCGGCAGCATGATCGCGCAATCCGCGACCAGCGATTCCGACGGCGCCTCGGTGTGCGGCTTGATCTCGTGCACCGCGACGCCGAGCGCGCGCAGGCGAGCGGCGAGCACGTCGTGCTGCTCCTGCGCACGGTCGGCGATCGGCGAAGGCTCGCCCTTGATCGGCGGGAGGCGGTCGACGGCGGCTGACGGCCGCAGCATCACTGCGCCGGCGAGAGCGCCGGCGTCGCTGGACACATACGGTGTGCGGTAGGACTTCACGGTCACGACTCGCGACGGTTCGCCGGACGCCACCCCGGGTCCTGACTCGACGCCGCGATCGCGCCGCGCTGCGGGCTTGCGGCGCGCGGTCGTTCGTGATACGATCTAGACAAATGACCACTCAACGACGGTCAAAAGTCCAGGTCGCGGCAGCTGACGAAGGCCGGCCCGTCTCCCGCATCTTTCGCTCGCTGGAGCGACTGCGCGGCGGCGTATCGCTGCTCGACACGACGTACCGGCGCGAAGAGGACGCGCTGGAATTGGCGTCCGAGATTCGCGCGGGGCTGACGACCGCGTCGTGGTCCGACCTGCGCAAGACCGGCTTCACCGCGCCGGAGCTGGCAGCGGTCATCGGCGTGAGCGAGAAGACGATCTCGCGCAAGCAGGGGAGTCGCGAGCTGCTCGGCGTCGCCGAGGGCGATCGCACGCTGCGGCTCGCGCAGATCACCCTCGAGGCGGCGCGCGCCTTCGGGGCGCTCGACAAGGCGATGCGCTGGCTCCGCAAAGCGAATCGCGTCCTGGGGGGAGAGATCCCGCTCGACCTGATCGCCACCGAACCCGGTACGACGCTCGTGCGCCGCGTGCTGGGGACGATCGAGTACGGCGGGCTGGCGTGATCCGAGCTTGGCGGTTGACGCGCCGCGTGCACGCGACGCCGCCGCGCGACGCGTTTGCCGGAATCGGCGCCGAACGTGTCGGCGGGCGATGGAATCGCGCCGGCACGCGCGCGGCGTACGCGTCGTCGACGCGGTCGCTGGCCGCGCTCGAATACCTCGCGAACGTCGACCCGGACGAGCTCCCCGGCGATCTCGTGTTCGTCGGCGCGTCGTTCGGCGACGACGACGTCGAGCGCGGCGATCCGCCCGCGGGCTGGGACGGAGTCGACTCCGCCGTTGCGCGAAATTACGGCGAGGCGTGGCTCCGCTCGCGCGCCGCGCTCACACTTACCGTACCTTCCGCGATCGTCAAAGCCGAGCGGAACTACGTCGTCAATCCCGCGCACGCTCGCGCCGGGGCGTTGACCGTCGATCCGAACCTTGAAGAGTTCGTATTCGATGCTCGCCTGATGAAGCGATGACGCCTTAGAAGCGTTTCATGAGCGCGATGCGGCCGGGGCCGCCGATCGCCAGCGCGAGGCCGATCCCGACGAGCGGGATGAAAAACTCGAACCCTTCGCCGGCCTGCTTCCCAGTGAAGTTCATGAAGAAGCCGTTCGGCGCGTGGACGAGAACCGCCGCGACCGCCATGTCGACCGCAATTCCGAGGGCGACCAAACGCGTCAGCACGCCGAGCACCAGCAGAATCGGGCCGATGAACTCGACCGCGATCACCACCCAAACGAGCGGCGCCGGGATCCCCATCTGGCCGCTCAGCCCTTGAACGATCGCGGCCGGGCCCGGGCCTCCGAACCAGCCGAGCGCCTTCTGGGCGCCGTGCGGAAACATGGTGATCGCCAGCGCCAAACGCAGGATGAAAAAGCTGATGTCGGTCGCGCGCATGCGAGGATCGTACCGCGTTTGCTCGGCCTCGTCGATCAGTCGCCGTTCGGAGCCGCTCCGGACGCCGGCGCCGGACCGTCGCCGAGCACCGCGAGTGCTCGCGCGTACAGCTCCGCCTGCTCGCGGCGGTAGACCTCGGGCCGCATCGCGTGGCGCCGCTGCGCCAGCTTGTCGGCGTCGCGCGAGAGCGCGGCGATCCGCGCGCCGCGCGCGGTGTCGGCGTCCGGCGCGTTCTGGTCTGTTCGCTCGAGGAGCGCCGCGATGCGGTTCCCTTCGGCGCTCGCGGTTTGCGTTGGGACTGGGATGGCGTCGTACGGCGCGGCGTCGCCGCCGGTCGCCGTGAAGAAATCGCTCATGTCGGTCGCAAGCGTGTCGCCGAGCGAGAGCGTGCCGAGACCGAGGATCTGTTCGCTCGTTTTGAGCACGCTGACGGTCGAGATGTGATGCATTCCGGCGTAGTGCCGCTTCACGTACGGTCCGGCGACGATCGCGTAGGTGCGGTACTCGTCGACGTGATCGCGCGAAGACTGCGCGTCGTCGGGCATCACGAAGAGCGCGGTCTGCTTCCACGACGGCAGGTGCGAGAGATACTGCACGAGCGTCCCGAGCGCGCGGTCGCCGTCGGCGACCTCTTCGGGAATCGGCGGGATGTTCGGCCCGGCGCCGGTGTGATCGGCGGGGAGCCAGATGTAGGTGTAGCGCGGCTGGCGCCCTTGCGCGACCAGCGCACCATAGTCGCGGATGAACTCCTTCGCGCGCCGCTCGTCGCGGATCCGCAGGTTCCAGCCCGGAAAGTTCACGTCGACGTGGCCGGCAAGGACCGACGGCGCCGGGACGTCGAGGCTGTAGACCCCGCCGAGCCCTTGCGCCGGCGCGTCCACGTCGGCGACGCCGGCGAAGTTCGGATCGTCCGTTTTCGGATCGGCGGCTTGGCCTTCGTCGTATCCGCTGACGCGGACGAGATCGCCGTAGTCGCGGAAGTTGATCCGATGGCGCGCCAGCGCGTTGAAGACGTAGCCGAGCCGCGGGTAGTCTTCGGGATCTTCGTTCTTGTTGACGAGCGGGACACGGCCGCCCTTTGCAAACAGCGTGCGCTCCGAGTACAGCGTCGCGATCCCGCCGGCGAAGAACTGGTGCCCCGCGTCCGACTCCTCGGCGTCGGCGAAGACGTTGCCGGCGAACGCATAACGGCGCGCGAGCGCGTGCAGATTCGGCGTGACGCTCTCGCCGAACGAGACCAGCGAGGGATCGCCGTACGGCGCGCCCAGATCGCCGAGCATCGAGTCGAACGTCTTGTTCTCCTCGAGGATCACGACGACGTGCGTGATCGCCTTCGGGTACGAGACCGGCGCGGTGACGACGCGGCGCGTGTTGGCGAGCGTCGTCATCGTCGTCGACTTGAGCTGCACGGTGGAGAGGTCGATCTTCTGCAGCGTCGACCACACCGCGTTCGAGTCGGCGAAGATCGCGAGATCGCCGGTGAAGCCGGCGTCGTGGCCGAACCCTTTCGTGTTGACGACGTAGAGCGTGCGGTCGTCGTTCGCGAGCGCGAGCGCGGTCGGATACCACCCGGTCGGGATCAGGCCCAAGCGGTGCAGGTGTACGGGGTCGCGCGCGTCGATCACCGCGACGGCGTTGAGCCCCGCGAGCGCGACGTACAAGCGCGAGCCGTCTTTCGAGAGCGCCAGCGCGGCAGGCTGCGTTCCGTACGGGCCGCGGTCGAACAGACGCAGCTCGGTCCCGCCGACCGCGCGCGGCGTCCCGCGCAGCGCGATCGTCGCGACGCGGTCGACGTTCGTCATCGCGACGAACGCGTACGCGCCGTCCGCCGTCGCGGCGATGGACGTCGGATGCGCGCCGCCGACGACGTGCACGCCGTCCGGCGTCGGATCGAGCGGGAGCGCGGCGTTCGCGAACGGCGGCGCGTCCTGCGGCTGCGCGGAAAGGTCGCCGTTCGGCGCCAGCGCGACGAACGAGAGCGCCGAGGCGCGCCGCAGATCGGCGGCGACG
>DASZGA010000114.1:0-7083 GCA_035939295.1 Candidatus Elarobacter sp. | reverse complement strand
CGACGGAACGTGCCCGTTCTGCCGCCGGCACACCGAGAACTTGTGTGACGCACTGCGCTTCACCGGCTACGACGTCGACGGCGGCTATGCCGAATACGCCGTCGCGCGCGCCGACTTCACCTATCCGTTGCACGAGGCGCTCGACGACGCGCACGCCGCGCCGCTGCTGTGTGCGGGGATCATCGGCTTTCGGTCGCTCCGCGTCGCCGGCGTCGAGCACGGCGAACGGGTCGGCTTGTACGGCTTCGGCTCGTCCGCCCACCTCATGCTCGCGGTGCTCCGCGCGTGGGACTGCGAGGTGTACGTCGCGACACGCGGCGAGTCGCACCGCGCCTTCGCACGCTCGCTCGGCGCGGCATGGGTCGGCGATGCAACCGACGTTCCGCCGGTCGCGCTCGACCGCGCGGTCACCTTTGCGCCCTCGGGCGACGTCGTGGTCGCGGCGCTGCGCGCGTTGCGCAAGGGCGGCGTCGTCGCGATCAACGCGATCCACCTCGACCGCATCCCGCAGTTCGACTACGACACGCTCCTTTGGGGCGAGCGCCAGATCCGCTCGGTCGCGAACATGACGCGCGACGACGCGCGCGACTTCCTCGCGCTCGCCGCCGAAATCGATCTGCGCCCACATGCGACGGTGTTTCCGCTCGACCGCGTCTCCGACGCCCTGGCCGCAGTGCGTGGCGACGCCGTCGACGGCGCAGCCGTCATCGTCCCGGCGCTTGCATCGTGAACCCCGCGGCGTTCTCCGAGCTTCGATCGCGCCTCGTTGCCGAGTTGCGCGCGCGCGGGGCGCTGCACGACGCACGTGTCGCCGAGGCGTTCGCGCGCGTGCCGCGTCATCTGTTCGTCCCCGACGTTTCGCCCGAGGACGTCTACGCCGACCGTTCGATCGCGATCAAGTTGGAAGACGGCGTTCCGATCAGCTCGTCGTCGCAGCCCGCGATCATGGCGGAGATGATCGAGATGCTGGCGCTTCACGACGGGGACAACGTTCTGGAGATCGGCGCGGGAAGCGGCTACAACGCTGCGTTGCTCGCGGAGATGGTAGGGCCGTCCGGCAGCGTCACCACGATCGACATCGACGACGATCTCGTCGCCGCGGCGCGCAGACATCTCGACGAAGCGGGCTATCCTCACGTGCGAACGCTGCACGGCGACGGCGCGCGCGGCGATGCCGCGCACGCGCCGTTCGACGCGGTGATCGCCAGCGTCGGCGTCGAGCAAATCCCGCCGGAATGGATCGCGCAGCTCCGCCTCGGCGGCCGGCTCGTCGCGCCGCTGACGATTCGCTCGCAGCAAAAGGTGATCGCATTCGAGCGCAACGCGCGCGGCTTGGAAAGCCGCGCCGTCGTCGACGCCGCGTTCATGATGCTCCGCGGCCCGTCGGCGGGGAACGGCACCCGCGTGATCCCGCTCGGCGATCCCACGACGACGCTGCGCGTCAACGACGAACGCGCCGCCGCAATCGATACGAACGCGCTCGCGCGGGCACTGCGCGAGCACCCGGACGACGCAACGCCGGTTCGCCGCGTCACCCTCGACGAGCTGTGGAACGGTTTCGCGTTCTGGCTCGCGCAGCACGACGAGACGTTCTGCCGGCTCACGGTCCAAGGACCGGCCGCCGCGAACGAGCGCGTCCCCAACCTCATGCCCGGCGGCTACTCGGTCTACGGCTTCGCCTCGACGCTCGGCGTCTGCGACGCCGGCGAGCTCGTCGTCTTCACGCTAGCCGGCAACGCCGTCGTACTGCGCCGCTACGGCGAGGACCGCGGCGGAGTCGACCGCGTGCAGCGCGCGCTCACCGCGTGGGACGCCGCGCGCCGCCCCGGAAACGCCGCGCTGCACGTCACCGTCGACGCGGGCGGCAACACGCACGTCACGACGTAACGCGCGGCGTTACCAGTACGCGACGTCTTTTTGCTGCGTGTCCTTCCACTTGCCGAAGACCGCGGGGTTCTCGCGGAACTGGCGCGCGAGATCGCTGATCCTCGCTTCGTCGAGCGGGTGATCGCGCAGCCACGAGTTCTGCCCCGGTCCGTACGTCTCGGTCATGATCTGGAAGAACCAAATCATTCCGTACGGGTTGAACTGTCCCGTCGTCGCCATGATCCGCGCGCCTTCCTCGTCGGCCTGCGCTTCGATATGCCGCGACTGCGCCGCGTCGCTTCCCGCGACGGCGTACTGCGAACCGTAGTCGACGGCAGCGCCGGCGAGCGGGCCGAGGACGACTTGCGCCAGGATCGAGCCGATCGAGGCGACCGTGCTCTTTTTCTGCAGCGCGGAGATCCGCTGCGCGACGTGGTGCAGCACCATGTGGCCGGTCTCGTGCGCGAGGACGCCGGCCAGCTCGTCGCGGTTCTTCGCCAGCCGCAGCAGCGGCTCGTTGACGTAGATGTTTCCGCCCGGTACGGAGAAGGCGTTGGCCGAGTCGCCGCGCACGATGTGGTAGCGGATCGGATAGGGATAGCGTGAAACCACCGATTGGGCGATTACCGACCCGATCTCGTTCAGGTGCTCGTAGTACTGCGAATCGAAGAGGAGTTCGCCGTCTTCGCGAAGCTGAGCGAACACCTCCCGGCCGACCGACGGTTCGTCGAGCGCCGCCAGGGCGGGCGCGATGTGCGTCAGCTCGGCGACGCCGACGGTTCCGGCGGTAGCGGCGAGACTGCGAATGAACGCCGTGCGTTGCATGCTACGTATTCCCTCGGAAAGGACGCGGTTGACTAGGAAACTCTCCGGCTCGCTGATCGGTTGCGTGGCGCTCGCGCTATCCCTTGCATCGTCGTCTCAGATTGCGGGCGCGGCCGGCTCGCGCGTTGCCGTTCCGCTCGGCGCGCTTGCCGGGCTGAAGCAAGCCGGACCGGCCGACGGCCGCACCACCTTGCACCTCGCCCTCGAGCTGCAGCCCAAGGCGGACCTGGACGGCCTCGCCGCGCAGATGAGCGACCCGGCGAACCCGGCGCACAACCGCGTCCTGACCCGCGAGGCGTTCATCGACCGGTTCGGCCGCGTCCCCGACGCCCGCGCCGCCGGCGCGCTGCTGCGCGCGGCCGGCGCGACCGACGTCCAGGTCGCCGGCGACGGGCTCGTCGTCGGCGTGCTGATGCGGATATCCGAGGCCGAGCGCTTCTTCGGCGTCCGCTGGGAGAAGTGGAGCGACGGGACGCGGACGGTCCTCGCGCCCAGCGGCCCGCTGAACGTTCCGCTGGCCGGTGTCCGCGACGTCCGCGGCGCCGTCGTCGCGAATACGCCGCGGCTCGCCGACACGCGGCCCTCGTTCACGTACTTCCGCGGTGACTGGTACGAGCCGGTGCGCTTCCGCTCGATGACCGACGCGATCGACAACGGCGGCGGAAACCAGCGCATCGTCCTGGTCGAGGACGCCTCCGACCGCTTCGACGTCAACGACCTGCGCAAGTTCCTCGCCTCCGAAGGCGCGCCGCCCGGCGCGACGATGAGCCGCGTGAGCGAGCGCAGCTTCGTGTTCAAGAACGCCTCGAGCGAGTGCGGCCGCGACGACCGCGGCCAGGAAGCCGGGCTCGACGTGAGCGCCGCGATCACGATGGCGCCGATGGCCGAAGTGATCGCCGACTACGACGACATCTGCGGCGGCGGCAACGACGCGACGGCTGCGCTTGCGCGCGCGCTCGACCTCGACCCGACCGTGATGGTGCTGCCCGTCGTCGCCGGGCCGGCCGACGGCCCGATCGCATCGCGATGGGGGCTCACGCCGCTCCCGATTCTGGAAGCGCTCGTGCGCGGGATCCCGCTCGTCGTCCCGGCCGGCGACGACGGCGCCTACGGCTACAAAGAAGCCGGCATCGAGCGCGCGCGCGTCGCATGGCCATGCGTCTCGCCGTACGTGATCTGCGCCGGCGGAACGCAGCTCGGCGACCGCGACGGCGTCGCGGACGAGGGCCCGTGGAACGACCTCGAGCACGCCGGCGGCGGCGGGATCTCGGTCGAACCGCGCCCGAGCTGGCAGAACGCGCCCAGCGAGTTCATCTTTTCGACCGGCTACGTGAAGAACAGGATCGTTCCGGACGTCTCGGCCGACGCGTCGGGCCACCTGCGCGTCTACTGGCACGGCTACGGGATCGGCGGGGTCGGCGGGACGAGCGAAAGCGCCTCGCTGATCGCGGGCGAGCTGGCGGCGATCAACTCGCTGGTCGGACCGCAGCGGCGCATCCTGACGAACGCCGACCTGTACGTTCTCGCCAAGAGCTCGCCGCAAGCGTTCCGTGACATCTCGCGCGAGAACGACCGCGGTTGGAAGGACAACACGCTGCGCCCGCGCCGCAACCCGCTGCCGAAGAATTTCAAAGGGTTGCTGCCCACGCCGCCTCCGCTCGTCCACGGCTGCGCCGATCTTCAGCAGGACGGCTGCAGCGTGCGGCCCGGCTACGACGCGGTGACGGGGATCGGTTCGATCAAGGAGCGCGCCGCGGTCGACGCGCTGCGTTGACGCCCAGCGCGCAGAAGAACACGAGCGTCGCGAGCAGCACGATCGTCGCGCCGGACGATGCGTGCAGCTCGTACGACGCGTACAAGCCGCCGACGGTCGAGAAGACGCCGAACGCGCACGAGAGCGCCATCATCGGGATGAAGCGTTTCGTCAGCTGTCCGGCGGCGGCCGCCGGCGTGACGAGCAGCGCCGCGACCAGCACGATCCCGACGGCTTGCAGCGAAACGATGATCGTCAGCGCGAGGATCACGAGCAGCGCGTAGTCGATGAAGCCGGCGCGGATCCCGGCCGCTTCGGCGACCGTCGGATCGAACGAAGTGTACAACAGCGGCCGCCACAGCGCCCCGACGATCAGCGCGACGAACAGCCCGAGCCCGACGACCATGCCGACGTCGAACGGCGAGACGCCGAGGATGCTGCCGAACAGAAAGCTCTGCAAGTCGACGGTCGCGCGCGGCGAGCGCGACATCAAGAAGACGCCGAGCGCGAACGCACCGGTGAACAGCACGCCGATCGAGGTGTCGAGCGAGACCTTCCCGCGCCGGTGGACGAACCCGATCCCGAGCGCGGTGATGATCGTCGCGGCCGCCGCGCCGGCATAGAAGTTCGCGCCCTTCAGGTACGCGATCGCGATCCCCGCGAACGAGGCGTGCGCGAGCCCGTCGCCGATGAACGAGAGCTTCCGCAGCACCACGTACGTCCCCATCGCGGAGCACAGCGCGCCGACGAACAGCGCGACGACGAACGCCCGCTGCATGAAATCGTACTGAAACGGCGCCAGAAATCCGTCCATGCTAGTGTGTGTGCTCGTCCGCGCGGTGGTGGCCGTGGATGTGGGTGTGCTCGCGGATCGCGGCGTACGCGCCGGACTCCAGGACGTCGGTCGGCGTGCCGTCTGCCAGAATCTTTCGGTCGACGACGATCAGCCGGTCGAACCATTCAGAGGCGCGGTCGAGGTCGTGCGTCGTCATCAGCACGGGAAGCCCGTCGGCGACGAGTCCGCGAACGAGCGCCAGCAGGGAGTCCTCGGTTGCGGCGTCGACGCCGGTCGTCGGCTCGTCGAGCAGCAGCAGCAGCGGCTCTTGCGCGATCGCGCGCGCGACGAACGTGCGCTGCTGCTGTCCGCCGGAGAGCGCGCTGATGTGTCGGTCGGCGAGGCTGCCTAGATCGAGCGCTTCGATCGCGCGCGCGACGGCGCGCCGGTCGTGCGCGGAGAACGGGCGAAACGGCGCGAGCCGCGGATAGCGCCCCATCGCGACGACGTCGCGCACGGTCACGGGAAACTGCCAGTCCACGTCTTCGACTTGCGGAACGTAGCCGATCGTCCCGGGCGGCAGCTCGCGCGGCGGCCGCCCCTGCACGCGCACCGTCCCTTGCGACGGCTTCACCAACCCGGCGACCGTTTTGAGCAGCGTGGACTTCCCGGATCCGTTCGGCCCGACGATTCCGAGCGCCGTTCCGCGCGGTACGACGAAGTCGAGTCCTTGCAGCGCTTCGACACGCTCGTACCGGACGTGCAGGTCGTGCACCTCGACGGCGTTGGTTTGATTTTGCGCGCGCGCGGGTGCGGTCATCGGAGTGCGGAGACGATCGTGTCGGTGTCGGTGTCGATCATCCCGACGTAGGTCGAGGTGCCGGGATCGGTGCCGAGCGAGTCGTCGTAGAGGAATGCGACCTTCAAGCCGCCGGCGCTTTCTGCGAGCGCGCGCGCAAGCTTGTCGCTGTACTCGTGCTCGGCGAAGACGGCGGGAACGTGCTCGGCGCGCGCGAGCCGCACGAGGTCGGCGATATGCGCGGGGTTCGGTTCGGCGCCGGCGATCGGCTCGATCGCGCCGACGATCTTCAGCCCGAAGCGGCGCGCGTAGTAGTCGAACGCGTTGTGGAACACGATCATCGTTCGCCGCGCCGCCGGGATCGTGTTGATCTTCGTCTTGGTGCGCGCGGTCAGCGCGACCAGCGTCTTGTCGTACGCGGCCGCAGCGGTGCGATACGCTCCGGCGTGCGCGGCATCGGCGGCGACGAGCGCGTCGCGGATCTTCGCGACGTAAGCCCGCGCGTAGACGGGGTCCATCCAGAGGTGCGGGTTGCCGTTGACGACCGGGAGCCCGTCGGTGCAGACGACGATCCGCAGCTTCGGGTTGGCCGCATTGCGGATCGTCGCATCGAGCCACCCTTCGAGGCCGGCGCCGTTCTCGACCAGCACGTCGGCGTTGCGCAGCGCCTCGATCGCGTCGGGCGCGGGCTGGAAATCTTCCGGCGAGACCCCGACCGGCACGAGCGAGCGTACGTCGGCCTTGTCACCGGCCGCCCCCTGCGCGATCGAGGCGAGCGTCGTCGTCGTCGCGACGATTCGAATCGGCCCGCCGGGGCGAGCCGTCGACGCGTGCGAGCACGCAACCAGCAGAAGCAGCCCGAAGGCCGCGACCGCCGCGCGGGGAGTAGGCATCGCCCTCTCTCTCGCCGCGGCGCCGACCCGCCCCTTTACAGGGAGCACCGACCCCTGCTAGAATCCCGAGTCGGCCCGTGGGGGTGTAGCTCAGCTGGTAGAGCACTTGCTTCGCATGTAAGGGGTCAGGAGTTCGAGTCTCCTCACCTCCACCACGTCGGAAAGCCCGCCG
>DASZGA010000113.1:0-1614 GCA_035939295.1 Candidatus Elarobacter sp. | reverse complement strand
GTATTGCAGGTACCGGTTTCCGACGAGAGTGTCCGTGGTGCAGAGCATCAGAACCAGGTCACGACCGGCGCCGAACAACTGGCATGGATCCGCGATGAAGAGCTCCGCTCCGTCGTACGTTCTGACCAGCGTCTGTCCCTTGGACCCGTCGGTATTCCTGATCGTTAGCACGTCAGGGGCCAGGTCGGGGTCGTAGCCGAAGATGACCGGCCCTGATTCACGCGAGCTCCAAAGCGGATCGAGCACTCCGTTGCGAATGCGAACGATTTGATCGCTGATCGCTCCCCCCTCAACTCGCAGACGCACTGCGAGCAGCCCGTGCCGAAGGATCACTGGAAAATCGGCGAGATCGGCTGCGATTCGCTGCGGGACCGCGGAGAGCGCGCGCGGATCTCCGTAACGATACAGCGAGCGATCGACGGCGAGGTAGAGCTCGCTTCCATCCAGCATCGCTGCGGACCCTTGTCCGATTGGGCGCTGATCGGCAGGATAGCGATTCGATTCAGGCGTTAGATCGACTTCGGGCGAGAGGGCGCCGGTCGTGAGATTCGCGCGCACGATCGTCGCCGGGCGGTAGACGTCCGGCCGGCCGTTGCAGCACCGCTCGTCAAGGACCGCGACATTTCCGATCGAGCCGAGAACCTGCATTTCGTCCTGCTCGGGCACGATGACGCTCAGCCGTTTGCAATCGAGAATTGTTGCGTGCTGCCGCATAGCCGCGCCGGTGGACGATCCGGAGACACCGTAGGCGCACGTGCCGAGCCGCGCGATGTCCGCGATTGATTCCGCGACGAACGCGCTACCGGAATCCGCCCAAATGCGCCCCGTAGCGGCGGCCAGCCGCACGACGCGGCCACCCCTGCAACCGACGACGAGGTCGCCCGCATCACGGACGATCACCGAAACGCCTCCGACCGACGTGCCGTCCGCCGCAGACGGACACACGGCACGACGTTCCCACAGCGCGCGGCCGCTGGCAAGCGCTCGGGAAGCGATCGTTCCGGTTGCACCGTAATAGACGGCGGTGTCGCCGAGCACGATCGTCGATGCACCGCCGCCGCGCTGCCAACGCAGGCGGCCCGTCGCGGGATCGAGCACGCGAACGTCCGACCGGCCTCCGATCACGACGGCGGTGTCGCCGACGCGCACCTGCGAGATGTCCCAACGCGGCGGCAAGGCGTACCGCCACGCCGGCGCGCTGCTCCGAACCGATGGCGTTGGTACGGCCGTAACGGCCGATCCCGGGTTCGAGGTCGCCGGCTGTGGGGGTGCGCAGGCCGCGCACAGTCCCATCACGGTGAAGATCACCAAAGCCCGCATCTCTCGTGCGTTCATTCGAAGACGCCGTATTCCGGCGAGCGCAGCGGGCGCGTCGAGCGGTCCGCGCACGTGATCGTCGTCGTTGACGGGAACAGCCCGCCGCGGTACGTCGTCAGCTGAAACGTCCGGCGCCAAGCACAGCTATTCCCTCAGGCCGGACTTCGCCATGATCGTCGTGATGTAGCCCGCCAGGTTCTGCGCGTCGCGGAACGCGGCCAGCAGATCGTTGGAAATCCATTCGCCGTTAAACTTCGAGAGGTGCTCGGTGAGCTCGTCGTCGTACTCGGCGACCAT
>DASZGA010000112.1:0-5085 GCA_035939295.1 Candidatus Elarobacter sp. | reverse complement strand
AGCCGCTGGCCCGGGCTTCGCGTTTGGTGACGCGCCAGACGTTGCGGACGTCTTTGATCGCGTGCAGCTTGTGGAGCAGCTTTTGCAGGTGGTCGAGGTCGCTGATTTGGACGGTGAGGGAGATCAGCGCCATGTCACGCTTCGTGCCGGCTTTCACCGAGCTGATCTGCGTCTTCAGCTCCGCCGCTACGCCGAGGATGTCTTGGAGCAGTCCGCTGCGGTCGTTCGCTTCGATCTCGATGTCGACGGCGTGCGTGAGCGTACGCTGGTCGAGCCATTCCGCTTCGAGGATTCGCTCCGGAGCTGCGTTCATGTACGCGGTGTTCGGGCAGTCGGCGCGGTGCACGGAGACGCCGCGGCCGATCGTCACGAACCCCATGATCGGATCGCCCGGGACCGGGCTGCAGCACTTCGAGAGCCGCACCAGCACGTCGTCGACGCCGGCGATGCGAATACCGCTGGAGTTGCGCGCGACGCGGCGCGCCGTCGCAGGCCGCGGGAGCGCGGCGATCTCGACAACGTTGTCGGACTTCGTCTCCTCGCGGATTCGCGCTACGACGCTGGTCGGCGTCACGTCGCCGAACCCGATCGCCGCGAACATGTCGGTCGCGGTCTGGTAGTTCAGCTTCTTGGCGACCTTGTCGATCATGTCGCCGCGCGCGACGTCGACCCGCAGCCCGGCGCGCGCGAGCTCCTGCTCGACCGCCTCCTGCCCGCGCAGCGTGTTCTCTTCCTTCTTCTCCTTGCGGAACCACTGCTTGATCTTGTGCTTCGCACCGCTCGTCTTGACGATCGAAAGCCAGTCGAGCGACGGGCGCGACGACTTGTTCGTCAGGATCTCGACGATGTCGCCGTTCTTGATGTGCGAGTCCAGCGGAACGATCTTTCCGTTGACCTTCGCGCCGACGCAGTGGTGGCCGACGTCGGTGTGCACTTGATACGCGAAGTCGAGCGGCGTCGCCGAGTTGGGCATCGAGAAGACGTCGCCCTTCGGCGAGAAGATGAACACCTGGGTGTCGAACAGGTCGAGCTTCAGGTTCTCCATGAACACGCGCGAGTCGCGCATGTCGTTCTGCCACTCGAGCAGCGAGCGCAGCCAGTGCAGCTTCTGCCCAGCGTCGTCGTTCTTCGAGCCTTCCTTGTAGTTCCAGTGCGCGGCGATTCCGTACTCGGAGGTGCGGTGCATCTCCCAGGTGCGAATCTGCACTTCGAGCGGATCGCCGCCCGGGCCGACCACCGTCGTGTGCAGCGACTGGTACATGTTCGGCTTGGGCATCGCGATGTAGTCTTTGAACCGCCCGGGGAGCGGCTTCCACATCGCGTGGACGACGCCCAGCGCGCCGTAGCAGTCCTTCACCGTGTCGACGATGACGCGCACGGCCGTGAGATCGTAGATGGTCGAGAAGTCGCGGCCCTTGAGCATCTTCTTGTGGATCGAGTAGAAGTGCTTGGGGCGACCGGTCGTGTCGGCTTTGACGCCGACCTTCTCGAACTCGGCCTTCAGCTCGGTGATGACCTGTGCGACCGCCTCTTCGCGCTCGACGCGCTTCTTCGCGACGCGCTCGGCGATGTCGCGGTAGGCGTCGGGGTCGAGGTAGCGCAGCGAGAGGTCTTCGAGATCCCACTTCACGCGCCAGATCCCGAGCCGGTGCGCGATCGGCGCGTAGATCTCGATCGTCTCGCGCGCGATCGACTGCTGCTTCGCCGGCGGCAGCGACGAGAGTGTCCGCATGTTGTGCAGGCGGTCCGCCAGTTTGATGATGATGACGCGGATGTCCTTGGCCATCGCCAGGAACATCTTGCGCAAGTTCTCGACCTGCGCGTCTTCTTTCGATTGGTACGGGATCCGGGTCAGCTTGGTAACGCCGTCGACCAGCGCCGCGATCTCGGCGCCGAACTCTTCGGCGACCTGCTCGTTGGTGAGGACGGTGTCCTCGACGACGTCGTGCAGCAACGCCGCGGCGATGGTGGCGCGGTCCATCTCCAGATCCGCGAGGACGTCGGCGACCGCCAGCGGGTGCGCGACGTACGGCTCGCCGGAAGCCCGGCGCTGCCCCTCGTGGGCCCGGTCCGCGACCTCGTAGACGCGTTCCAGCCACGCCCCGTCCAGCGACGGGTCGTACTGCCGGACTTTGGTGACGAGATCTGCGACGGTCATCGAGTATGAAGCCTTATCCTAACTGAGACACAGTCTCAGATGCAAAGGCTTCGGTCAAGCGGCCGCAACCGCAGTCGCGCCGGCTAGTATTTGATGAACGACGTCAAGGGCGCCCCGCTTAGGGCGGCTCGGCCCTTCAGAGCTTCCAGCTCGATCAACACCGCGGTGCCGACCACGTTCGCGCCGAGTTTTTCCAGCAGGCGAAGGGTCGCGGCGATCGTTCCGCCGGTGGCGAGGAGGTCGTCGACGACCAGGACGCGGTGACCGTGGCCGACGGCGTCGGCGTGGATCTCCAGCGTGTTGGTCCCGTACTCCAGCGCGTACTCTTCGCTGTACTTCTCACCCGGAAGCTTCCCGGGCTTGCGGACCGGGACGAACCCCGCCCCGAGCGCGTAGGCGACCGGCGCGCCGAGCATGTAGCCGCGCGCCTCGATCCCGACCACGGCTTCGACGTTCGCATCCTTGTACTGCTGAACGAAGAGATCGATCGTTGCCTTGAACCCTGCACGGTCGGCCAGCAGCGGGGTGATGTCCCGAAAGAGGATCCCCGGGATCGGGAAGTCGGGGATGGCCCGGATGAGCGATTCGATCTGCGCGGTCACGGCTCGCCCGCTTCGCCCTCGCCCCCTCGGGGCCTCTCGGGGGAACCCTGGGCTGCTCACAACTCGTTCCCAGGGCGCTATCTTTTCCCCGTTCGGGGAACACGGGAGACGCTATGAAGAAACTACTCACGGCGGGCGCGCTCGCCGCGACGATGACCTTCGGGGCGGTGGCGCCGGCGCTGGCCGACGGTGCAGCCAGCACGCGGAACATCATCCTCGGCGGCGCCGCAGCAGCGGTCCTGATCACGAACTACAACCACAAGGTGCACCAGAAACGCGACGAGCAGCGCGCGCAGGCGCGCCGCCAGGCGTCCTATCGCCAGTGGTACTACAACCGGTACGGCCGATACCCGACCGACCAGCAAGTCCACGACTGGTACTACTCGCACTATAGCCGGTGAACCGGGAACAGTCGTAAACGCGAACGAGCCACCCCGGCCGGGGTGGCTTTTTCGTCCCGACGAAGAGCGCTTGTCGTGATCGATATTCGGCGCAACCGCGATCGCATGATCGTCGCGGTCGCCGGCGCCATCGCACTGCACGAGATCCTGTTGGGTCTGCTGCACGGTCCCTCGACGCCCCGCAACACCGAGAGCGAGGCGGTGGCGACGCGCATCGTTTTCGAGAAGCCGCCGCCGACGCCGAAACCAACCCCGAAGCCCACGCCCACACCGCTCCCGACGCCGCCTCCGACCCCGGAGCCGCGGATCACCCCGCCGCCGCGCGCGACCCTCGCACCGGTGCAGCAGGTCGCCGGCCGCGCGAAGGGCCGGCCCGCGCGCCGTCGCGGCGGCGGCGCGCACAAGGCGATCGCCAAAGCGCCCAGCGGCCACTATGCGAATCCGCATGCGGCCGGGTCCGGAACCGGGACGTCCACCGGAAACGGGAGCGGGAACCAGCCCGGCGCCGGCGGCGGCCTCGGCGGGAACGGAAGCGGGAACGCCGGGAACGGGAACGGCGCCGTCAACGCGAACACGCCTTGCGGCTTCGTCGATTTCAAACCGACCGGTGCGCCGCACTATTCGAACGGCACCGCGTACGAGCCGATCTCGGCGACCGTGACTTTCCCCGACGGCCATCGTGAGTCGGCGATCTTTCCGTACAAATGGGTCTATCCCAACGGCGAGCAAACCGATCCGTGGTCGGACACCAACTTGAAGAAGGGCGACTTCCCGATCACGCTGCAAACGCCGCCGCCGGGCAGCAACGTCAGCTCGTTCCCGGACCTGATCCAGTACATCCTCAAGCACTCGAACGCCGAGGGCTACACCGACCTTCCCGACTGTCCGAAGAGCCGGGGGTGAGCCTGGTCCACGTCGCGGTCGACGCGCACAACCTCGCGCGGGACGACCGCGGGATCGGCCGCTACGCGCGCGCCGTCCTCTCGCGCGCGCTGCACGATCCGCGCTTTCGCTGGACGTTCGTGGTGCGGAATTTGTTTCCGAACCGCGCCGCGGTCGCGCGCGCGCTCGGCGCGAATGCAGCCGACGTGAACGTCGCGCGGCGCGTCCCGCGCGACGCCGGCGCGGTCTGGTTTCCGTGGAACGGGACGTTTCTGCGCACCGATCTGCCGTCGGTCGCCACGGTGCACGACGCGGCGCCGTTCGCCTTCCCTGCCGCCGACCCGAAGACGCGGGCGCGCGAGCAGAACCCGTTTCTCGTCACCGCCAACACCGCGCGCCGCATCTTGGTGCAGTCGGAGTTCACCGCCGGTGAGGTCGAACGGCGGCTCGGGGTGAACGCCGAACGGATCGTGGTGACGCCGCTCGCCGCCGACCCGTCGTTCGCGCCCGGCCCGCCGGCGGCGCTCCCCGCCGAGCTGCGCGGGCGGCGCTACATCCTGCACGTCGGCGCGCACGACGAGCGCAAGAACAGCGCGACGCTCGTCGAGGGGTTCGCGCGCGCGTTTCCCGACGGCGAGATCGCGCTTGCGTTCACGCGCATGCCGCCCACGCTCCCGCGCGGCGGTGTGGTCGTCGAAGCGCGCGACGACGACGCACTGATCGCGCTCTACCGGGGCGCGGATCTGGTCGCGGTGCCGTCGACGTACGAAGGGTTCGGGTTTCCGCTCCTCGAGGCGATGGCGTGCGGCGCACCTGCGCTGGCCGCGTGCGCCGGCGCTTTGCCGGAGGTCGGCGGCGATGCCGTGGAATGGATCGACGCGGCGCACGACGCCGGCGCGTGGGCGTCCGCGATGCGGGCGCTGATGGACGACGGCGCGCGGCGCGCGGAGCTGGCGGCGCGCGGTCCCGCGCGCGCGGCGACGTTCTCGTGGGAGCGCTGCACCGCGCAGACGCTCGCCGTGCTCGACGAGGTCGCGAGCGG
>DASZGA010000111.1:0-6755 GCA_035939295.1 Candidatus Elarobacter sp. | reverse complement strand
GCTTCGATCATCGCGACCCCGATCCGGTCCTTGACCGATCCGGCCGGGTTCATCGACTCCAGCTTGACCAGGATCTCCGCGCCCAGCCCCTTGTTCAACCGCGGGATGCGGACGAGCGGCGTGTTACCGAACGTGTCGGCGATGTTGTCGTAGACGCGCACGTGCAGTTCTTGCTCCGAAAGCGGTGAGGGAGTGTGGTGGACCGGTAAACCCCGGCTCGCCTTGAAAGGGTGCGTCCTCGGGCCGGCGCGAACAGATGTTCGCCCCGCCTATGTTTTCCCTCGCCGAACGGTCGCTCTACGTCGCCGACCTCGACCTCTGGATCGACTCGATGCGCCCTCGCGCGCGCTGTTACGTCTCGCACGGCCACAGCGACCACGCCCGGGAGCACGACCGCATCGTCACCACGCCGGTGAACGCGCGGATCTGCGCCTCGCGCTTCGAGCGCTCGATCGCCCGCGCGAAGCAGACCTCGTTCCTGCGCGAGCGGCCGCGGCCGGCCTGCGATTTCGAGGAGCACGGCTTCAACGAGCCCTGGTGCGACGGCGAGCACACCCTCACGCTGTTCCCTGCCGGCCACGTCCTGGGGAGCGCCCAGCTCCTGATCGAGGGCGAGCACGGCCGCTTCGTCTACACCGGCGACTTCAAATTGTCGCGGTCGTATACGTGCGAGCCGGCCGAGGTGAAGCGCTGCGACGTCGTGCTGATGGAGTGCACCTTCGGGCGCCCGCAGTACGTTTTTCCGCCGCGCGACGAGGTCGAGGACACGATCGTCTCGTTCGCAATGAAAGCGCTTGAGGACGGCTGCGCGCCGGTGTTCTACGCGTACTCGCTCGGCAAAGCGCAAGAGGCGATGGCGATTCTCGGCAAAGCGAACGTTCCCATGACCGTGCACGGCGCCGTCCACGCGATCGCGCGCGTCTACGAAGCGGCCGGAGTGAAGCTGCCGCCGTACGAGCGCTACGACGCGGTGACGTACGACGGCACGCGCGCGCTGATCTGGCCGCCGTCCGGCAAGAACCTGCCGAAGGCATTGAAAGGAAAGCCCGCGCGCACGGCGATGCTCTCCGGCTGGGCGCTCGACAAGAGCGCGCCGTTCCGCTACGGCGTCGACGCGTGCATCCCGCTGAGCGATCACGCCGACTTCCCCGCGCTGCTGCGCTACATCGAGCTCGCGCAGCCGAAGAGAGTCGTACTGAACCACGGCTGGAAAGACTTCGTCTGGCGGCTGCGCCGGCTCGGCATCGACGCGACCTACTTGGAAGCTAACGAACAGCTCGCGCTGTTCTGAACGGCCGTTCTACCGCGAAACGTGGACTCGCCGCAAATCTAGCGCCGAATTGCCGAGTTTTCGCCCGTTTCGGCGTCTACGCCGAGAAATACTCGCGCAGCGCGGCGTACGTATCGTCCGGCGCTTCTTCGGCCATGAAATGCCCGCTGTCGATCGCGTGGCCGCGCACGTCGTCGGACCAGTCGCGCCACACGGCGAGCACGTCGTACCATGCCGGCAGTGCGCCGCGCGCCGCCCACAGCGCGAGCAGCGGCGCGGCGATCTTCTTCTTTCCGCGGTCCGCTTCGTCGAGCGCGAAGTCATAGGTCGCGGCGGCGCGGTAGTCTTCGCACGCGGCGTGGATCGTCTCGGGGTTGCGGTAACAGCGGAGGTAGTCCTCGAGCGCTTCTGCGGCGTGCACGCTCTCGCGGTTCGGCCGGCCGGTGAAAAACAAATCCGGATCGGCGCCGATCAGCTTCTCGGGCAGCGGGTACGGCTGCGCGAGGAAGAACCAGTGCCAGTAGCCGAGCCCGAACTTCATGTCGGCGCGGCGGAAGTGTTCGCCGGTCGGAAGGATGTCGAGCGTCGCGAGCTTGCGGACGCGCTCGGGATGATCGAGGGCGAGCCGGTACGCGACGCGCCCGCCGCGGTCGTGTCCGGCCAAGTCGAAGCGCTCGTGGCCGAAGTGCCGCATCACCGCGATCGCGTCGCGCGCCATCGCGCGCTTCGAGTACGGCTCGTGATCTTCCGCCGTCGGCGGCTTCGAGCTGTCGCCGTATCCGCGCAGGTCCATCGCGACGACGCTGAACTCGCGCGCGAGCCGAGGCGCGATCAGGTGCCACATCACGTGCGGGTGGCCGTGCAGCAGGAGCAGCGGCGGTCCGCTCCCGCCGTGCCGCACGCGAATCGTCGCTTCGCCCGTATCGACGTAGGAGAGCGTGAATCCGTCGAACATAGCGCACCGCTACCCGGCGCCGCCGGGAAGTGCCTGCACCGCGCGGAAGGTGAGCGGCCGTGAGCGTCCGGCCGGCGGCGAAGCTCGGCATCTTCTACGTCGCGATGGTCAGCACCGCGGCGGGATTCTCCGTGCGCAACCTTCCGAGCATGGCGGTCGAAGGCTGGCCGCTGATCTTCTGGTACGTCCTCGGCACGTTGCTGTTCTTGGTCCCGCTCGGACTGACCGCGGCCGAGCTCGCTTCGACCTGGCCGAAGGACGGCGGCGTCTACGACTGGGTTGCGGAAGCGTTCGGCGAGCGCACCGGGTTCATGTCGGTCTGGTCGATCGTCGTGCTGAACCTGCCGTGGTATCCGACGGTGCTGGCGTTCGTCGCGGTCTCGCTCGCGTTCGGATTCGATCCCGCGCTGCAGGACAACAAAATATTCGTCGCCGCCGTGATGATCGCGATCTTCTGGCTGCTCACGCTGGTGAGCTTGCGCGGTCCGGTCACCGCGGCGCGGTTCACCTCGTTTGGGACGCTGTTCGGCTCGATCGTTCCGGCGGTGGTGCTGATCGCCGCGGGGGTCGCGTGGATCGCCGCCGGAAAGCACGTCGCGCTTCCGCCGTTCACGCTCGCGCACGTGATTCCGAGCTGGGACGCGGGAAAGATCCCGTTCGTCTCCTCGCTGCTGCTGGCGTTTACCGGACTCGAAGTATCGGGCTACTACGCGCTCGCGGTACGCGATCCGCAACGCGACTATCCGAAAGCGATGCTGCTCGCGCTGGTCGCGATCTCGGGGCTGAGCATCTTCGCGACGCTCGCGATCGCGCTCGCGGTTCCCGCGGAGAAGATCAGCCTGAGCGGCGGGGTGGTGCAGACGTTCGCGGTGATCTTCGGCGAGTTCGGGATCGGCTGGGCGGCGCCGGTGCTCGCGATCCTCACCGCGCTCGGCGCGCTCGCGCTGATGTGCGCGTGGCTCGTCGGCCCGCTGCTGAGCCTGGCCGCCGTTGCGCGGCGCGGAATGCTTCCGCCCATCTTTCGCACGCTGAGCGCGCGCCAAGTTCCGGCGGCGATCATGCTGTGGCAGGGCGCTGTCGTGACCGTCGTCGCTGCCGCCTTCGCGCTGGTCCCGCAAGTGAACCAGGCGTACTGGATCCTCACCGCCGCGGTGACCGCGCTGCTGGCGTTCTACTATTTGCCGATCTTCGCGGCGGTGGTTCGGCTGCGCTACACGCAGCCGAACGTGATGCGTCCGTTTCGCATCCCCGGCCGAAAGGCCGGCGCGTGGATCGTCGCCGGAACGGGCTTCGTCGCGACGACGTTCGCCGTGCTCGTCGCGCTTGCGCCGCCCGACACGTTCAAGCTCGTGCCGACCGGCGTTTACGTGGGCGCGATGATCGTGCTGGCGCTGGTCTGGATGATCCCGTGGGCGATCTTTCTCGCGTTGCGCCGCGCATCATGGCTCGCGTAACGCCGCCCGGCGTACGCGACCGCGCGGGGCGCGGTTAGATCGGTGCGCGAATCGGCGCGACCGCGTTGAACTTGCCGATCTTCACGACGTTCTCGCCGCTGCCGCCGCTGCTCTGGAAGCGGTGCGGCAAGCCGTCGCGCCCGATGTAGACGGTCGTCGGCGAACCGCCGTCCGACGTGACGCGATAGGCGTGCAGCGCCTCGCCGTCGACGTTCTTCATCCCGAGGTCGGTCGCGCTGACCGCGTTCGGCTTGTTCGCTAGGTCTCGGATCTTGTTCCCGAAGTCGGCCGGCACGGCGCCCGGTGTGTCGTGGATCTTCATCCAGCCGCGCGGGCCCTGTTTCATGTAGGTCGTCGTACCGATGCGGATCATCTCGAACGGTCCCGACGTCATGTGGAGCGAGTTGGGCTTCACGAAATCCATCGTGCCCCCGTGCGCACCCGTCACGAAGGTCATCTCGTACGACGAAAGCCCGGCGAACCTCAGCATCGCGGCACGGACGTCGCCCGTCGCGTCGGCGTAGGCCGGCGTGGCGGAGAGCGTGACGAGGGCGATCAGCGCGCCCGCAGCGGTCGTTCGAATCATGCAGTGCTCCTTGTGTTAGTCGGTTCCGATGTCCCAAACCATCCCGGGATCGCGCTTCACGAACGAGCGGAACGCGATCAGCGTCTCGGTCGCCGTGATCCCGGCGTGCGAAGCGATCCGCTCGGTGACCAGGTCGCTGAGCTCCTCGTGCTCGCGGACGCGCGCGATCGCGACCAGATCGTAGGGGCCGGCGACGCTGTAACACTCCGTCACGCCCTCGATCGCGAGCAGCTCCTCGGCGAGGGTGCGCACCCGGCCCGGCTCGACGTTCATCAGGACGATCGCGGTGATCACGCCTGCGGCCTACCGCGGCGGCGCGGCGGTTACCTGCGCCGCCGGGGCGAAGCCCTGCGCGAGATGATCGCCTTCGCCCGCACCTGCGCCGCGATCGCCGCGACGGCGAGCAAGCTGGAGAAGATCGCGCTCGTCGCCGGTTACCTGCGAGAGCTCGACGACGACGACCTCGCGCCGGCGACGCGCTACTTCACCGGCAACCCGTTCCCGCAGGCGCAGGAGCGCAGCCTCGCGGTCGGCGGCCGGACGATCGTGGAGGCGGCCGCGACAACCTGGGGTGTCGACGACGCCGCGCTCTCGGTCGCGTACCGCGCAACCGGCGACCTCGGCGCCGCGCTCGGGCCGTTCGTGCGCCCTTCGCACGATCTCGGCCTCTTCCGCGACACGCTTACGCCGGCGCGTCTCTACGAAGTGCTGACCGAGATCGCCGACGCGTCGGGGAAGAACGCGCAGAAGCGCCGCCGCATCTTGTGCGAGCGGATCTTCTCGGCGTGCACCGACCCACTCGAAGCGACGTACGTCATCAAGATCATGACCGGCGAGCTGCGGATCGGCCTGCGCGAAGGGCTGGTCGTCGACGCCGTCGCGCAGGCGTTCGAGCGCGATCCGCGCGCGGTGCGTCGCGCAGCAAGTGCCGCCGGCGATCTGGGCGCCGTCGCGCTCGCCGCAAAGCACGACACGCTCGACCAGGTGACGATCGCGTACCACGCGCCGGTCGCGTTCATGCTTGCCTCGCCGATTGCGTACGGTTCGGAATACAAGGACCTAGTCGCCGCGTCGTGGCTGGTCGAAGACAAGTACGACGGGATCCGCGTACAGGCGCACGTGACGCCGGAGCGCGTCTCGCTCTTCTCGCGCACACTCAACGACGTCGCCGCGTCGTATCCCGAAGTCGTCGAAGCGCTGCGCGCGCTGCCGGGCTCGTTCGCGCTCGACGGCGAGCTGGTCGCGGTCCGCAACGGGCGCGTCCTCCCGTTCCGGTATCTCCAAGCACGGCTCCAGCGCAAAGAGGTTTCTGACGAGCTGCTGCGCGAGGTCCCGGTGCGCTACGTCGCCTTCGACGCGCTCGCGCAGAACGACGAGTTCCTGCTCGACCTCCCGCTCGCCGAACGCCGGACGCGGCTCGCCGAGCTGCTGGCGAATGCCTGCGACGCGCTCGAGCCGGCGCCGTGGACCGCGCTCGAAGCCGGTGCAAGCGCGGAAACGATCCACGAACGCTTCGAAGAGTCCCGCATCCGCGGCAACGAGGGACTCGTCTTCAAGCGCACCGACTCGCCGTACACCCCCGGCCGCCGCGGCAAATCATGGCTGAAGCTGAAACGCGAGCTCGCGACGCTCGACTGCGTCGTCGTCGCCGTCGAGCGCGGCCACGGCCGCCGCGTGAACGTGCTCTCCGACTACACCTTCGCCGTCCGCAACAGCGACGAGCTCGCCGTCATCGGCAAAGCCTACAGCGGCCTCACCGACGTCGAGATCGCCGAGATGACCGAATGGTTCGAAGCCCACCGCCTCCCGCCGAACGAAGCGCGCGCGGCATACGAACGCCTCGACTTAAAACGCCGCGAGATCGTGGTCGAACCAACGATCGTCGTCGAGATCGCCTTCGACATCATCCAAAAAAGCGATCTCCACGCAAGCGGCTATTCACTGCGCTTCCCGCGCATCGTGCGAATTCGCACGGACAAACGCCCCGAAGACGCCGATACGCTCGAGCGCGTGGCCGACATCTACGGCGAGATGCTTGAGCGCGAGGGGATCGAAGCCGGCTAGCGCGGGCGGCGGCGCTGCTCGCGGTCGCGGCGGATGCGCTCGGCGCGATCGTAGACGCCGTCGACATGCGCGGTGTTGCGGCGGGCTGTCATCGCACGCAGCCGGGCTACCAGCAGGCAGACGATCACCG
Organism: Candidatus Elarobacter sp.; assembly: GCA_035939295.1. Lineage (GTDB taxonomy): Bacteria > Vulcanimicrobiota > Vulcanimicrobiia > Vulcanimicrobiales > Vulcanimicrobiaceae > Vulcanimicrobium. The sequence goes on along the minus strand of DASZGA010000111.1, from coordinate 296 downwards.
CGACGGCGAGCGCTGCGAAGCCGAGGCGGATGCGCGGCTCCAGCGGCAGCAGCGCGCCCGCGGCGCAGAGCGTCGCGGCGAGCGCGATCAGGTTCTGGCCGCGGCCGATCTACTCGTCGCCTTCGTGCAGGTGCAGGTGACAGCCGTCCTCGGCATCGTCGAGGACCTCGCGCGCTTCGCTCCACACGCTCGACGGCAATTCGCCGGCAGGTTCCACCGACCCGGGCTCGGCGAGGAAGTCGACCTCGTCCCAGTCCTCCCAGGTCTCAAGCGGTTCGCCGTCGACCTCGACGGGG
>DASZGA010000110.1:0-2832 GCA_035939295.1 Candidatus Elarobacter sp. | reverse complement strand
GGCAGACGCATCGTCGCGGTCGCAACGGGTGCGACGTGGCCGCCGACTTCGATTGCCGTGCTTCCCTTCTCGCCGCGCACGAGGACGTGAAGGAGGCTGCGGCGGCCCATCTTCGTTCCTTGCTCGCTGATGAAGCGCGTTCCGTCGGACGTGGCGACGAGGCCGTGTTCCATCATGAACGCGGCGAGCGGGCCGGTTGCGCTTCCGGTCGCGGGATCTTCGGTGACGCCGAGCTCCTCTGCGAACATCCGCGAGTACGCGCCGTCCGGCGCCGGCGCGAACGCGAAGATGCACGTCGGCTCGAGGTCCGCGGTCAGCTGCCGGAGCGCGGCGCTGTCGATCTTCACGCGGTCGACGGCAACGGCGGTTTTCAGCGGGATGAAGATCGTCGGATTTCCCGCCGTGAGGAACTGGCACGGGACGTCGTCGATGAGGTCGTTCGCCGGCAGACTCAGCGCACGCGCGCAGAGGGCGCGGTCGAACGTCGCACCTTTCGTGATCGGCGGGGTTTCGAGCCAGATCATGCCGGCGTCGTCGACGCGTACCTTGACCGGGCCGACTTTCTCCTCGAGGACGAACGTCGCAACGTCGCGCGGAACGATCCCGCGCTCGCGTGCGACGTACGCCGTTCCGATCGTCGGGTGGCCGGCGAAGAGCATCTCGCTCCCCGGCGTGAAGATGCGCACCTTCGCGGCGGCGTCCGGGGTTGTCGCCGGGAGGGCGAACGTCGTCTCCGACAGGTTCAGCTCGCGCGCGATTCGCTGCATGAGCGTGTCGCTCAGCCCGCGAGCGTCGGTGAACACCGCCAGCGGGTTCCCTTCGAGCGCGCGCTCCGTGAAGACGTCGACGACCTCGTAATTCAACTCCATCGTTCGTTCCTAAACAAACCGCGGGCTCCACGGTTTCAGCCGTAAGGCGCAGGGAAACGACCGCGTGACGACAAGAGCCACTTCGTATCATGAGCCGGGTCCACTTCGCATCGTGAGCCGGATCCACGACATGGGCGGCCAGCACGGCTTCGGGCCGCTCGCGATCGAGAGCGACGAACCCCCGTTCCACCATGAATGGGAGGCGCGCGTCTTCGCGATCAACCGTTTCCTGCTCCGCTCGGGCGCGTACAACCTCGACGAGTTTCGCGACGCGCTCGAGCGGATGCCGCCCGCCGCGTACCTCGCCGCCTCGTACTACGAGCGCTGGCTGTACGCGATCGAATCGCTCGTCCGCGAGCGGAAGCTGCTCGATGTTCTCCGTCGGTGACCGCGTGCGGACGCGCCTGAGGAATCCCGCCGGGCACACGCGGCTGCCGCGCTACCTCGTCGGCCGCGACGGACGGATCGATGCCGTGCTGGGCACGCTTCCGTTTTCGGACGGGCGCGCCGCGGGCGATCGCTCGGCAAAAGAGACCGCCTACACGGTGCGCTTCGCGGCCGCCGACGTGTGGGGAGCCGACGCCGATCCGCGCGGGAGCATCTGCGCCGATCTGTTCGAGTCGTACCTGGAGGCGCGCGAATGAGCCACAGCCACGTTCACGAAGAATCCGCCGGCGCGTCGAACCGCGTCAAAGCGCTCGTCGCCGCGTTCGAAGCGGCGAACGTCTTCACCGAGCGCGACCTCGATGCCGCGATCGAAACGTTTCTCGAGCACGCGCAGCCGGCGAACGGCGCGCGGATCGTCGCGCGCGCGTGGATCGATTCGGAGTTTCGCGCGCGGCTGCTCGCCGACGGCAACGCGGCCGCCGCCGAGGTCGGGATCGACCTCAAGCACTGGGCGCCGGTGAAGCTGCGCGTCGTCGCGAACGAGCCCGGCCGCCACAACCTGATCGTCTGCACGCTCTGCTCCTGCTATCCGCTGGCGGTGCTCGGCCCGTCGCCGACTTGGTACAAGAGCGACGCGTACCGCTCGCGCGCGGTCCGCGACCCGCGCGGGATCCTGGCCGAGTTCGGCACCGAGCTTCCGGACGACGTCGAGATCACCGTCTGGGACAGTACTGCCGAGGTGCGCTACCTCGTGCTACCGCAGCGCCCCGCTGGATCGGAAAACGCGACCGAGGAGCAGCTGCGCGAGCTCGTCACCCGCAACGGCATGATCGGCACCGCGCTCGTGTAGCGCGGTCGCCGCGCGCCCCGCGTCAGCCGTTCGGGTTGCAGTCGGGACAGCGGCTGCCTTGAAGGTACGTGCCGGTGTTGACGTACTTCAATCCGCATTGACGGCAGACGAGCGTCGGCGGCGGGCGCTTCGCCTCGCCTTCGTCGAGCGCGGCGAAGACCGAGTCGATCCCGCCGGGTTTCGCGCGCGTTCCGCCGCCGCCGAACAGGTTACGCAGAAACGTCCACATCGTACTAGGGAACGAAGACCACTTTGATCGGGTCGCCTTCGCGTTCGCGGACGACGCGGAAGCCTTCTTGGATGTCGTCGAGCGGGAAGTGGTGCGTTACGAGCTCCGCACCGCGCAAGCTTCCCTGCTTCGCGAGCGAGAGCGCGCGGCGCACGTTGCCGCCGCCTTCACCGCGCGTCGTGTAGAGCGTCACATCCGAGCGGATCGCGCGGCTCAGGTCGAACGTCACCGGCTCCTTGTAGAACGCGAGGAAAAGGATCTTTCCGCCGACCTTCACCATCTCGACGCACTGCTGCGGCGTGTCCGGCGCGCCGGAGGCTTCGATCACCAAGTCGGCGCCGAGCCCGTCGGTGAGTGCTCGCACCGCGGCGACCGGATTTTCACGGCGTGAGTTGACCACCGCGTCCGCGCCGAAGCGCGTTCCGTACTCGAGCCGGCTGTCGCGCGTCCCGACCAAGATCGTCTGCCCCGCGCCGAGCGCCTTGCAGAGCTGCACC
>DASZGA010000109.1:0-7785 GCA_035939295.1 Candidatus Elarobacter sp. | reverse complement strand
CGAGGAGCTCGCGATCCTGGAGCGGACCTATCCGAACGCCGTCACCGCGCTCGAGTACACCAACCCGTTCGAGCTGCTGATCGCCGTGATCCTCAGCGCGCAAACCACCGACGTGCGGGTCAACCTCACCACGCCGCACCTGTTCGCGAAGTACCCGGACGCGCACGCGCTCGCGAACGCCGATCTGGCCGACGTCGAGCAGATCATCAAGTCGACCGGCTTCTTCCGCATGAAGGCGAAGAACATCATCAACGCCGCGCGCGGCCTCGTCGCCGAACACGGCGGCAACGTCCCGAGCGACCGCGAGTCGCTCGAAGCACTCCCCGGCGTCGGTCGCAAAACAGCGAACGTCGTGATGTCGGTCGTCTTCGGGGAAGCCGCGTTCGCCGTCGACACGCACGTGTTCCGCGTCTCGCACCGTCTCGGTCTCACGCTCGCGACGACACCGCGCGGAGTCGAAGAAGACGTCACCATGCTCGTACCGCGCGAGAAATGGCGCCTTGCCCACCACTGGCTGATCCTCCACGGCCGCGAGATCTGCAAAGCCCCGGTCCCCCACTGCGGCAGCTGCCCGGTGACGATGTGCCCGTCACGCCCGATCGTCGCGCGCTACTTGCAGTCGAAGCTCAAAAACTCAGGGGCCCCGAGCCGTCGAGATGGGCAGGGCGTGGGAGCTGCGCGTCCTCGGCGACGGTCTTCAGCAGCTCCGAGCCGGTGAGCGCGTCGCGGTAGCCGGCGTCGGTCGAGAACTTCGAGAGGTTCATCAGCGCCGGCGTCTCGCTGTCGAGGAACTGGTACTCGCCGTCCAGCCCCGCGCCGGCGATCAGGACGAGCTGCCGGGCGGCGTCGAGGTCGAGCGCGATCCGTTTCTCGCGGAAGCGCAACCGGAGCCGTGGCGGGTTCTCCATTTTCACCAGCGTCACGCCGCTGCGCGTGCCGAGGATCGAGTTCACCCGCTTCACGCCGACGGTCAGCACCTCGGTCAGCGCGGCGAACCGGCTGGCGGAGTCGTCGCCGCGCGGCGCCTGCGCGCCGGCGGTCGCCGTCGCCGAGTCGATCGCGGCGCCGAGGTCACGGCGAGCCCGCAGCTTCTGGGCCATCGCGACGATCGGGTTCTCGGGCTCGTCCATGGAAAGGTCTTCGCGATGACGTGGGAACGGACTGCCGGAGCGAGCTCGGCCGCGCCGCCGGCGCGAGTCTGGGAGGTCTTGCTCGACGGCCGCCGCTGGTCGCTCTGGAATCACGGGGTGGCGTGGATGACGGTCGAAGGCCCGCTCGCGCCGGGAACGCTCCTTACGATGAAGCCGCGGCGCGGCCCGCAGACCGCGTTCCGGATCGAAGCCGTCGTGCCGGAGAAGCTGCTCGCCCTGGTGGTGACGTTCGGTCCGGTCGCGGCGCTGCGCTTCCGCTGGGAGCTGACCCCCGAGGCCGGCGGAACGACGATCGTGCAGACGGTCGGGATCTCCGGTCCGCTCGGCGGGCTGCTGCGCCGCGCCGCGCTGAGCATCGGCGAGGCGATGCCCGCCAACCTCGGGCGGCTGGCGGTCCGCGCCGCGGCTCCTGCCGATAGCGCAGAAAAAAGCGCGGTCGTTGCCGGCCGCGCTCAGGATCGTACGAATGATGACTGAGAATATCGAATCTATCTAATCGAATTGGGAGGGCTTACTTCTTGCCGCCCTTCTTGCCGGGCTTCTTCTTGCCGCCCTTTTTCTTTGCTGCCATGTTGTATTACTCACCCCCTCACCTAGTCAGACTCGATACGGGGTGAACCCCGCATCTGCTCCGCCAACGTTTGGCTGGTCGTCGCGAGTTCCCCCCATCCCGGCGGTGTCCCTTTTAAAGCCTGCGTAAAGGCGGGCCGGTGTTTCCGTGGGAAAAGGCTCGCCCAGGAATGGCGATCATCGAGGCCGTCGGGCTGCGCAAGGTGTTCCGGTCGATCGAACGCGAGCCCGGGCTCCGGGGCGCGGTCGCGGCGCTCTTCGCCCGTTCCTACGTCGAGAAGGTCGCGGTCGACGACGTCAACTTCTCGCTGGAGCCCGGCGAGCTGGTCGGTTATATCGGCCCCAACGGCGCCGGCAAGTCGACGACGATCAAGATGCTCACCGGGATCCTCGTCCCGACCGCCGGGACGCTGCGCGTCGCCGGGATCGTTCCGCACGCGGACCGGATCTCGAACGCGGCCAACATCGGCGTCGTCTTCGGACAGCGCAGCCAGCTCTACTGGGACCTTCCGCTGCGCGAGTCGTTCGAGCTCCTGCGCTCGATCTACGACGTCCCGCGCGAGCGCTATCTGCACAACATGAAGCACTTCGCCGAGATCCTCGACCTCGAGCGCTTCCTGGGGACGCCGGTCCGCCAGCTCTCGCTCGGCGAGCGGATGCGCGGCGACTTCGCGGCGGCCATGCTGCACGATCCGCTGATCGTCTACCTGGACGAGCCGACGATCGGGCTCGACGTGATCGCGAAGGAAGCGATCCGCGAGTTCATCGGCACGATCAACCGCGAGCGCGGAACGACGGTGATCCTGACGACGCACGACCTCGCCGACGTCGAGCGGCTCACGCGGCGGATCATCTTGATCGACGAAGGGACGGTCATCTACGACGGCCCGCTCGAACGGCTGCGCGAGGAGTACGGAACGCACCGCACGCTGATCGTGACGCTGGCCGAGTCGTATCCGGAGATCGCGGTCCCCGGCGCCGAGGTCGAGAGCCGTGAGTTGAACGTCGTGCGGCTGCGCTTCAACCGCCGCGAGCTCACCGCCGAAGCGCTGATTCGCCGCGTCACCGAGCGCTACCAGATCGTCGACGTCGCGATCGTCGAGCCGGACATCGAGTCGATCGTCCGCCGCATCTACCTCGAAGGCTATCACGACGGCGCGGTCGGAGCGCCTTCGTGACCGCAGCTCCCGGCGTCCGTGCGGTCCCGCGCCGGCGCTTCCGGCTCGAGCCGTACCTGCACTTCATGCGGACCGCGATGGCGCGCGAGGCGACCTATCGCTTCGACGTCTTCACCACCATCGCGTCGGTCCTTGTGCGCGTCTATCTCTTGCGGATGGTGTGGATCGCGCTGTACTCGCGCAACGCCGCACCGAGCGACCTTCCGCTGCACGCGATCATCACCTATTCGACCGTCGCGCTGCTGATGGGTCTGGTCATGGACATCGACCAGACCCGGCTGCTCTACGACAAGCTGCACACGGGGAGCATCGCGACCGATTTCATGAAGCCGATCAGCGTCCCGCTCTACCTCTTCAGCGACGGGACCGGCGAGGTGCTGTTTCACGCGACGCTGATCGTGCCCTCGCTGCTGTTCGCGCTGCTGATCGTCCACATCGACATCCCCAGCCCGGCCGTTCTCGGCGTGTTCTTCGTCAGCTTTTTCCTCGGCTACGTGGTCGGGTTTTTCATCAACTTCATCTTGAACTGCATCGCGTTCTGGACGCTCGAGATCCATGCCGCGCGGCTGATCGTCACCTGGATCACCGACCTGTTCGGCGGCGAGATCATCCCGCTGGTGATCTTTCCGGCGTTCCTGCAGAAGGTCGCCTTCGCGCTGCCGTTCGCGGCGATGTTTTCCACGCCGCTGCTGATCTACGTCGGCGTGATCAAGCCGCAGCGCTACCTCGAGGTGCTGGGGCTGCAGCTCTTCTGGGCGGTCGTTCTGGCCGGAATCGCCGCGCTTGCGTGGCGAGCCGGTGCGAGGCGCGTCATCGTGCAGGGCGGCTGAGTGAGCTCGATGGCCGTGAACCCGTCGCCGCCGGCCTCGCGCCGATCCGCCGCGCGCGTGATGCTCGGCGTCTACAAGCAGTACTGGCGGATCAACATCCTCACCACGCTGGAATACCGCGAGAACTTTCTGATCTGGCTCGGGTTCACGATCGTCTACCACGGCTCGGCGATCGCGGCGCTGTGGATCGTGCTGAACCGCTTCCCGTCGATGAACGGCTGGACGTTCCGCGACATGGCGTTCCTGTACGGGCTGTGGATGGTCGCGCACGCGCTGCACAACACCCTTTTCTCGACCGTCGGCGATATCCCGGACCACATCCGCGACGGCGAGTTCGACCGGCTGCTGGTGCGCCCGCTGGACGCGCTCTTTCAAGCGATCGCGACGCCCGGCCAGGTCTTCCCCGACGAGCTGCTGCTCGGCTTGATGACGTTCGCCGTCGCGACCTGGTTCAGCGGCGTGCGCGTCGACGCGGCGTTCGTGCTCTTCGTCCCGCTGATCGTGACCGGCGGCGCGCTGATCGACCTCGCCTTCAACCTGTTCATCTCGACGGTCGCGTTCTGGTTCGTCCGCGTGGACGCACTGCGCTGGATCGTGATCCAGCTCGAACAGGAGTTCACCCGCTACCCGATCAGCATCTACTCGCGCGGCGTCCGGCTGCTGCTCACGTTCGTCGTCCCGTTCGCGTTCATGAACTACTTTCCGGCGCGGTACTTCCTGCACAAAGCCCACGAGGGCGCCTCGCTACCGCCGTGGGTCGGGCTCCTGACTCCCGCGATCGGCATCGTCGCGGTCGCGCTCGCGTACGTGTTCTGGCGGTTCGGCTTGAATCGCTATCAAGGCGTGGGGCACTAGCGGCTCAGGTCGGCGCGGGGAGCGGCGCGGGTTCGGCGTGCGCGCCGCGGTAGCGGGCGAGCTCGATCGTGTTCAGCGCGATCGAGGCGTGCGCGACGACGCGGACCAGCAGCTCGCGTTCTTCCGGGTCGAGGTCCAGGCCGCTGACGTTGTGACCGTACACCACGATCCCGCTGACGGTGCGGTCGAAGAAGATCGGCGCGGCGAAGGTGAGCCGTTCGTTCGGGAACGACTGCTGGATCAAGCGCGTGTCCTTGCCGGAGAACGTCAGCGCGCCGCGCGTCCGCGAGATCGCCTGCGTGAGCTCGTCCGACGGGCCGAGCCGGAACGTGAAGTCCTCCGGCCAGTTGTAGCTCTGCACCAGCGTGTAGCTGCCGTCGGGCTGGCGGCCGAGGATGCCGCCGAAGCTCAGCTTGAGCGCGTGCGTGGCGTCCTGCAGCAGCGCGCGGTACACGTCGTCGACGGTTTCGGCGTCGAGGATGTAGCCGGCGATGAACTGCAGCGCCTGCCGCTGCGCGAGCCGGTCGCGGAAGATGAAGCGGTCGACGACGTGCCCCAGCATGTCGTGGATCCTTCCGGTCGCCATCCCGATCCCCCAGAACAGCGCGCTCAGCACGACGTACGCGAGGTCAGTGTTGCTGTAGAACGTGTACGTCCCGACCTCTTCGAGCAGCCCGAACGTCGCGAAGAACGCCGCGCTCAGCGCGACGTAGACGACCGCGCGGTTGACGACGAAGTCGACGTTGAAAAACTTGTGCCGGATCACCGCGATCCAGATCGCGATGATCGGCACGATGGTCGCCGAAACCAGCAAGCTGTTTTGCCACAGGTTGATCCTGCCGGGGAAGTACGCGTCCGAGAGCAGCCGCGCGACGCCGGCGAAGATGAACGCGGCGGCGATCCAGCCTATGCGGTGCCGGTCGTTGACCGGCGCGCGCCAGAACGCGATCAGCAGCGCGACCGTCGCCAAGACGCTCACGGTGATCGAGGCGGCGTTGAACGCGCGGATCAGGCTCTCCGCCGGGAGCCCGGCGTAGTTCAGCCGCCACTGCGCGTACGCGTTCAGCGTCCCGAGCACGATCGCGAGCGCGGCCGCGAACCAGGCGAAGACGCGCTCGCGCGGCGCGTCGGCGTCGCCGTCGATCAAGCACAGGATGAACAGCAGCAGCGCGGGCCGGACCGCGCCTCGCAGCGTGTCGTCGATCCACTCCGGGATCGGGCGCCACGGGTTGGGGATCGCGCCGTCGAGCCACGTCGTCGGCGCGTCGACCGCCGCCAGCGAGAAGACGAAGAACGCCGCGGTCGCGATGCTCGGCTTCAGCAGGAACAGCAACGCGCCGAGCCCGACGGCGACGACGCAGAGCGCGATGCGCAGCATGTCGGTGAACCGCACCTGGATCGATTCGGGCCGTGCCACGAGCTGCAGGATCCGCTCGTGTCCCTTGCGCTCGATCGGCAGATACCGGACCGGGTTGTCGTAGGTGTAGCCGGAGCCGGCGATTCCGGGCTTGCGGTCGAACGGCTTGATCCGGTCGATCCGCACTCGGTCGCCGGGCACGACGAGATCGCCGGTGGTGAGCTTCGGCAACGGCGCGTTCGCCGGCGTGACCTTCTTACCGTGCTGCACGAACGCGGTGATCTGCGCCGTCGCGCGGGCGAAGACGTTCGGCGGCCCCGGCGTGGCGCGCGGCGCAACGAGCGTGACGACCGCGTCGCCGTTGGTCCGGTACCCGAACACCTGGCGCGGATAGACGATGCGGACGAAGTCGGGAACCACGCGGAGCAGCGCAAGGACGATCAGCAGCCCGACCACGGCCAGCCGGATCCGGAGCCCCCAGCTCAGCGAGACCTGCGGGAGACTGGCTACGCTTTGGGCGGACTCCACTTACCGACCATCGAGCGGGCGATCACGATCCGCTGGATCTGCTGCGTCCCTTCGTAGATCTGCGTGATCTTCGCGTCGCGCATCATCCGTTCGACGGGATACTCCGTCGAGTAGCCGTAGCCGCCGAGGAGCTGCACCGCGTCGGTCGTCACGCTCATCGCGACGTCGCCGCACTTCAGCTTCGCCATCGCCGCGTACGTCGTCACGTCGGGCGCCGACTCATCGCACTTGCGCGCCGCTTCGTAGAGCAGCAGACGCGCCGATTCCACTTCGGTCTTCATGTCGGCGAGCATGAACTGCAGACCCTGCTGCTGCGAGATCGGCTTCCCGAACGCGACGCGCTGTTTCGTGTACTCGGTCGCGTAGTCGAGCGCGCCTTGCGCGATCCCGAGCGCCTGCGCCGCAATTCCCGGGCGCGACTTGTCGAGCACCTTCATCGCGATCTTGAAGCCGACGCCTTCTTCGCCGAGCAAATTCGCGGCCGGGACGCGGCAGTTGTCGAACGACAGCTCGACCGTCGGTGAGCCGCGGATCCCCATCTTTTTCTCGAGCTTGCCGACGGTGAACCCCGGCGTCCCCTTCTCGACGACGAACGCGCTGATCCCGTTCGCGCCTTTGCTCGAATCGGTCACGGCGAACACGGTGACGACGTCGGCGACGCTCCCGTTGGTGATCCAGATCTTCGTTCCGTCCAAGATGTAGTCGTCGCCGTCACGGCGCGCCTTCGTGCGCATCGAGCCGGCGGCGTCGGAACCGGAGCCCGGCTCGGTGAGCGCGTACGCGGCGATCTTGGCGCCGCTCGCGAGGTCGGGGATCCAACGTTGTTTCTGCTCGTCGCTGCCGCCGATCAAAATCGGAAGCGCGCCGAGCTCCTGCACTGCGATGATCAGTGCCGACGACGCGCACGCCTTCGAGACTTCCTCGACGACCTTCACGTAGGTGACGAACGAGCCGCCGAGCCCGCCGTACTCCGCCGGGAACGGGATCCCCAGCAGGTCGTTCTCGGCGAAGAGCTGCTTGATGTCCCACGGGAACTCGCCGTTGGCGTCGATCTCGGCGGCGCGCGGTTCGACGCGTTCTTTCACCAGCTGGCGGACGACGTCCAGGATCATCGCCTCCTCGTCGGAGGTATCGGGGCGTGCAGGTGCGATCGACATAGCCAGGGCGAGTTCGACGCCGTCGCGAGGCACCCCGGCAGGGAAGCCGTCCGCGACGCGTGATATTCCGCGGATGCCACGACGCAAGCGCACGGTCGCGTTCCTCGCCCTCGCCGCGGCGGTCGTCGCGCTCCCCGCGCGCTCGTTCGCCGACGAGCC
>DASZGA010000108.1:0-5047 GCA_035939295.1 Candidatus Elarobacter sp. | reverse complement strand
GCGCCGGCGTCGGCGGCGACGCGGAGGATCTTTTGATAGCCGGCCGGCGTGCCGTTCGTGCCCGGCAGGAAGACGACGAGCAGCGGACTCGTCGTGCGCGCCGGCGCGAGCGCGAGGTGCGGCTCGAATGCGGTCGCCATCGCGGGATCGGTTGCCGCCGGATCGACGGAATGGATCGCGGGCGCAGCGACCGGGAGCGGAGGCGATGATGACGAGGGAGCCGCGCCACCACCGCCGCCGCAACCCGCGAGCGCGAGCACGACGACGCACACGGCGCCCGCCGGACGGTGTCGCACGCCGGTCTCATCGGCCGCGCGATGCGGTGGCTCCTCGGCGATGGGCACAAGTTCGGCAGGAGCACGCACCATCCGCAGGGACTTTCTACCGAACGCTCGCTTTCAGCCGGGGAGGAAGTTCCATGCCCGATCGGTCGTCGTTCTCACGCGCCGCGGGGTTTGCCGTTGCGCTCGCCGCGCTCGCCGCCGGATGCGCAGGGAGCGGCCTGACCAGATCCGGCGATTCCGGCGCGGCGGTGCCGAACGCAGCTGCGCGCACGGTGCGCAGCGTGAGCAGCCTCGGCGCCTACAACGTCGACAAGACGAAGACCGCGGTCGCGGGAATTTCCTCCGGCGGCTTCATGGCCGTACAGCTTCAGGTCGCGTTCTCGGGGACGTTCCACTATGCGGCGATCTATGCCGGCGGGCCGTACTACTGCGCGCAAGACTCGCTCAGCACCGCGCAGACGACGTGCCAGTACGCGACCTCCAGCTCGCTCTCGGCGTCGGAAAGCTATCTCGACAGCCAGTCGTCGGCCGGCACGATCGACAACAAGTCGAACTTGAACGGGCAGAAGGCGTACCTGTGGTCGGGGACGATGGACTTCACCGTCGAGCAGAAGACGATGAACGACCTCAACAGCGAGTACCAGCACTACGGCGTCGCGACGAAGTACGACAACACGTACGCGTCGGGCCACGGCTGGGAATCGCTCGACGGCGAGGTCGCGTGCGGGACGACGGCCAGCCCGTACATGATCAACTGCAACGGCTACGATTCGCAGAAAACGTGGCTGACGTATTTCTACGGCTCGGTGAACGCGCGCAACACCGGCACGCTCGGCGGAACGCTGATCAACTTCGACCAGACGCCGTACGGCGGCGGCGCGAACGACCTCGACACCAACGGCTACCTCTACGTTCCCGCGAACTGCGCGAACGGGCAGCAGTGCAAGCTGATCGTCGCGCTCGACGGCTGCGTGCAGACGCAGGCGAACATCGGCACCAAGTTCGTCACCGAAGCGGGCTTGAACAAGTACGCCGACACGAACAACATTCTCGTGCTGTACCCGTATCAAGTTTCGAGCAGCACGCCGAACAACCCGAACGGGTGCTGGGACTGGTGGGGCTACGAAACGCCGACGTACGCGCTGAAGACCGGACCGCAGATGGCGGCGATCAAGAAGATGGTCGACCGCATCCAGTCCGGCGGCGGCGCGACGCCCACCCCGACGCCCACGCCGGGCGGAACACCGACCCCGACCCCGGGCCCGACGGCGACGCCGACCCCCGCACCGACGCCGACGCCCACACCGGTGTGCTACACGGCGTCGAACTACGCCCACGTGCAGGCCGGGCGCGCGCACGACAGCCTCGGCTACGCGCTGGCGAACGGCTCGAACCAAAACATGGGGCTCGACAACGTCTTCTACCAGACCACGCTCAAGAAAACGGGGACGAACTACTACGTGATCGGTTGTCCGTAGCCTACTGACCGAGAAACTCGAAGATGAACGAATAGTCGGACGCGTACGGCGTGGCCGTCGGAGACGGCGCCGCGCCGTTTGCCGGCTGAGCGCGTGGCCGGGTGCCGATTTGAATGAGCCGCGCCGGCCTGCCCGCCGGCGTGCGCGCGGTTCGTTGCGCGGTCGACGGCGTCGCGATCGTCGCGAACGCGTGGCAGTTCAGACACAGCTGCGAGCCGGAAGTATCGTTGGCCGGAACGGTCTGAAAGTACGTCTCCATCGTGGTGTTCGCCATCGCCCGCGACTCGGAGGTCATGTTGTTCAAGACGAGCGGGGCCGCCGATCCAGGCTTGATGTCGCCGGTCAGCGCCGTCGGCCACATCGCGTCGACGAGCTGGTAGTTGAGGAAGACGGAGTTCGGCGCGTTTTGCCTGATGAGTTTGTACGCGAGCACGTTGACCGACTTCGCCTTGCTGCCGATCGGATGAAGTCGTGCGACCTGCACCGACGCGGTATACGGGGCAGACGTCGGAGGCGGTGAGTTCAGCGCGCATTGGAGGGGATCGGTCGACGGATTGCAGCGTGGATTGTAGTAGTTGTACCGTTTCCCCGCCCGCGGCAGCGGCCGGCCGTTCGGGGCATCCGGGTCGTTGTCGACGTGCTCGAACGTCGCCCACACCATCCTGTTGGCGCCGGGCATCTTGCGCACGATGTGCATGCCGACGAGACCAACCGTAGCGCTGCGCGGTGGTCCCGAGCCGCTCGGTGGATAAATCAGCGCCTTCGCGGTGAAATACCGGTTGGACTGCGATGGGTCGATCGCGATCCACGACGACTTCGTCTCGATCGAGCCGACGTTGTCGCCGTATGTGTGCGCCTTTCCGTTGCAATCGGTGTCGTTCAGCCCTCGCGGCAAGATCAAACCGCCCGGCTCAGCGGCGCACACCGCCTGCCCCGGAATCGTGTTGAGGCCATTGAACTTGATGTAGTCGGCCTCGTCTTTGTTGACGTGAATCTCGTAATACGTCAGGCCGTGGGCTTGGTCGGTGAGCCAGGTGCTGAACGCTTCCATCGGAACGCCGTTGAGGACGATCACGGAGTCGCCGAGCTTCGAGACGGAGCGCAAGATCTTGACCGGCGTGCGCGCACGGGCCGCCGGCGTGCAGAAGCTTGGGTTCGCGGTGAAGAGGGACGAGGCGACCGGATAGCTTTCCCACACCGCGTCGACGCCGTTCGGTTTCCCGAAGTCGGAAACGGGGGCCGTGCCGTCGGGTTCGCAAGGCGCGTTCGCCGCGACCGGCCAGTTCAGGGCGATGAACGACTGCCATGCGATGCAATCCGCCTCGATCTGCGCGTTCGGCTGCGCGAGGTCGAACGACCGCGAAAGCTGCGGCGCGAGGGTGAGCCGGACGAGGTTCCCGCACAGTACCGCCGGCGGCGTCGCCGGCTGGGCGGCGACGACCTTGCCACGCATGCCGGTCCCGACGGCAATCGAGGCGAGGCCGAGCGCAAGCGCGGCCGCGAGCACCGGCCTGCGGGCGCGAGAAATCCCACTGAACGTCACGTCTTCCCCCTCCACTCGGACGCCCGCTCCCTAAGTTGGCTTATGTTAGCACGCAAAGCAACCGCTGGCTAGGCCTACAGCCGACCGAAGTCTTCGTTCTCGCACCCGGTCGCTTGCGACAATGGAAGAAGCAACGGGCTATGGAGGCTCGATCAGATGGAGGATGACCAGACTCGCCGCCGGTTGATCGGCATGCTGCACAGCGCGTATTCCGGCGAGCTCGCCGCAGCGCTCGCCTATCGCGCGCATTGGAGAGCGCTGACGAACGCCGCTGAGCGTGACGCGATCGCGCGAATCGAGCGCGAGGAGTGGACGCATCGCCGTGAGGTGGGCGCGCTGCTCGGCAAGCTAGGGGCGAAACCGCAGCGGCTGCGCGAGATTCTCATGACGGCGATCGGATGCGGCGCGGGCGTGAGCTGTCATCTCGGAAGCTGGATCGTGCCGATGTATTTCGCCGGCCGTCTCGAGCACTCGAACATTCGCGAATACGAAGACGGCGCCGCGTGCGCGCGCGAGCTCGGGCTGCCGGACTTCGAACGCGCGCTCCTCGAGATGGCCGCCGTGGAACGCGAGCACGAGGAGTTCTTCTTGCGCACGGTTGCGGCGCATCCGTGGCTGCCCGTTCTCAAACGCATCTTCTCGTGGGGCGAGCCCGCACCGTCCGTTGCGCACGTGCTCGACGGGCCGTAAAATGAACGGCGGGACCTGCCGAATCTCGTCGCGATTACCTCGGCGCCATGCGCAGCGCGCCGTCGAGGCGAATCGTCTCGCCGTTCAAGAACGCGTTCTCGCACAGCTGGACGACGAGCTGCGCGTACTCGTCGGGGCTTCCCAAGCGTTTCGGGAACGGAATCGACGCGCCGAGCGAGGCCTGCGCCTCCGGCGGCAGCTCGCCGAGCAGCGGCGTCTCGAACAGCCCCGGCGCAATCGTCAGCACGCGGACGCCGAACTGCGCCAGCTCGCGCGCGAGCGGAAGCGTCAAGGCGACGATCCCGCCTTTCGACGCCGCGTACGCAGCCTGGCCGATTTGGCCTTCGAACGCCGCGACCGACGCGGTCATCACGACGACGCCGCGTTCACCGTTTTCGAGCGGCTCGAGCGTGGTGATGTCACTTGCGGCCAAGCGCGTCACGTTGAACGTACCGATCAAGTTCACGCGGATCACGCGCTCGAAATCGGCGAGCGGCATCGGACCGTCGCGGCCGATCATCCGGCGCGCCGTCCCGATGCCGGCGCAGTTCACCACGATCCGCGCGGCGCCGTGGTGCGCGCGCACGTGCTCGAGCGCCGTCGCGACGCCGTCCGAATCGGCGACGTCGCATGCCGCAGCGGCCCCGCCGATCTCCGCCGCGACGGCTTCCGCGCGCGCCGCGTCGCGGTCGATGATTCCGACCTTCGCGCCGAGCGACGCGAGCCGCCGCGCGGTCGCCGCGCCGAGCCCCGATGCGCCGCCGCTGACGACGGCTGCTCGTCCGGCGACGTTCACGCGCGCGTCACCGGTATCGGCACGATTTCAGCAGCATAACAATGCGATGTAAGCATGACCCGCCGCCCTGGTCAAGCTCGCTTACCGGACGCGGTAGCACCCGCTCGGGTCGACCTCGATGCGGCGTCCGCCGGCGAACGCACGGCGGACGGCATGATCCCAAAACGTCAGTACCCGCACGGCGATGGGGCGCAGACGCGCGAGGACGGCACGAGCGCGAGCAGAGACCGAAAGCACGTCCCGCTGCCACGCCGGA
>DASZGA010000107.1:0-5866 GCA_035939295.1 Candidatus Elarobacter sp. | reverse complement strand
TCGCAGATCTTCTCGAACGCCGCCGCAACGCTAGCCGAAGTGACGCCGTACTTCTACTCGATCTGCGAGATGGGGTTTTTGCGGATGTTCTGCGAGGACGGGCGTTTCGCCGCGCAGGCGCAGATTCTCAAGGAGTCGTCGCGCTTTCAGATCGTCGGCGGCGGGATCACCTCGCCCGACAACGTCATCACGCACCCCGAAGCGTTCATCCGCAACTATCTCTCCGGATGGCAGTTCGTCGAGCGCACGTTTCCGGCGCTGCCGAAGCTGCACGCCTGGATCCCCGACGATTTCGGCCACGACTCGCAGCTCCCGGCGCTGCTCTCAGCGATGGGGATGCAGAGCGCGAGCTTTCAGCGCGTTCCCTCTGGAACGCCGGTCGACGGGACGCCGTCCGTCTTCAAGCAGCTTCAGCAATCCGGCGTCGACTTCGTGTGGACCGCGGCCGACGGTTCAGCGGTGATCGCGCACTGGCTGATGGGCGGTTACGGCCAAGGCGACACGGTCTTCAATCAGAACTACGATCGAAACAAGCAGCACGCGCAGCCGCCCGTCGACTGGATCGACGGCTATCTCACGACCGACGGTGGAGCAACGCAAACCACGCCGTACCTTTTCTTGCCGGTCGGATCCGACTTCCGCATCCCGCAACTGCTCACGACCGCCGCGAAGGACTGGAACGACCAGCAGTTCTCGACCGGCAAGAGCCCGGTCTACGCCGTCTGCGCGGCATACGACGATTTCGTGCAGCTGGTCGACGCACACGCGAGCGAGCTGCCGGTGCAGCCGATGTACGCGACGCCGTTCTGGACCGGATGCTACGCGATGCGCCCCGCGATCAAGCGCAGCCACAACGATTCGACGCGCGCGCTGCTCGCCGCGGAGGCGTTCGACCAACTGCTCCCGGGCGCCGGCCATGCGGCGGCGATCGCGAGCGCTTGGAACGATCTGGCGCCGACGACGCACCACGACTTCATCCCGGGCAGCGCTTCCGTCCCCGTCTACCGCGATGAACAGCTCCCGCTCCTCGCAACGCTGGCGACGACAGTGGAAGCCGTGCTGGGCAATGTTCTCGACGCCGTCGCGGCGAACGCCGGCGCGTCGCCGCAACCGGGCGAAATGCCGTTCGTCGTTTTCAATCCCCTAGGACTTACGACGCGGCAGCTCGTCGAGGTGCCTGCGTCGTTCGCGCCGTTCGACCGGTTCGAAAGCGTGCGCGCCGGCGATGCATACCTCCCGATTCAGATCTCCGCGACCGGGACGCTGCTGTTTATCGATACGCTGCCGAGCATCGGCTACGCAGTCATGTACTTGTCGCCGCAGCAGCCGACGGTTACGATTCCGCCGGTGTCGGTCACCGAAGGGTCCGGCACGTTTACGCTCCGGAACGAGTCGGTCGCCGCGACGATCGACGAAGCGGAACTCTGGAACCTGACCTCCGTCAACGATCTCGCCGGCGACCCGGCGGCCAACGTGCTCGGCGGGCCGGCAAACGCGATCGTGATCTATATGGATACCGGCGACAGCTACTCGTTCGGATGCGAAGGCGGTACCGGGTCGAACTTTCAGCCCGCTGGGTTGACCGGCGCCGCGGGGGCGGCGAGCATCGTCGAGAACGGCCCGCTCCGCTGCAGCGTAACGACCACCGTGACCTTCACCGCCAACGCACAAAGCTACGCGTATCAGCGGACCTACGCGCTGATCGCCGGCGAACCGTTGCTGCGCATGTCGCTTACCGGCACGGCGCCGAAGATTTCCGACGTCTCGCCCGGCTCGGCAGTGGTCGTCGAGTTTCCGCTGGCGAGCACGATCGCGACGGTCGGACAAGGGACGACGTCTCACTGGACAGCCGAGCCGCAAGTCTTTTACTGGGCGGGCGCGCCGTCATTTCAGCCGACGCGCGACTTCGCGATCGCGTACGGCCAGAACGCCCCGCTGGGCGCGATCTACCACGGTTCGATACCGGCCTGGGGCCTCGGCGCGTACGGGGGAACGAACGTGTTCGCCGGTTGCCTCATCCGCAACACGCGGCAGTCCTACAACGACGACTTGCATCCCGATGCGGTGTATGCCTGGGGCGGCACCGATCCGGAGCCGCACGTGTTGGAGTACGCTTTCCGAGTCCCGTCGGGGATCGCCGATCCCTCGACCGGACAGGTGCTCGCGGAGGCGCGCGGTTATGCGAGCTCCTGCTACGTGCGCGAAGCCGGCGCCGGCGGGTTGCCGGAAGCGCAGTCGCTTGCTTCGGTCCAATCGAATGCCGGCATTGCGGTGGTAGCGGCGCTCAAAGCGGGGTCGTTCGATCCGAGCGCGACGTTCGTGCGCGTCTACGATCCTTCGAACGTTCGCGGCAATCCGATCGTGCTCGACCTCGACGGCTTCGTTGCCGCACAAGGCGGCGGTGCGTTCACCGTGCAGATCGTCACCGCCCTCGAACAGCCGATCGACGGCGAACAGCCGTGGCCGTATTCGAGCAGTAGCTTTACGTTCGTCTCGCGCGGTGCGTTCACGACGCTGAAAATCGCGCCCGCATAGCGCTTCCGAAGCTTGGTACGGTGAGCAGCCGTCCCGGCGGGTAGTCGTCCTTGAATTCTCTGTATCTTGTGCTACGATGACCGCATCCCGCGAGCGTCACAACTTTCGGGATGCGTACCTCGAGATTTCATGCTCGGGGTCTGTCGTGCTTCAGGCGGAGGGTTTCAGCAATGAGCCCGGCGTTGTTTTCCGTTGACCTCGACTCACAGGCTGCGTACGTTTCATACCGGCCGTCGGCGCAGATTGCGCAGCAGGTACGGGTGGTGCGCGGACGCACGGGCCGCCTCGGCGCGATCCCTTACGGACCCGCGCTCAACGGTACGCCGCACTTGATCGCCGAGTACGACGCCAGCGGCGAAGTCGTCGGCGTGCAGCTCCACGGTATCTCGGCCGAGCTGATCGGCCTCGCCGACGAGTTTCTCGGGCTCGTCGACCTCGCGCTCCCCGAAACGCTCGCGCGCACGATCCTCCGCTAACCCGTGCAAAGGGCACCGCGCCGGTGCCCCGAAGCGCTCGGCTGAATGGTTCCCGACGTCATCGTCGTGGGCGGCGGCAACGCTGCGCTTACCGCCGCGATCTCCGCGCGCCGAGCCGGCGCCGAGGTGCTGCTCCTCGAACGTGCGCCGGAGCGGATGCGGGGCGGGAACACCCGCCACACGCGCGACATCCGCATCGCGCACGACGCGCCGCTGGACGCAGCGCCCGGTGCGTATGCGGTTGACGAGTTCTTCGAAGACCTGCTGCGCGTCACCGGCGGAGAGACCGATCGCGCGCTCGCCGAGATCGCGCTTCGCGAGTCGGCCGGCGTCCCGGCGTGGATGGAAGCGCAAGGCGTGCGCTGGCAGCCGGCGCTGACCGGAACGCTCCATCTCTCGCGCACGAACCTGTTCTTTCTCGGCGGCGGCAAGCACGTCGTCAACACGTATTACGACACGGCGATCCGGCTGGGCGTTCGCGTTCGTTACGACGCAACCGTGACCGCGCTGCTCGCGGGCGGCGATCGCGTCGTAGAAGGCGTGATGCTCGACGGCGGCGAGCGGATCGCGGGACGTGCTGTCGTCGTCGCAGCGGGCGGTTTTGAGGCGAACGTCGGCTGGCTCGGCGAGTACTGGGGCGAGGCGGCGGAGCGGTTCGTGATTCGCGGTACGCCGTACAACACCGGGCTCGCGCTGCGCGCGCTGTACGACGCCGGCGCGAAGCGCGTCGGCGACCCGCGCGGCTTTCACTCGACCGCGTGCGACGCGCGCGCCCCTCGGTTCGACGGCGGGATCGTCACGCGCATCGACTCGATCCCGTTCGGAATCGTCGTCAACGCGAGCGGGAAGCGGTTCTACGACGAGGGCGAGGAGCTGTGGCCGAAGCGCTACGCGATCTGGGGGAAGCTGATCGCGGAACAGCCGGGGCAGACGGCCGCGGCGATCTTCGACGCACAGGTGGCGGGACGGTTCATCCCGTCGGCGTTTCCGCCGCTGCGCGCGGATTCGATCGGCGAGCTCGCGACGCTGTTGGAGCTCGATGCCGCCGCGGTAACCGCAACGGTCGCGGAGTACAACGCCGCGATCGTCCCCGGCGGAACGTTCGATCCGGCCGTGCTCGACGGCTGCGCAACGCGAGGGCTCGTCCCGCCGAAGTCGCACTGGGCGCTTCCGATCGACACGCCGCCGCTCTTCGGCTACCGGCTGCGCGCGGGGATCACGTTCACCTATCTCGGCGTCGAAGTCGGTACCGATGCGCGCGTCGTCGACGAGGGCGGTACGCCGTTCGAGAACCTGTACGCGGCCGGCGAGTGCATGGCCGGCAACATCCTCTCGCGCGGATACCTCGCCGGTTTCGGTCTGACGATCGGCACGGTTTTCGGCCGCATCGCCGGAAGGAACGCTGCGCGGCATGCTCGAGCTTGACCTGATCGCGGAAACCGAGCGGCAGTTCGGGATCTGCAACGCCTGCCGGTACTGCGAAGGGTTCTGCGCGGTGTTCCCCGCGGCGGAGGGGCGCACCGCGTTCGGCGGCGGCGACGTCGCGTACCTTGCGAACCTGTGCCACGACTGCCGGATGTGCTTCGACGCGTGTCCGTTCACCCCACCGCACGAGTACGCCGTCAACATCCCCGCGCTGCTTGCGGCGGCTCGCGCGCAAACGTACGAGCGCTACGCCTGGCCGCGCGCGCTCGCAAGGTTGCTGCGCGTCCCCGGTGCATCGAGCGCGACTATCGCCGCGGTCGCGTTCGCGGTCTTGCTGGTGCTGGCGATCGCAAGCTCCGGCGCGGCGGCGTTTCTCGCACCGCACACCGGGCCGGGCGCGTTCTACCGCATCTTCTCGTTCGGCGCGCTGCTGAGCGGTGCGCTGCTGTTCAGCGCGTTCGGAATCGTCGCGATCGTCGCCGGCGCGATGAGCTTCGCGCGCGACACCGGCGTTCCGGTTCGTTCCGCCGGCGCGCTCGCTCGGGCAGCGCACGAAGCGCTCGCGCTCGTCTACCTGCGCGGCGGCGGCGCGGGCTGCTACGACGCGCATCGCGGCTCGTCGTCGCGCCGCGTGCTGCACGGGTTCGTCTTCTGGGGCTTTCTCGCCGCGTTCGCTTCGACGACGGCGGCCGCGGTCGAGCAGGATCTGCTCGGCATCATCCCGCCGTTTCCGCTGCTCAGCGTTCCGGTAGTGCTCGGCGTGCTCGGCGGGGTCGCGATCTTGGCCGGCGCCGTAGGGCTGATCGCGCTCAAGCGCCGAAGCGATTCCGAGCCCGTGTCGCACCGGATGATCGTCCTCGACTACGCGTTTCTCGCCGTGCTCGCACTGGTCGCGCTGAGCGGGCTGCTGCTGCTCGCGCTGCGCACGACCGCCGCGATGCCGGCGCTCCTCGTCGCGCACCTGGCGCTGCTGGTCGCGTTGTACGCGACCGCACCGTACGGGAAGTTCGTGCACTTCGTCTACCGCTACCTCAGCCTCGTCAAGCACGCAGCCGAGAGCGCACCCGCGCGCGCGGCGTCCACCGGAGGATCGCACCTATGATCGACCGCGCTCGCTTCATCGCCGGGACCGCCGCCGCGTCGGCGCTGGCCGCGCTTCCGCGCCGCAGCGAGGCGGCGGAGAAGATCACCGTCGCGATCGGTCCGGGACACTCGATGATCTATCTGCCGTGGGATCTCGCGGCGGCGCTCGGCTACTTCACGCGCGAAGGGATCGACGCGGAGCTGCAGTCGGTGCGCGGCGGCTCCGAGGCCGCGACCGCGCTGACGAGCGGTGCGGCCGATTTCGGCGGCTGCGGCGTCGACCACGCGATCGTCGCGCAGCTGCGCGGCAAAGACATTCCGCTGATCGCGCAATTCATGTCGGTCCC
>DASZGA010000106.1:0-5339 GCA_035939295.1 Candidatus Elarobacter sp. | reverse complement strand
TTCGGCGCGCTCGCCGTCGTGGGCTCGGCGGGACGCACCGCCTGCACGCGGTCCCGGCGGACGGCCGACAGCGAAAACACCAGCACCAGCAAAGAAAAAAGAGCGCCTGCCCAAAGGAAAGCGCCCTTCTTCATCTGCCGTGTTCTCGCGAGGCTCTATGCCGTGCTGGCGGTCGCCTTGATGCGGGTCGGGTCGACCTTCACGCCGGGTCCCATCGTCGAGGTCAGCGTGATCGAGCGGAGATAGGTTCCCTTCGCTGCCGACGGCTTCGCGCGCACGATCGCGTCGAGCAGCACGCCGAGGTTCTCGGTGATCTGGTTCTCTTCGAACGACGCCTTGCCCACGATCGTGTGCACGATCCCGGTCTTATCGAGGCGGTACTCGACCTTACCGGCCTTGATGTCGCGGACGGCTTGAGCGATGTTCGGCGAGACGGTGCCGGCCTTCGGGTTCGGCATCTTCTGCGCGAGGATGCGGCCGAGCTCCTTACCGATCGAGGGCATCATGTCCGGCGTCGCGACGGCGACGTCGAAGTCGGCGAAGCCGCCCTTCACGCGCTCGATCAGATCTGCTTCGCCGACGACGTCGGCACCGGCGGCCTCGGCGGCCTTCGCCGCGTCGCCGCGCGCGAACGCGATGACGCGGACCGTGCGGCCCGTGCCGTGCGGCAGGTTCACCGTGCCGCGCACGTTCTGATCGGACTTCTTCGGGTCGACGCCGAGCTTGATGTGGATCTCGATCGTCTCGTTGAACTTCGCGTTCGCGTTGCGCTTGACGATCTGCGTCGCTTCCTGCGGATCGTACAAACGGGTAGCGTCGTACGCGGTCGCGAGGGTGCGGAAGCGCTTGCCGTGCTTGCGCATTACGCGACCTCCACGCCCATCGAGCGCGCGGTTCCGGCGACGATCTTCATCGCGGCGTCGATGTCGTTCGCGTTGAGGTCGGGCATCTTGGCCTGCGCGATCTCGCGGACCTGATCTTGCGTCAGCTTGCCGACCTTGTTGCGGTTCGGTTCTTTCGAGCCCGACTCGAGCCCGAGCGCGCGCTTGATGAGGAACGACGCCGGCGGCGTCTTGGTGATGAACGTGAACGTGCGGTCTTCGAAAACCGTGATCTCGACCGGGATGATGAAGCCTTCTTGGGCCTTCGTGCGGTCGTTGTACTGCTTGCAGAAGTCCATGATGTTGAGCGAATAGGGGCCCAACGCCGGACCGACGGGAGGCGCAGGTGTCGCCTTCCCGGCGGGAAGAGCGAGACCGATCTTCCCGACGACTCTTTTAGCCACTGAGTTGTCCTTTCGATTCGCCGCGGACGGACCGCGGCGCATCTCCCCCGTGCGAACGCGCCGGCGGCCGGGGTAAGCAGCCAAGCGCGGCCCGGAGACACCCGGGCGCAACGCCTTACTTTACCACGAGCGCGGCGCCGGAACAACGGCGAAGGTAGACCCGGTCCTACCTGTAATACAAGGTAGCCCTAGCGAGGACTCGGGCGCTCGCCTCGTGGACGCTCGGCCCGGCTCGCGGGTGGGAGCGCCGTATGGCTCAAGCGCAGACTCCCCGGTTGCATCGCCCGTCCGATTGAATGCGGCGGCTCGACCGCCTAGGCTGGGCGGCTGGGATCGCGTTTTCCAACTACGGCGTGCGCATCGGCGTGCGCACGAACGACCCCGCGTTGTGGCCGCACCTCGCCGGCCGTCTGCCGCCCGGAGCCGCCGAGTCGGCGTCGCCGGTCGTCGACGTGCTGTATTCCGTCATCCTCGGCACGAGCAGCGGCACGACCCGCCGCTACCACATGGTCTACGACGGCATCTCGCAACTCGCCCGAACGCTCGATCTCGCGGAGGCCGTCGACGCGCTCGAATCGAGCTTGCATCTGACGGTGGCCTCGCACGCCGAGAACGTTCTGTTCGTCCACGCCGGCGCGGTCACGTGGGCGGGGCGCGCGATCCTGATCCCGGGCCGCAGCATGAGCGGGAAGAGCACCCTCGTCTCCGCGCTGCTCGAGGCCGGCGCGCGCTACTATTCCGACGAGTATGCCGTGCTCGACCGGCACGGACGCGTGCTGCCGTATCCCAGAGCGATCCACGTGCGCGGCGGCGAGAACGGCGGACGCCGTATCCGCGTGCCTGTCCTCGACCCGCCCGAGCACCGCGCGGTACCCGTCGGGCTGATCGCCGTCACCAGATTCCGCGCCGGCGCGGTGTGGCGTCCGCAAACGCTCGCACCTGCCGAAGCACTTCTGGCGCTCCTTTCCAATACGGTGCAGCCGCGCTCGCAGCCGCGCGACGCGCTTGCGGTGCTGCGCCGCGTCGTGACCGCCCGCGCGGTGAAGAGCGAGCGCGGCGACGCGCGCGACGTCGCGCGCGCCTTGCTCGACGAAGTCGAATCATGCCGTGCGCCCCGCGCACGAGCTGCCTCACTCTGACAACGCCGGATTACGTCCGGAACGAGGAGACCTCGATGCTTCCACTATCACGAACGGAGAAGCTTCTCGTCGAGGAGCTCGATGAGGATCTCGTCATCTACGACGAAGAGCGGCACAAGGCACATCGCCTGAACGGCACGGCGGCGTTCGTCTGGCGCCGCTGCGACGGCCGGACCACCGTTGCGCAGATCGCCGCGCTGCTGGCCGCAAAAACCGGCGACGCGGTCGGCGACGACGTCGTTCTGCTCGCGCTGCGGCAGCTTCAGTCGGCCTCCCTGCTGCGCGCGAACGGTCGTACCGCGGCCCGGCCGGTGGGGATCCCGCGGCGAGAGCTGCTGAAGACCGCCGCGCTCTTCGCCGTCGTGCTGCCCGCCGTCACGACGATCCTCGTGCCGACGCCGGCGCAGGCCGCTTCGCCGGCAACCCCCACCGCCACGCCGAAGCCGACGGCGACTCCGACGCCCACACCGACGCCGAAGCCGCCGGCAGCCGGAGTCTGGTGCGTCGGCGTGGTGAACACGATGGAGGGCGTCAACCCGGACGGTGTCGTCGGACCGACGGCCACGACGCCCGGGAGCACGGTCTGCATCCCGTGTCCGGCGAGCGGAACGTGCAAGACTCCGATGGAGCTGCGCTGGCGCCGCGGGCCGACCGCCGGAACGTGCATCATCATCGTGACGGTCAAACCCGGTGCGTGCGCGGCGTGCCCGGCGGGCGGCATACGGTTACTGCCGCCGGTCGGAACAAACGGGGGGTGGTACGTGGTGTAGCCGTTGTCGACGCGACGAGCTGAATCCGACCTGCTGCTCTGCTGTGCGCGCTCGATCGTCACGGCAGAGCACGGCCGGCGCATGCGCGCGCTTGCCGAACGCGGTCTCGACTGGGATCTCGTCGTCACGCTCGCCGGACGGCACAACCTCGTCTCCCTGCTTTCCCGAAGTCTGGGCCGGTTCTGTGCGGACATCGTCCCGGCGAAGATCCTCGCGCAACTGGCCAAAGACGCCAACGCGACCGCTGCGCACAACCTGTTCGCAACGAACGAGCTGCAGCGGATCATGGCGGCGCTCGCCGCGGCGGAGATTCCGGCAACCGCCTTCAAGGGCCCGGTTCTCGCCTGCCTCGCGTACGGCAACACCTCGCTGCGCCGCTTCGACGATCTGGACATCCTGATCGACCGCAGCCGCATCCTGGATGCACGGGATGCGTTCGCATCGCTCGGGTACCGCCCGCCGCCGCGGGTCGCGAAATCACGCCATCTCATGCGGTTGCGGTCCGAATACTGCATCCCGTTCCGGGGCCCCGGCGCATCGCCGCTGCTGGTCGACCTGCACTGCGAGATCGCGCCGTGGTTCTTCTCGTTCCCGCTCGATACCACGGCGCTGCTGGAACGCGCGGTGCAGATTGCGCTCCCCGGCGGTGCGGTCTGGACCTTGTCGCGTGAGGATCTGCTGCTGGTGCTGTGCATGCACGGCACCAAACACGTCTGGCCGGCCCTCGAGAGCGTCGCTTCGATCGCCGAGTTGCTGCGAGCGACGCCCGAGCTGCGCTGGGGCGAGGTTCTCTCGCGTGCGCGTCGCACCGGCTCGGAACGAATGCTCCTGCTGGGCTGCAGCCTTGCGCGGAATCTGTTCGACGCACCGCTGCCCGAGGGGGTCGAGCGCGCGCTGCGCCGCGACGTGGCGGTCGCCGCGCTGACGGCGGTGGTCGAAAGCCGGCTCCTTGATCCGCACGACCGCCACGACACGTTCGTCGGTATGCCGTGGTTTCACATGCGCTGCAGAGAACGGTTGCGCGATCGCCTGCGCTATTGCGTGCGCGGCGTCTTCGCTCCCGAACTCGACGACGCGCTCTCCGTCGCGCTGCCGCGCGTGCTCTTCCCGCTCTACTGGCTGGTGCACCCCGCCCGCGTGCTCGCGCTGTACGGCAAAGCCGTGGCGCGCCGCTGGTAGCTGCATGTCCGGCGCGCGGCGCGGAGCTTCTGTGCTAGTGCAAAGTCAGGATCAGCCGCACCGAGGCGGGTTCGAGGACGAGCGCGTCGCGCGGCTGCAAACCGAACGGGGTACCGTACGGCGTGCCGAGGCCGAGCCGCGTGAACGGTCCGCTCACGGCATTCGTCAGGTTCGTGCCCGCGAGCGTGACGTCCGCACGTCCCCAGGTGCGGCCGATCGCCGCGTCCACCGTCGCGAAGCGACCCTGTGCGAGCTCGTTGTTTGCGCTCTTGCCGGCGAGGGCGAGCGCGGCGTGGGTGCCGAGACGCGCGTAACGCACGCTGAGTGCGTACTGCTGCAACGGGATCCCCGCGAACTGCTGGCCTGGGACAAGGCTCGAACCGGAGGTCGGGTTCGCCGCCGAGACGACGTCGGGCAAGCTCGTCGGATACGCCGCGTTCACCGCGTACTCCGCGCTCGCCGTCCAGTAGCCGGGGCCGAAGCGGTGTGCAAGCCGCAGCGCGCCGCCGCGGTAGACGACGTTGCCGACGTTGACCGGAAACGACTGCGCTAAGACTTGCGAGACGCCCGGCGGATTGCACGTCGCGCCGAGCGGATAGAAGTTCTCGATCGGATCGCGCAAGTTCGTGCGGTAGAGCGTGACGTCCGCGGTCGTCGCACCGAAGCGGTGTCCGTAGCCGAGCTCGTACTCGGTCGCGTGCTCGGCGCGCTCGTTCGCGTTGCCGTTGGCGCCGACGCAGTTTTGATCGGGTGCGAGCGCGGCGAGCGGGAAGACGTACTTCTCGGCGAGCAGCGGCGCGCGGAATCCGGTTCCGACCGCGAAGCGCAGCGTTCCGCCGGCGACGCCGTCGACCGCGACGCCGATCCGCCCGTCGAGGCTCGCCGGAAACGTCGACCACGCCGAGTCCACGACGCTTGCGCCGACGCGCACGCGGTCGGAGAGCTGCGCGCCGGCGCGCACCCACG
>DASZGA010000105.1:0-17102 GCA_035939295.1 Candidatus Elarobacter sp. | reverse complement strand
GCGGAGAGCGCGCTCGCGTTCGACCGCCGCGACGACGACGCCGTGGGCGCACGCACCGTGCTGCTCCGCGACGGCGCCGTCGTCGCGATCGGGTTTACCGTCGACGCGGCGAGATTTGCGCCGGCCGGCGCCGAGCGCCGGAACGGTACGCTGCTTTTGCTTGCCGGTATCGATGCGAACGCCGCGCGGGCGATCGCGCGCGAGCTGCGCGAGCGCGGAATCGCTGCTTCGCTCGTGGACCATGAGGAGCCGATCGATGGTCGTCGGACAGCCTGAGCCCGGAAAGGCGCGCTCGTCCGCGCCCTTCATCGCGTTTCTCCTCGGCGAGGCGATCCTGCTCGCTGCCTTCGTGGCGCTCGCGCGCTCGCCGGACCATTCGCTGGCGTACTACGTGAAGCTGATTGCGGTCGAGGTGGCCGCGGTTGCGCTGGCCATCGCGACCGAGCACCGCTACGCGAAGGAACGCCGAAGAGCCTAAGTCGGCACCCACACGGCACCCCCTCCGCGAGGGATCTGCTGCCGTTGCTCCTACGCTGGTGCCGCATGCCGGAACACGTCATCGCTTGGATCGCCGCGGCCGCGGCGCTCTTCTTGTGGCCTTCCCCCGTCGTCGGGGTTGCGGCGCCGTACGACGTGGCCGTTGCCGTGCCGGCTCCGCAGATCTTCGGCGAGGGGACGATATCGACGGTCGACGACGAGTCGGGCGGCGCGTTCAGTCCCGACGGAACCGACTTTTACTTCGCCGTCTCCGGGCCGTATACGCTCGCTCCGCGCTTGGGGATCATCTGCGTCAGCCACTTCGCCGGCGGGCGGTGGCAACGGCCCGAGGCCGTTTCGTTCTCGGGGCAATCGCTCGATTTTCCGCCGCACCTCTCACCCGACGGCGAACGGATGTATTTCGCTTCGACGCGGCGCTCGCCGAGCTCGAGCGCGCGCGGCATCCGGATCTGGGTCTCGCGAAAGACGCCGGCGGGCTGGGGCGATCCGGAGCCGTTGCCGGCTCCGGTCAACGCCGAAGGGAGCTGGAACGCCGACCCGTCGGTGACGAGCAGCGGCACGCTGTATTTCAGCTCGAACCGCGGCGACGCGCTCGGGCACTTCCACATCTACCGCGCCGAGAAGCACGGCGAAACGTACGCCGAGCCGGTGAAGCTCGGCAACGAGATCAACTCCGATTTCAACGACCTGCAGCCGTTCGTCACGCCCGACGAAAAGATCATGGTCTTCGCCTCCTCCGGCACCTACGATTCGGTGCCGGGAAAACGGCCGGAAGAGCTCATCGCCGGCGGTACTCCGTACCCGCGAGAGGATCTGTACGTCTCCGAGAACCGCAACGGCGTTTGGAGCAAAGCTCGTCACTTGGAGAACGGAATCAACACGTTTGCTGCGGAGAACTACCCGAGCATCTCGCCGGACGGCCGGTATTTGTTCTTCAGCAGCGAGCGCAGCATGTTCGACGTTCCGACGCCGCACCGAATCGGATCCGACGAGTTCGAGCGCGCGGTGCGCAGCACGCTGAACGGGCGCGGCAACATGTACTTCGTCGACGTCGCCGCGTTAGGGCTGGGGAAATCCCCTCCGGCGCCGGCACCCGGCCCCGCGCCGGCGGCGACCGAAGCCGAAGTCGTCGGTGAAGGCGTGATCTCGACGCCGGACGACGAGTTCGGCGGGTCGATCAGTCCGGACGGCAAGACCATCTACTTCGACCGTTCAGTGCCGGCGCACTATCTCTACACCATGTGGAGGTCGAAGAAGACCGGAAACCGTTGGGGCAAGCCGGAGATGCTGCCGTTCTCCGGAAGGTACCGCGACTCCGATCCCGTGCTCTCACCCGACGGCAACGTCTTGCTGTTCGCCTCCGACCGGCCCGTGAACGGAATCGAGCTGCACCGCTTTTCCATCTGGAGCGCGCGCAGGAACGGCGACGGCTGGGGGACGCCGCGCGTGTTCCCGGGACCGGTGAACAGCGCCGGCAGCCAAGTCTTCGCGTCGATGGCCGCCAACGGCGATCTGTACTTCAACTCGAGCCGGGGCGGCGGATACCAGCAAGTCTATCGCAGCCGGCTGGTCCACGGCGTCTACGGTCCGGCCGAGAAGCTGGGGCCGGCGATCAACTCCGAACGGTCCTACATCGCCGAAGCGTTCATCGCACCGGACCAAAGCTACGTGCTCCTGGGCATCTACGCCGCTCCCGACGGCTACGGAAGCTACGACATCTACATCAGCTACAACAAAGACGGGCGCTGGAGCTATCCGATCAATGTTGGTCCGGCGGTGAACACGCCGGCGCGTGAGTACAGCCCGCGCGTTACGCCGGACGGCAAATATCTGATGTTCACCAGCGAGCGCGGGTTCGGAACGCAGCGGCCGGCCAGCCCGCTCAGCTACGACGATTTCATACGCGGCACGCGCGGCGTGTACAACGGCCTCGGAAACATCTACCGGATCGAGATGAAGTTCATCCTGGATTCGACGCGTCCCAAGGCGAGGTACTGAGCCCCACGTAGCGCGGGCCGCTCGTCAGTCCGGCGGCAGTTTGGCGGAAGCAGATTCGAAGGAGCGAAACTTATGCGCACGGCGAACGTACGTAGGAATTAGTAGGTTCGTCTCGCGCGCGGAGCGCGCGTTGGAGTCGCCGAGTGCTAGAAATGCTGGAAAGCCAAGACGATGTGACGCTTTCCGTAGCGGAGTTGGACGCCGCGATGCGCGATCTGGTGCGGAACATCGAGCGGCCGCAAGCGCTGCGGCACAATCCGCTCGTGGCGCGCGCGCTTCACGGCGTCCCGGACGCCGATCAAGACGCGGCGATCACGCGGGTTCGCGCCGTCGCCTTGGCCGCTCTCCAGCCCGGCTCGCGACAGGCCGAGATCGTCCGGCTCTGCGACGTCGAAGGGATCCCGCACAAGGTCGCGCAGAAAATGCTCGGCCTCTCGCGCCGGCAGTTCTATCGCGAGCGCTCCGCGGCGCGAAGCTTGATCCTGGCCGCAGTCACGCGGCGGCCCGCGGCGACCGTGCTGCGCAGCCGGATCGAGGCGACGCTCGAGCACGTCGAAACCCTGTACGACTTCGCGCTGTTCGGCCGCATCGACGAAGCGCTGGCCGCGTGCGAGCTGATCTCGCAGGACGGCGCGGTGCCCGACCTGCTCGTGCACACCGAAGCGCTGCGCGCCGTGATCTTGTCGGAGTCGGGCGAGTTCGAAAAGGCGCGGATCGCTCGCGAAGGCGTGCATCGTCTGGCCGGCTCTCGATCCGCGGGGCTGGCAGAGCTCGCGTACGCGAACGGGTACGCGGCGTTCAGCGCCGGTGAGCACACGCACGCAGTCGCCGCCGCGACGCACGCTGTGCAGTTGAGCCGCACCGGCGCGAACGCGACCGACCGGGAGCGCCGCGCGCACGCCCGTCACCTCGCGCTGCTGGGCAGTCTCTTGAGCGAGGACCACGATCCGGCCGCGTCCTTGGCCGTCTTCATGCGCGCCCGCGATACGCTGCTCGCGTGCTCGAACGTACCGCAGTCGGCCCTCGTGCACGCCCAAGTGGATATCGCTTCACGGCGCATCGTCACGGGCACGTCGGCGCCGGGCGCGCTGGACGAAGCGGTGCAGGCGCTCGACGCGTCCGCTCGGCACGGCCTCTCGTCGGCGCGGATTTGGTCGACGCTCGTCCTGGGCTACGTGTACTTGACGCTCGGAAATCGCGCTCAAGTGATGGCTTCGGTCCGCTCGGTCCATGCGCTCGCCCGATTCGTGGACGGCGGTGCGTGGCTGGCCCGCATCTACATCCTGGTGAGCCGTCTCGAGCGGGCGTGCGGAATGCACCATGAGGCGCTGCGCTCGGTGCGAAGAGCGCAAGATACCCTCCCGCCGGGACACTATCTCGCCGGGATCGCCGACGTTCGCGCGGCCGAAGCGCTCATCGGCTTGGACGAGCCGGAGAAAGCACTCGAACACGCCGATGCTGCGCTGGAGCGCTCGATCGGCTTCCGCGAATCCCATTTCACCGGCGCCGCGCACATCGTCAAGGCGAAGGCGTTGCAAAGCATCGGCCGCGTCGCGGACGCCGTCGAACACTGTGACGCAGGTCTCGAACGGCTGCGCCGCGGCGGGCTGCTGCACGACCTGCAACGTGCGCTCGAGCTCGCGGCAAGCCTCACCGGAGAGACGCGTTATCTCGCCGAGGCGGGCGAGGTCGCGTTCTCGATGAGCGCCGTCTAGCAAAAAACGGAGTACCGACCGGCACCTTCGCGGCACCCGTTCGAGTAGGGTCAACGCCGCGCCTGAGGAGTACGCTCGTCCCTGCCTCCGGCGTTCGCACGCCGGATCGCATTGACACTACTTCCACAGCAAAGGCAAAGCGTGATAGAACGAATCGAACACGCCCGGGCCCGGTCCCTGCGCGGCATCATCGGAATGGCGCTGGCGATCGTGCTCTCGGCGTCGATGACCGCTCCGACGCTGGCCGACACGACGACGGGCAACATCTCGGGCACGGTCACGGCCAACGGCCAGCCGGTTCCGAACGCCGACGTCGTCGCGGTCGCTCCATCAGGCCGCTACACCGCGAAGACGGACGCAAAGGGATTCTACGGAATCGTCGGCGTCACTCCGGACACCTACAGCCTGACGTTCTCGGCCGCGGGCTACATCGCCGGCACCGTCAACGGCGTCACCGTGAACCCGACGCTCACCGCAACCGTGAACCAAGCGCTGAGCACGCAGCTCAAGACGATCGGCTCGACGACGAGCCGGTCGTCGGGCGTGAGCGCGTTTCAGCCGCAGCAGCCGCAAGACACCTACAGCGTCAACGCCAACCAGATCCAAACGATCCTGGGCAAGTCGCACGCGGTCAGCGAGACGAATTTGATCGTCTCGCTGCCGGGCGCGACGCTCGACAACCTCGGCTACCCGGTGCTGCGCGGCGGCAGGCAGAACGACGAAGGATTTCAGTTCGAAGGGATCGACTACACCGACGCGTTCACGCACCAGTTCGTGAACTCGCTGGCGCTCAACGGCGTGTCGAACTTTCAGACCAGCCCGGGCGCCGGCGACGCCTCGGTCGGCAACGTCGGCACGGGCCAGATCAACGCCACCGTCAAGCGCGGCGCGCGCCCCTCGTTCGGCAACATCGAGGGCGACCTGCGTGGTCCGACGTTCCTGCACTCCGCGGGCGGCGAGTTCGGCTGGGCGACGCCGAACGGTGCGCTTTCCAGCTTCACCTCGTTCGAAGCCTCGAACACGCAAGCCGCGTGCGGCCGAAAGGGCGTTGACGCGACCCTCCTCGGCGGCACGTGCAGCATCCTCAACGACTTCGAGTTCGCCCGCGACTTCGTCGAGAACGCGGTGTTCAAGTTCGGCCCCGGAAAGAACCAGTCGTTGCAAGCGTTTTACCAGAACGAGCAGTACAATTTCTACAGCAACGCTCAGTTCACGATCCCGCGACGGCTGGGCTACCACGTTTCACAGCGAGACTATATCGCCTCGGTCGCGGCCGTAACCGGCCTGAGCCAGGCGGAGGTCGCAGCGATCGAGCCGTTCCAGTACGGCCAAACCTCGCTGAACCAAACACTCGGGCGGCCCGCCGGGAGCGACAACCAGCCGAACGAGACGATCAAGCTGCAGTACAGCAATAGCTTGAACCAGTCGACGTTCATGACGATCAAAGCGTACAAGGTCAACGCGGCGACCGTGTTCGACTATCCGTACATCGTTCAGAGCTGCCTCGGAATCGGCGTGGGCGTGTGCGACGCGTACAACATCCAGGGCGGGCAGCGGACGGGTATCGCGGCTGATTTCACCAAACAGCTCGGCGCGAAACACCTGCTCGGCTTCGGCGCGAAGCACGAGCTCATCCACCCGGTCGATACGTTTCAGAGCGCCAACATCGGATTCGACGCGGCGTTCTTCGCGAACGGCCCTCCGGGCTTAGCCGACTTCCTCCCGGGCACCGACCCCAACTGCGGCCCGCCGGCCGGCTGGGGTCCCGGCAACTGCTATCTCGCGCAGTTCTTTCCCGGTGGTTTGCCGCCGCGGATCCCCGACTACAATCAGTCGCCGACGGCGAACCGGCACGACACGGGGTTCTACGTTCAAGACCAGTTCCAGGCCGCCGACAACCTCAAGATAACGGCCGGTCTGCGGGTCGACAACTCGTCGTTCGACTACCCGACGAACACCGGCTTCGGCGCGTACAACGTTCCTGGCGGCTATTCTTCGGGGCTGTTCTTGCCCGTCGCGACCGGCGTCTACGCGAGCGGCCCGCTGGCGGGCCAGCCGGATCCGGCGAAGGACGTATACGCGAAGAACCTGTACCGCACCTCGAGCACGCTTCAGCCGCGCTTCGGCTTCGCGTACCAGTACAATTCGAAGAACAGCATCACGTTCAGCTACGGCCGCTCGGTGGAGATCCCGCCGATCGCGTTCGTCGACGCTCGCATCCCGCGCTCGCAGTACAACGCCTTCCTCGGCGTGCCGTCGGACTCGAACATCTGCGGGCCGACCGGCGATCGTGTCTGCCGTGACTACGCCGATCAGATGTACTGGGCCAATCAGGCCATCGAGGCGGGTCCGGCGATCACTCCGGCAAAGCCGAGTACGTTCAACAACTTCGACATGTCGTTGCAGCACGACTTCGGGCGCGGGTTGACGGTCAAGCTGACGCCGTTCTACCGCCGAGGCTATGACGTGCTGGCGGCGTTCTCGGCACCGGTCATTCAGAACGGCGCTCCGGTGCTGAACGCGAACGGCAACCCCGTATTCGGACCTGCCCAGACGAGCAACCTCGGGACCTCGTCGACGACCGGCATCGAGTTCTACATGACGAAGACGGCGGCGTACGGCCTCTCCGGAACGCTCTCGCTGACGTACCTGAACGAGTTCTCGAACGTCGTTCCGCTGACCGTAGGCGAGGATTTCTTTCCGTCGATTCCGGCGGCGTCGCTCTTCCAGAGCAACCTGTACCGCGTCGGTTTCATCTCGCCGTTCAACGGCGTGCTGGCGGTGCAGTACAAGTGGCGCAGCGGCTGGCGCGTCAACCCGATCGTCGGGTTCAACGACGGCTACCCGATCGGCGCCGGGCTGATCACCGCGACCACCTTCAACGGCAAATATTACAACTTGCCCTCGACGAACGTCACCAATCAAGCCGGCTCGGCCCTCGCCGGCCAATACGTCGATCCCGCCAATCCGGGCACGATCTTCCATCCGAACGTCGCCGCTTCGCGCGGAACGCCGGAAAAGAACAGCCCTGGTGGCGTGCTCAGCGCGCCGCGGGTGAACATCGCGAACCTCGACGTCGAGTACAACAAACCGGGGACGCGCAGCACGATCGGTATGCTGGTCACGAACCTGTTCAACCAGATCTACGGCCAGCCGGGCTTCAACGTCCGGTATCAGCCGGTCGCGACCGGAATCTCCGGGCCGAAGTCCGGCACGAGCTCGTCGTCGGTCCTCTACCCCGACTTGGGCTACCGCAACTACGCGAGCTTCCGCGGCAACAACCAGCCGTATCTGCTCACGCCGAACGGTACCCCGACACAGTTCCGCTTCTACTACCAGATCTCGCTGTAAGGATCGCTTGTGTTTCAACGAATCCTCGCTTGTGCGGCGCTGGGGGCGTTTCTCGCGCTCCCGGCCTGCACGTCCAATCAAGCCGCGGTCGAGCCGCACTTCACGCCGGTCAACGTCGGCGCGACCTCGGAGCTGCAGTTCCAAGTCGGCACGGCGACCTACGGCGCGAACATCTTCCTGAACACCGTCGTGACGTTCCGGCAGCAAAACGGGCTGTCGGCGCTGCTCGACAACACGCCCTCGATCTCGCTCCCGTTCGCGAACACGGCGCCGGCCACGGCGGGCGGCGTGATCTACGCGGGCAACGACACGGGGCTCAACCAGATCACCGGCACGGGGCAGACGAACAACGGAACCGCGAACCCCGACGCGCGCACGTTCCCGCAGACGGTGGGTGCGTTCGCGTACGGGTTCCTGGCC
Organism: Candidatus Elarobacter sp.; assembly: GCA_035939295.1. GTDB lineage: Bacteria > Vulcanimicrobiota > Vulcanimicrobiia > Vulcanimicrobiales > Vulcanimicrobiaceae > Vulcanimicrobium. The sequence goes on along the minus strand of DASZGA010000105.1, from coordinate 9,120 downwards.
TCGAACTCGTCGACGACCGGCACCAACAACTCGGTGTTCTACCCCGCGACGGCGGGAAGCATCGAGGGTAATCGCTCGCCGTACTACGGCACGCCGGCCGGCTTCACGCAGCGGGCGTTCTACGTCGGGCCGCCGGCGGTCGCGAACTTCAAAGACGGTTCGCTCGGGACGACGTTCCTAGGCTACCCGAACGGGTTCACGACGTTCGCGATCCACCCGACGACCGGCGCGTACTCGCTCTCGGTCGGGCTCCCGAACGCCAGCACGCCGATCCCGACGTTCATCTCGAACACGACGATGACGTCGGTCGTGGGACTGCCGCCGCAAAGCGTGCCGGCGTTCGTCACCGACGGTACGGGCGGCGGCACGGTGACCGTGACGACCCCCGCGGGCGCGACCGAGACCGCGGTGTTCATCCGCGAGATCGACGGCGCCACCGGCGGCGTGCTGAACTACTACACGCTGGTCGCGCACGGCGCGGGGCCGCACACGATCGCGTTGCCCGACAACCTCGGGACGATCACGGGCGGCGTGGCCGCGCGGACGATCGCGGCCGGCAACTTGCTCAGCATGGTCGCGGTCTCGTTCGACTATCCCGCGATTGAAGCGGTGCCGGCCGGCAACGGTCCGCCGCAGGCGCCGGTGATCAACAATTCCGGCACGGCGTGCACGTTCTCCGGGACGACCTCGACCTGCCCCGGGCAGGCCGACGTGACGGTCTCCGGCGCGGTCACAGCCGCCGAGTAAACCGACGAAACGGCCACATCCTCAGAGAGGACGCTACGGCGTCCTCTCTTTTCTTTTTTTCTTTGCTGCGGTCGCGCGAGACGTGCGGATGCTGCGGATCGAAGAGAACAATGACCTGGGGCCGGCGATCGACTCCGCTTAACGCGCGGGGTCGGGCGGAGGCGCGGTGACGGCGTTCGTGTTCGTCGACTCGTCTGCGGCCGTGCCCGGCTTCATCGCCGCGCGGTACCCTGCATAGACTGCGATCGCGTAGAACAGCAGGTCCATCACGTTGAAGGTGGCGCGAATCAGGTCGGCCGCCAGCGCCGGTTTCGTCAGCGAGGCGACGATCACGCCGGCGATCGGATAGTGCTCGTGCTGCGCGAATTGCACGTCGACGGCGAGCAGGTTGCCGAGAACGCAGCCCAGCAGCGAGACGATCCCGGCGACGATCCCGTCGGCGGCGGCGCGCCCGCCGCCGAGGATGCGCATCCCGGCGCCGGCGAGGATCCCGACGCCGACGGCCATGTAGCCGATCTGGAAGTTGGTCGTGGCGGTGATCGCGGCCCATGCGATCGCGCCGAGCAGCGCGCCTGCGATCGCACCCGCCGTACCGAGCAGCAGCTTTCCGTTCATAGCCGCTTCCTCCGTGGGGTGGGCGAGCTGTTCCTGCGCCGGTGTTCCTCCGAAACAATACGGACATATTTGTCGTACTAGGGTCATGCGACTGCGCGCTCTCGTCCCGGCAGCCGGTTTGTTTGCTATCTTCGGGGGGATGCTCCCGGCCGCCGCGGCGACCGGCCCGACCGGGACGTTCGCGGCGGTCCGCACGGAGAAGCCGCCGGCGCTCGACGCGGCGCTGACCGACCCGGCCTGGGAGAAGGCCGTCGTCGCGACCGGGCTGCAGACGGTCACGACGCAGCGGCCGTCGCCGTACGGCGCGCGCTTCATGCTGCTCTACGACGACGCGAACTTGTACGTCGGCATCAAGATGCAGCAGGCCGGCGCCCCGGTCACGGCGTCGCAGAGCGCCAACGACGTCGGCTTCGGGACCGACGACTTCGCCGGGATCGGGATCGACCCGACCGCCAACGGCGGGCAGGTGTACTTCTTCATGACGACGCCGCTCGGGACGCGCTACCAGCAGTCGACCGAGTCGGCGCGGTTCGCGCCGCCGTGGACGGCGGTGGCTACCCGTACCGCCGACGGCTGGAACGCGATGCTGGTGATCCCGCTGAAGGTGCTGCGCCGCCCGAACGCGCCCGTGCAGACGTGGCGCTTCGACTTCATCCGCCGCATCGCGGCGCTGAACCTGAACGAGTCGTGGGCGTACGACGCGACGATGAACGACGGCGGCGGCGGGGTCAACAGCTTTCCGCAGGCCGGCGACGCGCGCTTCTGGCCGAAGCTCACCGATTTGCACTTGGTCGCAACGCAGGCGCGGCGCCCGCCGCGCGCGGAGGTGTACGGGCTCGCGAGCGCCGGCGAGGACCGCCGCCGCTTTCAAACCGCCGACGGCAACTTCGTGCAGACCGGCGCGCGCCACCTCGGCGCCGACGTCGTCGTTCCTCTCACCGGAACCGCGGCGTTCGTCGCCGCGATCGCGCCGGACTTCTCGAACGTGGAAGTCGATCAGCAGACGATCGTTCCGCAAGAGTTCCGCCGCGCGCTCGCCGAGTACCGGCCGTTCTTCACCCAGGGCGCGAACTTTTTCAACCCCGTCTCGCTGAACGGGATCAACTCACCGGCGAACCAAATCTTCTATTCGCCCTCGATCGGGCCGTTCGACCGCGGGCTCAAGCTCGAAGGGACGGCGGGGTTTCAGTCGTTCGGCGCGATGGAAGCGCAAGGCGCAGGCTTCGACGACATGATCTTCGGGCTGCGGCACGCGCCGCCGAACCGCTCGTTCCTATGGTCGCTCGACGGCGTCGTGACGCACCATCAGCTCGGCAACGACACGATCGACCGCCGCGCCGGCAACGACGCGACGTGGGAAGGTCAAGTCGGCGGCCGCGACGACAAGACGGGGCTCGTCTACACGCTCGACTACGCGCACGAAGCGGGAACGTTCGTCGCGCACCCGCGGCTCGCGTACAAGAGCGAAGACTTCGTCGACGTCCACCAGCACAACTACGAGATCTACACCGCGTACCGCACGATCGGGCCGGAGTACTCGCCGGTTCTCGGCTTCACGGTGAACGCCGACCTGCGCGGGCCGCAGTTTTTCTTCGACCTGAACGGGACGCTGGCGAAGAACGGCTGGATCAAACGCGCCGACCTGTTCATCACCGCCGACCGCTTCACCGACGGGAGCGGCGCGGTGCACCAAGCCGACTCGAACGTGAACGTCGACTTGCAATTCAAGAACGGGCTGCATCTCTCGGGCGGGCCGTTCAGCTCGTTCCTGCGCACCTACGACAGCGGTTTGATCGGCTATCCGTTCTACACCGGCGGCGTCACTCGCACGTTCAACCAGCACGGGATCAACATCGGCTGGCACGAAGGGACGCCGGCGCCGTACAACGCCGGGTTCGGCTGGGGCCCGTTCGGCGACATGTTCCTGCAGACGGTCGCGGTGTCCACCGCGCGCGCGATCGGTTCGCGCTGGAACGTCGGCGCCGAGATCGACGGGACGCTCGAGAAGCCTACGTTCGGCGGCCCGAGGAACAGCCAGTGGCTGCGCCGCCTCAGCATCGGCGAGACGATCGACAAGAGCACCAACTTCACGCTCGGGCTGCGCGCGATCAGCGGGACCGGCGGCTTCGCGCAGCCGGGGGTGAACCTGGCCGGCTCGTTCCACCACCGCTTCAAGAACGACAGCGAGCTGTTCGTGAACTACGGGACGCCGGCGGCGCCGACGACGCTGCAGCGCGTCGTCGTGAAGTACGTGCTGCGCACCGGCGGCGGCTCCGGAACCTGATCGCTACGCCAGCGCGGGGCCGGCGAGCGCGGGTTTGCCTTCGTCGAACTTCGCGAGGTCGGGCGCGCGCAGCTTCGTGCGCGTCGCGACCAGCAGCGCGGCGATCGCGGTGATCCCGGCGAGCGCGAGGACGAAGACGATCAGGTAGGCGTCGTCGATCCCGAGCTTCAGCGCGTGTTTGAGGGTGTCGAGCGGAACGGAGGCCGGGACCGGTGCGCCGGTGAGGTACGCGCGCACGACGTCGTCGGCGACGCCGGCGGGAAGCGCGGGATCGAGCGCGCGCAGATGCGCCGTCGCCTGCGTGCCGATCGTGTGCTCGACGCCGGGCGCGCTGATGAAGCCGCCGGTCAAGCGGAACAGGTTCAGCAGCGCGATCGCGCGGCCGACCAGCTTGCGCTCGAACGAGAGCGTGACGACGAAGAGCCCCGGCGAGACGCTCAGCCCCGCGCCGAACCCGCCGATCAAGCACAGCCAGCCGACCGATGCGGCGTCGACCGGCGCGACGATCCGCGCGAACAGCGCGGCGAGCGCGATGAACGCGAGCCCGGTCGCGCCGGTGACGACGACCCATTTCGTCGTGACGAGCCGGCCGAAGAGGTAGCCGCTCGCGATCGCGGTCAGAAACTCAGGCCAGAACGCGAAGCCGGTCCCGCGCGGATCGAGCTCGCCGATGCGCAGCAGCGTGAGCGAGAACGATTGCGTGAGCGCGCTGAAGGTCGCGCTTCCGATCACGGTCGCGATCGTGCCGATCAGCGCCAGCGAGGTCGCGAGCTCGCGCACCGGAACCAGCGGGTGCTTCTTGCGGGCCTCGCCGACGATCAGCGCGACGTAGAACAAGATCCCCGCCAGCAGCGGACCGGTCGCGAACGGATTGCGCCAGTTGCTCCCGGCGAGCCCGCCGACGCCGGCGTAGACGAGCGCCGAGCCGGCCGCCGACATCGCGAGCGCGAACCAGTCGACGGGCTGATCGGCGCCGTCGGGCGGACGCGGCGCGAGGACGTTGCGCGCGAGGATCATCGCGATCAGCGCGACGGCGACCTCGGCGGCGAAGATGGTACGCCAAACGCCGGGCGCGGCGACGAGCCCGCCCAGCAGCGGCCCCAGCGTCGCCGCGCCGAACAGCGAGGGGACCATCACGGTGGCCGTCGCGCCGAGCCTGTCGCTCTTGAAGGTGGTGATGATCGGCGGCAGGACGACGATGAACAGCATCCCGGCGGCGAGCCCGTGGAGCGTGTGCGCCGCGACCAGCACCGCGAACGACGGCGCGAGCGCGCTCGCCAGCGCGGTCGCGAGCGAGAGAAACATCAGCGCGAAGTAGAGCGCGCGCCGGTCGACACGGCGCGTCAGTTCCGCGCCCAGGACGCAGCCGAAGGCGAGCGCGGCGTCGCTGATCAGCGCGAGTGCCCCGGCGTCGTCGGGGGCGACGCCGAGGTCGCGCCCGATCACCGGGGCGGCGAGCGCGACCGCGCTCGTGTTGATCAGCCCCGGAAAGAGCGTGAGGACGACCAGGATGACGTTGGCGGCGTAGGATTTCGCCAGGCGCGGCTCGGCGGCGGCCATGAATCCGGTATCCCCAAGGACGCCGCGGCGAAGCGCAGAAACGGTCGCTCGCTTCGTCTTTTTGCTTCGGAGGGGTGGTTATGCGGTGGTGGCCGATCGGTTTGATGCTGGCGCTCGTCATTGGCGGGTTGCGCGCGTTGCACGGCGGCCCGTCGGTCGCCGCCGTTGCGGCGACGAACGCGCCCGCGCCGGCGGCAACCGTGACGGTTCCGCCCGACTACCGAAGCTGGGCCTACGTCTCGACCGGGCTGTCGATGAAATACGGTGAGGAGCCGAAGACGATGGCCGCGCACGGCCCGCGTCAGGTCCAGCCGCTGGCAAAAACCGCATCGGGCGGCGACGTCTTCCACAACGTCTTCGTGACGCCGGCCGCGTACAAGTACTTTGTCGCCAACGGGCACTGGCCCGACAAGACGATGTTCGTCCTCGAGATTCGCGCCGCCGTGAACCGCGACAAGCCGTTCCTCACGCAGGGCTTGTATCAAGCCGACATCGTCGACCTGAAAGCCGAGCTGCGCGACGACGCGCGCTATCCGGTCGACAAGTGGAAGTGGTTCTCGTTCAAGCAGAACCCGGACAAGACATGGCAGCCCGCCTCGCCGGAGCCGAACACGTCGTGCTTCAACTGCCACACGCAGCACGGCGCGGTCGACAAGTCGTTCGTGCAGTTCTACCCGACGCTGTATCCGATCGCGCAGGCGAAGGGGACGCTCAACCCGGGTTTCAAGTAGCGAGCGGTTCGGCGGCGGGAGCGGTACTCTCGAGCAGCGCGCGCAGCTTCTTGCGCCGCCAGAACCCGTAGTAGTAGGTGGTCTGGAAGAGGAGCCCGGCGGCGAACGCGACCGGATACGCCGTCCACACGCCGCGCAAGCCGTACGCCGGCGCGAGCGCGTACGCGACCGGGACCTCGACGCCCCAGATCGCAACGATCCCGAGCAGCGTCGGCCACAGCACCGTCCCGCTCGAGCGCATCAGCCCCGAGAGCACGGCCGACGTGCCGAAGAGCAGGTAGCTCCACAGCGTAATCGCGAGCAGGTCGTGCGCCGTCGCGATCACGCCGCGGTCGGTGATGAACAGCCCGAGGATCTGGTTGTCGAACGCGTAGACGAGCGCGATCAGCACCGCGCCGATGATCCAGTTCAGCGCGATCCCGGCGCGCGCGATCTTGCGCAGCCGCTCGAAGCGCTTCGCGCCGATCGCTTGCGCGCCGAAGATCGACGAGGCGATCCCGATCGAGATCGCCGGAAACTGCACGTACGAGACGATTTGGTTCACGGCTCCGTACGCCGCCGTCGCCGCGGAGCCGAACCGGTTGACGAGCGAGATGACCGCGACCTCGGCAAGCGAGACCATCACCATCTGCACCCCGGTCGGGATCCCGATCCGCAGCAGCGCGCCGAGCAGCTTCAGGTCGAGGTTCATGTGGCGGACGATCGACATGTCGAGCGCGAGCGGGTTTTTCTCGCGCGCCAGCGCGATCAGCATGAACGCGAGCCCGATGAAGTTCGCGATGATGTTCGCGTAGACGGCGCCGAGGATCCCGGACGCCGGCAACCCGAACCAGCCGCGGATCAGCGCCGGGGTGACGAGCAGGATCAGCGCGGTGCTGAAGATCAGCGAGAGGAACGGCGTCCGTGAGTCGCCGGTTCCGCGCACGAACGTCGCGTACGCAAGGTAGACGAAGATGAGCGGGAGCGAGAGGAACGTCGCCCGCGCGTAGGCGAGCGCGTCGGCGAAGACGTCGGGTGGCGTCCCGATCAGGTGAAGCAGCGGCGGGAGGTACCACCAGCTCAGCCCGCCGGCGATGATCCCGGCGACCAGCGCAACGGTGAGCGTCGTCCCGGCGACCGCCTTGAGCCGCTCCTCGTCGCGCGCGCCGTACGCCTGTCCGATCAGCACCGACGCGCCGCTCGCGATCCCGATGAAGAACGCGAACATGAAGAAGACGATCGGGAAGAACGACGAGGCCGCGGCGAGCGCCTTCACGCCGATCAAGCGGCCGAGGTAGATGCTGTTCAGCGTCGCCGAAGCGGACTGCAGCACGTTGCTGAGCATCAGCGGGATGAGGAAGGTCAGCATCGACCGCCACACCGGGCGGGTTTCGTCGAGGGCGAGCCGGCGCTGCTGCATCCCGACAAGCTACGCCGGTCGGGGACTACGCTTCCTGCGCGTCGAACGGCACCCAACGCGCGGCGGGCGATTAGCTCAGCGGGAGAGCAGCTCCTTTACACGGAGAAGGCCGGCGGTTCGAATCCGTCATCGCCCACATGCGCACATCGCGTGCGAATTGCTGCGCGAATCGCGCGCGAAAGATGTCGGCGAAACCGGCGCTCAGTGTGACCAATGTCGTGTCGTCGCGTTCGGCATAGACACCTCCGCGGATCTAACCGGAGGTAGGGCGACACGGCCTCCAGGTTTCGGGATGTTCCATAGTATACACCCTTGGTACGATTTCGAACGGATCGTCCGGCGCTTGCTTCGTGTGGACATCTGCCGGATCGGTACGCAGCTATGACCGCGTACTGCGAAGACGAGCGCATCATCGACATCAAGCCGGCGCCCACGATTTGCGCTCATTTGTTCGGAAACGTACCAAACTGGGCTCCGATGTGCTATACTCTTGACCCCGGCATCCCGCTCGTTACGGCGATGCCACAATCGAAGGAGAGGCCATGAGGGCAACGCCCTTTTCCGTGGTCGCACTCCGTACCGGTACTGCCGTCTGCGTTCCGCAAGCGTGACGCCGCGCGTGTATTCCTCAGGGAACCAGCTCTTGGACGGATTGCCGCAAGCCGATCGCGCCGATCTCGAAGCAGATCTCGAGATCGTCACCCTCGCGGCGCACAAGTTCACGCAATCCGCCGGTCGCGTCATGGACTACGTCGACTTCCCGATCGATGCCGTTCTTTCCGTCGTCGCGACGCTCAAGAACGGCGATAGCGTCGAGGTCGGAACCGTCGGAAGCGAAGGCTTCGTCGAATCCGATGCGGCGCTGGACTCCCCTTTCTCGCAGCGAACCTCGTTCTGCCAGGTGCGGGGGCGCGTCGGCCGCATGTCCATCTCGCGTTTCGAATCGCGCATGACGAACAGCGGCTCGTTCGCGCGGCAGATGCGCCGCAACGTTCGGGCTTCGCTGTTCAGCGCGCAGCAGTTCGCCGCGTGCAACGTCAAGCACTCGATCCTCCAGCGCTGCGCGCGGTGGCTGTCGATGACCGAGGACCGGGTCGGGAGCGTCGAGTTCACGCTCACGCACGACTTCTTGGCGATCATGTTGGGCGTGCGGCGCCCAGGCGTCTCCGAGGCGGCCAACGCGCTGCAAAAATTGGGAGCGATCACGTATTCTCGCGGCGCCGTGAGAGTGCTCGACCGCGCCCTGCTCAACGCCACGGCGTGCGAGTGCTATCAGGCCTGCAAGCACGCGTTCGCGGCGTCGCTGAGAGAATGAGCTTCGTCTCGCCGCCGCGTTCTGCTCGAACCGAGTTCGGCACGCGCGGCGCCGCCGCCGCCGAGAGCGCGCTGCAGGGCGAGATGCGCCGCATCGTCGAGAGCGTCTACGGCCCGCCGGTGCGGCGGCTACCCGGCCTGGACGTCGGGCGAGCCTACCGCGGCGCGCACGACGAGTTCCGGTACGGCGGCGACATGGTCGACGTCTTCCACTACGGCAACGGCTGCACGTCGCTGGCCGTCGTGGACATCACCGGGCACGGCATCCGAGCGGCCACGAACGCCGGCCTTGCAAAACACGCGCTGCGCGCGTACGCTTCGCGCGGCTTCGACGCCCGGGACTCGGTTCGGGCGCTGAACCGGCTGTGCATCGAGAACAGTGCGTTCGAGGGCGACGAGGAGTTTTTCGCCACGGTGTTCTTCGCGATCGTGCAGCCGGACAGGCGCACGATGCAGTACGTTTCGGCAGG
>DASZGA010000104.1:0-2655 GCA_035939295.1 Candidatus Elarobacter sp. | reverse complement strand
CCGCGTCTACCGCAAGACCACGAACGGCTACGCGTCGACGGCCGACGGAACGGCGATCGCGTACCGCGCCGGGATCCCGCTGATGGACATGGAGTTCGTCCAGTTCCATCCGACCTCGCTCAAAGAGAACGGCGTGCTGCTCTCGGAAGCGGCGCGCGGCGAAGGCGCGTACTTGCTGAACAAAGACGGCGAACGGTTCATGTTCAAGTACGCGCCGAACAAAGGCGAGCTCGCCTCGCGCGACGTCGTCAGCCGCGCGGAGTGGACCGAGATCATGGAAGGCCGCGGCGTCGACGGCTGCGTCTTTCTCGACTTGCGCCACCTCGGGCGCGAAAAGATCCTCGAGCGTCTCCCGCAGATCCGCGAGCTCGCACTCGACGCGACCGGCAAGGACGCGATCGAGACGCCGATTCCGATCCTTCCCGGGATGCACTACGCGATGGGCGGGATCGAGACCGACAAGTGGGGCGCGACGCGCGTCCCCGGCGTCTACGCCGCCGGCGAGTGCGCGTGCGTCTCGGTCCACGGCGCGAACCGCCTCGGCGGCAACTCGCTGCTCGAGACGATCGTGTTCGGCGCGCGCTCGGCGCGTCACGCTGCCGACTACGTGAAGAACGTCGACGTCAAGCCGGGCACCAAGACGCTGCAATCCGAGCAGGAGCGCATCAACGCGCTGCTGGCGCGGACCGGCGGCGAGCGGCACAGCCACGTGCGCAAGGCCGTCAACGACGCGATGAGCGATCACGCGTTCATCTTCCGCAACGACGCCGACCTGCGCGCCGGGATGGACGAGCTTCGTCAGGCGCGCGAGATGGCGCAGACGATGACGGTCCAGGACAAGTCGAAGACGTTCAACACCGATCTGGTCGGCGCGCTCGAAACGGAGTGCCTGGCCGACATCGCGCAGCCGATCATCCTCGGCGCGATCAACCGCCAGGAGTCGCGCGGCGCGCAGGCGCGGACCGACTTCCCCGACCGCGACGACGAGAACTGGATGAAGCACACCTTGATGCACTACAAGGGCGCGACCGCCGACCCCGAAGCCGACTACTCGCGCAAGGTCGTCACCACCAAGTGGCAGCCCACGGTCCGGACGTACTGACATGGCCTACACCCTCGACATCTTCCGCTTCGACCAGGCGACCGACGAGGTTCCCCACCGCGACCGCGTCGAGATCACCGACCTGCCGGAGACGGCGACGGTCCTCGACGCGCTCGAGCACGCGAAGGCGGAGATCGACGGCTCGATCACGTTCCGCCGCTCGTGCCGCTCGGCGATCTGCGGCTCGTGCTCGATGAACATCAACGGCACGACGGGGCTGGCGTGCAAGACGCCGGTGCGCAGCGTGCTGAAGTCGGATCGCTCGATCGCCGTCGACCCGATGCCGAACTTCCAGCCCATGCGCGACCTGGTCGTGCACATGGACCCGTTCTGGGACAAGTACACGAGGCTCAAGCCCTACTTGCAGCCCAAAGACCGCGACGAGGACCACGAGAAAGAGCGCCGCGTCTCGCCGGAAGACATGAAGAAACTGGTCGCCGTCGCGAACTGCGTGATGTGCGCGACCTGCTACGCGCTCTGCCCGGTGGTCTCGGTCGACCCGGCGTTCGCCGGCCCGGCCGCGATCGCGTACGCGTACCGCTTCATCGAGGACGTGCGCGACAGCAAGCGCAAGGAGCGCGCCGCGCAGATCAGCGACGACTACCTCTGGCTGTGCGCGCACTGCTACGCGTGCTCGTACTGTCCGAAGCACGTCGACCCGCACGACGACATCATCGCGGTAAAGCGCGCGACGATCGAGGAAGGGCTCACCGACGCGCCCGGACCGCGTCACGCGCTCGTCGTCGCCAAAACCGTCAAGGCGACCGGGATGCTGCACGAGACCGAAGTGATTCAAGGAACCGTCGGCCGGTTCAACATCCGCGGGCTCATCAAGGTCGCGCCGCTCGGGATCCGTCTCGCGCTGGCCGGCAAGATTCCACCGCTGTTCCTGAAGCCGGTTCCGAAGGTCGACGAGATCCGGACCATCTTCGAAACCCTGGAGGCTCCAACACTCTAATGACTGCAACGCTGGACAAGCCCGTCATCAAGGGCAAGTCGAAATCGGCGCAGATGCGCAAGTACGGGTTCTTCCCCGGCTGCGTCGCCAAAGAGTCGTGCAAGGAGCTGTTCAACTCGACGATGCTCCTCGCCGACCGGCTCGGGATCGAGCTGGTCGAACTGACCGCGGCGTCGTGCTGCGGCGCCTCGGTGCTGAACGACACCAACCGCGACGTCGCCCGCGTGCTGAACGCGCGCACCTACGCGCAAGCCGAGGCGCTCGGCCTCGACGACGTGATCACGATCTGCTCGACCTGCACCGGCCACATGCGCGCGGCGAACAAGGAATTGCTCGAGGACGAAGGCCACATGGGCCAGGCGAACGCGATCCTCGGCAAGTTCGGCGCGAAGTACGACGGCACCGTGATGGTGCGCCATCTGCTGTGGCTGTTGATCGACGACATCGGACTCGACGAGCTCAGCAAGATGGTCGTGAACCCGCTCAACGGGCTGAAGGTGGCCGCGTTCTACGGCTGCCACATCATCCGTCCCGAGTCGGTGAACGGCTGGGAATCCTCGCGCAACCCGCACTCGCTCGAAGACCTGATCGTCGC
>DASZGA010000103.1:0-11322 GCA_035939295.1 Candidatus Elarobacter sp. | reverse complement strand
AGGAGCCGCTCGTTCGAGCGCGTCTCGTACTTCGGCCGGCCGACGATGAGGTCGAACATCGCGATCCCGCTCGGATCGCCGATCCCGCCGGCGTTGTTCGGCGAGCTCACGTTCATCGCGCCGGACGCTTTGCGGCCCGTGTCCTGCTCGACTTTCCAGGTGCGGCCCGGCTTGACGGTCTGCGCGAGCGGTTCGACCGCGTAGGTTCCGCCTCGGATCGCGGCGATCATCGCGTCGATCGACTCGCGGGTGAGGTCGTACACGAACTCCAGGTTGACCTGGGCGCACGGCGCGCGGTCGCACGCCGCGAGGCACTCGACTTCTTCGTATGAGATCAAACCGTCGTCGGTCGTTTCGTGATGCTCGATCCCGAGCTGTTGCCGCGCGTACGCCATGATCTCGTCGGCGCCGTTCAGCATGCACGAGAGGTTGCGGCAGATCTGGATCATGTACTTTCCGACCGGGCGCCGGAACAGCAGCGTGTAGAACGAGATCGTCGACTCGACGCTCGCCAGCGTCTCGCCGACGTGGTACGCAATCGCGGCGGTCGCGTCGGACGAGACGAACCCTTCGTGCTCCTGGAAGAGCTGCGCGAGCGGGATCAGCGCGGACCGCTTCTGCTCGTACTGACCGATCGTCCGGGCTATCTCAGGGACCAGGCGAGCATAGAGGTCGTCGAACGCGTTCCCCGGCCTGCGGTGGTATGGAGACCAGCCGGGCTGCCCGTCGGCGGCGCCGGAGATCGGGCGGGGGTGGACGCCTGCGGCGGCGTCGGTCTGGGTGCTCACCGGGGATCCGCCTCATAAAACGATGGAAGGGAGTAGGCCCGCGACATGGACCGGCTCCCCTTCTGAATGTAAAGGCCCTGTGCCTTCGGCCGATAGCGACCCCTGCCGTAGGGCACTGCGCTCGGCAGAGAGACGGATTGAGCGGATGTCTTGAGCGGGGGTTTACAGATATGGCAAAACTGCTATACTTTGCATGAGCGCTGCGGATAAGCGGCTCGTGTGGTTGGCGTCTGCACTCAAAGATCTTCAGCGCATGCCGCCGGAGGTTCGTCGCGTCGCCGGATACGCGCTTCGCGTAGCACAAGAAGGAGGGCACGCGGAGCACGCATTTCGTATGACCGGTGACCTCCGGGACGTCGTCGAGATCGCTGCCGATGACGACTCGGGGAAAAGCACGTTCCGCGTCTTCTACACTTCTGCAATTGGAGACGTCGTCTACGTTCTCGACGCCATTCAAAAGAAGTCGAAGCGAGGAATCGCAACTCCGCGCGCTGACCTCGATCGAATTCGAAAGCGGCTGAAGGCAGCGCGGGAGTACCATGATTCGTAAACGTAGCAAACGCAAGGGCGACTTCCTCGAGAGCGGTGGGAACGTCTTTTCCGATCTCGGCCTTGAGAACGCAGACGAATTGCTCGTCAAAGCGGACTTGATGCATACGATCAACCGCGAGATCCGGCGTCGCGCGTTGACGCAGCAGCAGGCAGCGGAGCGAGTCAACATGAGCCAATCCGATATTTCGAATATCGCGCGCGGGAAGGCCGAGCGCTATTCGCAGGAGCGTCTCCTCGACGTCCTACGGCATCTGGGTCTCGACGTCGAGATTCGGTTTCACCGGCGAGCGCGAGGGGGCATCGGCACGCTGCGAGTGCGCGAACTGGCATAAATCGCTAGAAGCGGTATGCTTCGCCTTTTGAGATGAGGAAGCCGTGGTGGTCGGCGTTGGTGCAGCGGAGTCCGTTCGGGGAGGAGTTGCAGATGATCGCGCCGCGGCGCCAGGTCGATCCGTAGCGGACGATTGGCGCGGAGCGGTCGAGTGCTGTGTCGCCGGCGCAGACGATGTCGGCCTTGCCGTGCTGCTTCAAGTAGTAGCCGCCGCCCCAGTCGAGCTCGCAGCGCTCGGTGCGGGGCGGCGGCGGTTGCAGGCCGCCGACGACGTCGCACCGCAGCGTGCTCGCGTAGTAGCCGCAGCCGATGTTTCCCGACGGCGTCCGGAACTGTGCCAGATCGGAGGCGCTGCCGGCGGCAGTCATGCAGAACGCGGCTAGCGCGGAAAAGCCGAGAGCGAGCCGGGTCTGAAGCTGCTTCATGCGTTGCGGCGTTCGCCGCTGAGAGCATAGGTCATCGCGTGGACCGGATCGCGTCTGGAGCGACCACGACGCAGTCGGGATCCGGGAGATGGCCCTGCATGTAGCCGGCGACGATCTCGGCGGCGAGGAGGTTCGCGGCGTCGGTCGCTTCGTCGGTGAAGGCGGCGATGTGCGGCGTCAGGACGGCGTTCGGCGCGCCGATCAGCGGTGAGCCGAGCGGGGGCTCTCGGTCGAACACGTCGATCCCGGCGGCGCGAATCGATCCTCGGCGAAGCGCTTCGGCGAGCGCGGTTTCGTCGACGATCCCGCCGCGCGCGGTGTTGACGAAGATCGCGCCCGGTTTCACGCGACGGAGCGCGGCCGCGTCGAGGAGACCCTGCGTCGTCTCGTTCAGGGAGCAGTTCACGGAGACGACGTCGGATTCGGCGAGGAGCTCGTCGAACGCGACGTACGCTACGCCGTTGGCGCGCGCGAACTCGTCGTCGTGCACCGGGTCGCTCGCGATCACACGCATCGAAAAGCCGCGCGCACGTTGCGCGACGCCCTTGCCGACACGGCCAAGGCCGATGATTCCCAGCGTCTTGCCGCGCAACTCCGGGCCACTGAACGCTTTCCAGCCGCCCTCGCTGACGCAGCGGTGTGCTTCGATGATTTGGCGGCCGGCGGCAAGGATGAGCGCGAAGACGTGGTCGGCGACGGCGTGCTGGTTCGTGCCCGCAGTGATCGTGACCAGGATGCTTCGCTCGCGCGCGGCGTCGAGGTCGATTCGCTCGAAGCCGACGCCGCGGCGTGAGATCACCTTTAGCGCGGGCACACGTTCGATCACGTCGCGCGTAAGCGCAGCCGAGCCGGCGACGTACGCCTCGACGCCTCGCAGCAGCGCAACCAGCTCGTCGCCGCCCAAGTCGTGATCGAAGCGCGCGCCGCCGTACGGCGAGGGAACGAGCTCGCAGCCCGCGCGGACGAGCAGCGCCGACGCTTCGGGCGTCGCGTCGAAACCGCGCGCCGTGACGAGCACGCGCCGGCGGCGACCGGCGTCGTCGTTCACGGTGTCGAGTGCGCTGCTTCCCAGGCGCGAACGTCGGGGATCTGCCGCTCGACGAACGCGAGGAAGCCGCCGGCAAGGTATTCCCTTCGGAGCGGGTCCAGCTCGAAAGCGATTTCCCGCTCGGGCGAGTCTTCTCGCGCGGGAACCGCGATGGTTCCGCGCTCGACGTCGATCCGCAGCGTCTGCGCGTGCATCAGCGCGTCGAGGTCGGATTCGCCGATGGTCACGGGGACGAGGCCGTTGTTGTAAGCGTTCTCTTCGAAGATGCGGCCGAAGCTCGTCGCGACGACCGCGCGGATCCCGCGCTGGAGCAGCGCCCAGACCGCGTGCTCGCGCGAGCTGCCGCAACCGAAGTTCTCGCGCGCGACGAGGACGGCCGCGTCCGGATGCGCCGCTAGGAGCTCTGCTGCTCCCGGGACGCCGCTGAGCGCGATCGCGGCGAGGTTGTCGGTGTTCATCCCGACGAGGTATCGCCCCGGCGTGATCTGATCGGTGTCGACGTTCGCGCGGTCGAGCGGAAGGACCGGCCCTTCCACGATCACGCGTGCACCTCGGTGAGCGCCGGTTCGAGCTCGTCGGCGGTTGCGAGTCGTCCGAGAACGGCGCTGGCTGCGACGACGACGGGCGCGGCGAGGTGGACGCGGCCACCCTCACCCATCCGTCCCGGGAAGTTGCGGTTCGACGACGACGCGCACCGCATCTGCGGCGCCAGCACGCCCATCGAGAGCCCGCAGCATGCGCCGCACGTCGAGTGCGTCCACAGCGCGCCGGCGTCTTGAAACACCTCGTGCAAACCTTCGCGCTCCGCCGCGCGCCGCACGCGCTCCGAACCCGGCGTCACGATCGTCGGGACGCTCACGTGCCGCCCACGGAAAACCTCTGCCGCCGCGCGCAGATCGGAGAGCCGCGCGTTGGTGCACGAGCCGATGAACGCTTGATCGATCGCGAGCCCGCGCAGCTTCTGCCCCGCGGTCAACCCCATGTACGCCAGCGCGGCGGGATCGGCGTCGGCCGGAACCGCGTCGTCGATCGGCACCGACTCGCCGGGATTCGTTCCCCACGAGATCATCGGCCCGAGCGCGCTCGCGTCGATCTCGAGCGTCGCGTCGTAGCGCGCGTCGGCGTCCGCGCGCAACGCGTCGTCCGGCGTGACGTCGACGCCCGCAGCGGCGAGGTAGTCGTACGTCGTCGCGTCGGCGGCGATGATCCCGGTCGTTGCGCCGGCTTCGATCGCCATGTTGCAGAGCGTCAACCGCTGCTCCATCGTCAGCGCCTCGATCGCTTCGCCAGCGTATTCCAGCACGTAGCCGACGCCGCCACGGAAGCCGAGCATCTGCGAAACTTTCAACGCGAGATCCTTCGCCGTCGCGCCGCTCGCGAGCCGGCCGTTCACCTGCACGCGCATCACCTTCGGCCGCTTCACGACCAGCGCGCCGCCCAGCATCGCGCCTTCGATCGCCGTCGTCCCCGCGCCGAGCGCGATCGCGCCGAACGCGCCGAGCGTGCAGGTATGGCTGTCGCTGCAGCACACCGTCGTTCCCGGCGTCACGTAGCCGCGCTCGCCGACGACGACGTGACAGATTCCGCCTTCGCCGATGTCGTACATCCGCACGCCGTTGCGGCGCGCCCACAACCGCAGCGCCTGCGCTTGCTGCGCAGAATCGCCGTCCTTGGCCGGCGCGATGTGATCGGTCACCGCGACGATCCGCTGCGGATCGTACAGCCGTCCACCGAACCGCTCCTCGATGTCGAGCGCCGCCTTCGCGCCGAGCAGCTCGTACAGCACGACGCGGTCGGCGAACAGCAACGCGCTATCGCCGGGGAGCCGCTGCACGACCCGCCGGTCCCAAACCTTGTCGAAGTACGTACCGCGCTCGCTCATCGCTCGTTCGGACCGCTGCCGTTCCGGGTCTCCCCCGGAAGCCCTTTCCTCGGCGCGCAAAACTGCCGCACTTTTGAGGTAAGGTTTACTTGACATCGAGGTCAGGTATACCTTACACTCCCGGCATGACCTTCTCCGAAGAGCTGGTTCGGTGCAGGCGGTCGGCGTTCGCGGTCGCCCGCGGCGTGCTGCACGACTTCGACGCCGCCGAAGAGGCCGTGCAGGAGGCGGCATATCGCGCCTGGCGCGCCGCGCCGCGGTTCGATGGCGCGCGCCCGTTTCGTCCGTGGTTCCTGCGCATCGTCCGCAACACGGCCGTCAACGAGCTGCAACGGCGCGCGCGCGTCGCTCCGCTCGCGAGCGAGCCGTGCGGCTTCGAGCCTTCGCTCCCCGACATCGTGATCGCGCGCGAACGCACCCGGGACGTGCTGCGCGCGGTGCAGGCGCTCCCGAAAGATCATCGCGCCGCGCTCGTTCTGCGCGGGTTTCACGGGCTCGACTACAAGTCGATCGCGAACGTGCTCGCGATCCCGCCCGCGACGGCGCGGATCCACGTTCACCGCGCGCGTCTCGAGCTTCGCGACCGCTAGCGCTCGTCGGCGACGAAAACGTCTTCGACGCGCTTCTTGAACAAGCGGCTCAATTTGATCGCGAGCCGCAATGAGGGATCGAACTTCTCGCCTTCGATCGCGATGATCGCCTGGCGCGACATCCCGAGCCGCTCGCCAAGCTCCTTCTGCGTCCAGTTCCGCTCCAGCCGCAGCTCCCGCACGCGATTCTTCATCCGCGCCGGAGGACCGCGAACGCGACGACGAACGAAACGGCGAAAATGCCCGCTACGAGCGAGATCGAGCGCACGCCGAGGTTCACGCCGAACTCCGCGAGCGCGTACAGGATCAGCATCGAGGCGACCAGCGTGTACGTGCACGCGTACAAGTAAATGCGCTGGTAGAACTCGTCCGCCGCGCGCGCGTTCGCGACGCAGCCGATCACGACCGCGACGATCGCCAGCACCCGCAGCACCGAGAGCAGCGTGCTCGGAATTGCGGTTCTCTCCAACACGTTTAAGACGACCACCCCGATGACCCCGGCACCGAGGATGGCCCGCCCCAGCGGCGCCATCGTGCGCCAGGACTCGGCCGTCTCCACGGCAAGGTCGCGAAACAGGCTGCCGCTCTCATCGCTCGCCATCCCCGCCATGGTAAGGTATACCTTACATGGCCGTCAAGCGCGAACGCTACGGAATCTGCGTTTGGCGGATCGCCTGTTTCCAGACGTCGCCTTCGACGCCGTTCGCGACGATCTCGAACTCGCGGTAGAGCCGCACCGGCTCGCGGACGTCGCGGATCGCGCGCGGTCCGGCGCCGGCGAGCGGCAAGAACAGGTTGCCGAAGTTGAGCATGCGCCCGAGGATGCCTTGCGACATGGTCGCGCCGGCGAGCGCGGTGTTCCCGAGCGGAAGGACGCGGCGGCCGAAGATCCCTTCGACGATGAAGACGCGCCGGTTCGTCGTGACGACGCGGAACGAAAAGAAGTGAAACGCGCGCTGCGCGAGATGGAAAAGCTGCTGCAGCAGCAACAGTCCGGCAACGACCAGTACTGCGGTGCGCCCGATCCCGGAGACGAGCGGTACCGTGACGTGGTGGCCGCGGACGACCGGGTGAAGCTGCCAGCTCAGCACGACGGAGAGCGCGATCAGGATCACCGCGATCCCGACCAGCGGCCGGACGAAGATGATCGGATGCGGCGAGCTCGCGAACGTCACGCCTTCGGTGGGGAGGAGCATCCCTTCGAGCTCGGCCGGCGCGGTGACGAGACCGCCGACGGGCGCGGCGACCGCCGCGGGACCGGCGGCGTAGCCGGCCGGCGGCAAGACCGTCGCCTCGCGAAGGGCTTGCGGCGGGATTGGTACCGCCGTGCCGGAGGTGGGGCTGACAAGCTCGCCGGGGCGTTCGTCGCTCGGTCGCATCGTCAGCCTATTCTACGCCGGGGCGGCAGCCTATTCTACGCGAGGTCGGCGTTCTCGTCGACGAAGCTGCGCAGCGCAGCGAGCGCGCCCTGCGCTTCGTATGCCAGCGGCGCGTCCTCGGCGTCGCGCACGAAGTCGGCCAGCAGCGTGCGGGCCTCGCGCCAGAGGTCGTGCGAGGGCCGCCCCGCGGCAACGGTCAGCGCGTCGCCCAGCGCGACGGTGGCGTACCGCCCGGAGCGCTGCAGCTTCGCGTCGGCCTCGCCGGCGCCGTCGACGACGAGCGCGACCGCGAACGAGAGCGAGGCGAGTGCGCTGCGCACCTCCTCGCGGACCGGTTGATATGTTAGGGTGCCGGCGATCGGAAACATCGGGAACGGAACCTCCGAAACGACAGACGCGCTTCGCCCGCGGCCTGTGACATCTTCCTTCGCAGTAAAGAAATTTCGATCGGCTCCACGCGTTCGTCGAAATTGGTCCCATCGCGCGTCGTGCCGGCCTTTCACTACTACGACGAACCAGAACGCCGGGTTTCGACATCGATGTCGAAATGCAGCGGCACGCGGCGTCCTACACGGACGTCGCGTGCCCGCTGCCCTGGCGCCGCGAGGAGGTCGGCGCCGGCGTTCGTGCGGAGCGCTACGACCCGATCTGGCCGGTCATCACGCCGAGGTCGAACGTGCCGAGCCCAGTCGTGTAGTCGTAGCCCGGCAGCGCCGTAAAGCCACCGTTGCCGCCGGTGATGATGTCGTGGAATCCGCCGAGGGCTTGCGTCGGCGGCGGACCGTTCACGGTTGTCGCGCCGGCTTGATGCTGGAGATAGTTCTGATAGAGCTGCGGCGCAGCGAAGCCGAGCTGGTTCGCGTGCGAGGACATCAGCCGCGCATATGCCCCCATCGCGAGCGGCGATGCTTCGCTCGTCCCTCCGATCGCGCACCCGGCGCTGCAGTCGCCTACACCCGGTACGTTGCTGCCGTACACACGGTACGCGCCCGCGACCGCATCCGCAGCCATCGCGATATCCGGCAGCCCGCGCAGGTTCGTCGCCGCGAGCCCGGTGCTCGACGGGAGAACGGCCTGCTGCCAGCTGGTCGAGTTCTCGAACTGGCTGAGCCCGCCGCCGCCGGCGTTCCACGCCGCTTCGCCGACGTACGTCGAGTCCGACGCGTTCGCGAGCGCGGACGTTCCGCCGACGCCGACGACGTACGGCGAAGCGGCGGGATACTCGACCATCGGCGGGCCGGAGCCCGGCGCGCCGTTCGTCGGCGCGAGCGCGCACGACGAGCCGGTGTCGCCGGTCGATGCGAACATCGTCTGGCCTTGCGCGGCGGCCTGCTTGAAGAGGTTGTCGTCGACCTTCATCGAGCCGTCGAGCCACGCTTGGTACTCGCACTCGCCGAACGACGAGTTGCCGAGCTGCGCGAGATCGTTCGCGACCCACGAGTTGTACTCGTTCGCGATGTCCGAGTCGGTCAGCGAGGTCGTCGCGTAGATGTAGAGCTGGGAGACGTTCTGCGCCATCCCGGTCGAGCTCTGCGTGTCGAGATCCCATTCCGCGCCGCCGGACGTGTCGGGGCTGGCAAGGCCGACCTTCACCACCGTGACCGGAACTTGCGGCAGGTTTTGCTTGCTCTCGGCGAGCCGCAGATCGGCGATCACCTGGTTGACGTCGCCGGTGGCCATCACCGCGACCGTCGCCGACGAACCCGTCGACGTCGGGCCGGCGTCGTAGAACGTTTGCACGTCCTTCGCCTCGAAGCGCGGAACGCATTGCCCGGTCGGCGCGACCGCGCCTTTGAGGCATGAAAGGTTCGGCCGCACCGACATCGTCGCGGCGTTGGACAGTCCGAGCACGGCGCTCACCACGCCGCCGAGCGACGAGGGCACCAGCGCCGGCTGCGTGTTCACGTAGACTTTCGCGCCGTTCAGCGTGAACGATTCGAGCGTCGTGTTGAACGCCTTCGCCGCGAGCGCGGCGGTTCCGTCGGCGCTCACGAGCTGTCCCGTCGTTTGAACGTTGGTGAACCCGGACGTGCGCAGGTACGAGACGACCGACTGCACTTCGCTCTGGGTCGGACCGAACTGCGCTGCGAACTGCGCGGGCGTGATCTTCTGGCGCGCCGCGATCAGGGATTGCAGCGAGCTTTCGTTGTGCAGGTTCAGCCCGAGCCGCACGGTGAGCGGCGTCGACGGCGCGAGCGCGCCGTTGTCGGTGCCGTGCGGGATCGTCGCGCCGCGGGTCGCGGTGGCCGACCATCCCGCAGGCGCGACGACCACGTCTTGCGGCCGCACTCCGCGGCTCGCGCCCGAGGCGTGCGAGTCCGCGGAAGGGAGCAGGTGCGAGGCGATCCCGCCCGAGCACGACGACGTCAGCAGTCCGGCGCCGAGCGCGGCGATTCCGATGAAGCGTTTCATCGCGCCTACGGTCCGATCGCCGCGGCGAGCTTGGCGATGTCGAAGCTGCCCATGCCCGTCGTGTAGTCGTACTTCGGAAGCGCAGTGTACAGGCCGTTCGTTCCGCTGAGTACGTCATGGAACGGGCCGTAGAGCTGCGTCTCCGGCGGGCCGTTGATCTGCTGCGGCGTGCTGCGGCCGTAGATCTTGTAAAGCAGCACCGGCGCGAACCCGAGCGCGTTACCGTGCGCGCTTTGCATCCGCGCGTAGACGCCGGCGGCCATCGGCGAAGCGAGGCTCGTTCCGCCGTTGATGAACTCGGCGCCGCCGTTCCACGTCAGCCCGCCGGTTTCGATTCCGGCGTCGTACGCGACGTCGGGGAGGCCGCGGAAGCTGTAGCCGGCAGGGGTCGTTCCGACCGGCTGGATCCCTTGCTGCCAGTACGGCGAGTACTCGAACTGGCTGACGCCGCCACCGCCCGACTGCCACGCGTCTTCGCCGAGATACGTTCCGTCGACGTTGCTGAACAGGTCGGTCCCGCCGACCGCAACAGCGTACGGCGACGCGGCCGGATATTCGACCATCGGCACGCCGCCGACGCCGCCGTTCGGCGGCACGCCCGCGGCGCCACAGTACCCGCCGGTGTCGCCGGTCGAGGCGAAGAGCGTTTGGCCTTGCGCAGCGGCTTCGACTAGGATCATGTCGCCGACCAGCATGTCGCCGGAGATATACGGGAACGCTTCGCAGCCGCCGACCGAGGCGTTCATGATCGGCGCGACGTCGTCGCTCACCCAGCGGTTGAACGCGCGCGTCAAGTCGGTGAACGAGAGCGAGGCGACGTTGTAGAGGTCGAGCTGTTTGACGTTGTAGGCCATGCCCTGCGCGTACGTCATGTCGAGCGTCCACTCGCCGTTGCCGGCGACGTCGGTGCTCTGCGGCTGCACATGGATGATGTTGATCGGCGTCTGCGGCATTCCGAACCGGTTCTCGCCGTCGCGGAAGTCGCTGATCGCGATGCTGACGTCGCCTTCGGTGAAGATCGCGACCTCGGTGTTCGTCGCCGGCGCCACGCTGCCGGCATCGTACGCGATGTTGAACGAGGCGGGGTCGTAGAAGCGCGGGCAAACCGGCGCGCCGGTCGTCGTGTTGACGCCCTTCGTGCAGTCGGTGGGGTGCGGGTTGCCGTTCGCGTCGAACGTCCCCGGCGTCACGCTCGAGGCGCGGCGCGTGACCGGCGCGGCGCGCAAGCCCGGGAAGTTCGTCAGGCCGAGGACCGCGACGACGTTGCCGCCGAGCGCGGTCGGGACGAACGCCGGCTGCGCGTTGGAGAAATAGCTCTTCCCGCCTACGCTGTACGCGTGCAGCGACGTGTTGAACGCTTTCTCGACGTTCGCGGCCGAACCGCTCGCGGTGACCAGCATGTTGTTCGGCGCCGCCTGAACGTTGCTGAACCCTTGGCTCTGCAAGTACGAGACCGCCGCGCTCACCTGCGCGCTCGAGGGCGCGTACTGCGCGACGAACGCGTCGCGCGACATCCTCTGTCCGGCGGCGATCGCCGACTTGACCGCTTCGACGTTGCGCATCTGCAGCCCGAGGACGACGTCGACCGTCTTGCCGCGGTCGAGCTGGCCGAGGTCGGTCGCGTTCGCCAGCGCGAGCGCGCCGGTCGCGGTTGCGGCCCAGCCGGCGGGCGCGGCGATCGACTTCGGCCGCAGCGTGTGCGTCCCCATCGTGCTCGGCCCGGACGACGCCGCGGCCCCGAGGCCGGCGGGGGGTAGGGTGGTCGCGCCGTGCCCTCCCGAGCACGAGGCAGTCATCACACCCACGACGACGGCGAGAGCCGTGAATTTGGTCATCGAGCAGTCCTCCTCGGCTACACGGTAAGGCCGGGCGAGGCCACTCCCCCATACGCAAAATCGGGTAGACGCGCACGAGC
>DASZGA010000102.1:0-1532 GCA_035939295.1 Candidatus Elarobacter sp. | reverse complement strand
CTTCGCACGCGGCAACCGGAACGTTCCCGGAGTCGAGTACGCCGTCGGATATCAGCTTTCGCACGGGCTGACCGGCGGCGACATCGTCGACGTCTACCACTTCGACAACGACGCCGTCTCGTTCTCGATCGCCGACATCTCCGGGAAGGGTACCGAAGCGGCGATCCACGCGGCGATGGTCAAGTACGGCTTGCGCGCGTACGCCTCGCACGGGCTGACGCCGGAGGGCGTGCTGCGCGCGATGGACCGGCTCTATCTCGAAAACATGGCGTTCGAGCGCATCGAGTCGTTCGCCAGCGTGTTCTTCGCCATGGTCGATCCGCTGCGCCGAATGATGACGTACGCGTCCGGCGGCCACGAAGCGGCGGCGGTCGTCATCCCCGGCGAGCGCGCGCGAACGCTGGACCCGACGGCGCCGATCGTCGGCGTCTTCGACGACCAGCATCATCTCTTCAAGCAAAGCTACGTCGAGCTGCCGCCGGGAACGGTCTTCGTCGCGACGACCGACGGGATCACCGAAGCGCGCGCGCCGGACCGCACGTTCTTCGGGATGGAAGGGTTCGTCGCCACGATCGAAGAGCTCGCCGAAGCGCCGGCCGACTTGATCGTCGAGACGCTGATCGAGCGCGCCCGCGCGTTCAGCCGCGACAACCTGCGCGACGACGTCGCCGTCGTCGCCGCGCGCTTCCTGTAGCTAGACCGAGCGCACCGTTCGGCGCGCCGCGATCTGGAACCGCGTGTCGATGAGCCGGCTGTAGTCGAGCGGCGCGCCCACTTTGTCGGCGAGATAGAGGTTCGTCTCGGCGGTTGCGCGGACGCCGTCCAAGCGAATTTCGCCGTCGCGCGTGAACGCCGCGCGCGCGTGCTCGTACGTGCGCTGCCAGTCGTTTGCGGAGAGACCACCGCGCTGTTCGTCGGAGAGGGCGCGCGCGATCTCGGCAGGCTGTTTCTCGTGCATGTAGCGCAGCGCGCGCACCAGCGCGTTGACGACTTTCTGGCACGTCTCCGGCCGCTTCGACGCGACGTCGGCGCGGGTGAGCGCGCCGGAGAACGCGTACACCGGCAGCTGCATCGCGCGGCGCGCGACGTCGGGCTGGTACATATCGTAGAGAAACGCCGCTTTGCCGAGCGCCACGAGCTGCGAGGCGAGCGGATCGTAGGCGACCAGCGCGTCGACGCGTCCGCTCTCGAGCGCCGCACCGGCCGAGGTGTCGCCGCCGACCGCGAGCACCTGGAACCCGTCGCGCGGGATGCCGTTGACCTTCGCGAGCCACAGCGCGATCACGTGCGAGCCGGCGCCGAGGCTGGTCACACCGACCGGCCTGCCGCGCAGCTGTGAGAACGAGGTGATCTTCCCTTTGTCGGCGGCGCGGATCATGATCCCGGCCGCCGGGACCGACATGAATTGCGCGATCAGCGGAATGTCTTTGCCGCGCAGCTGCGCGACGATCGCGTGGTCGACGCCGCAGCCGCCGAAATCGGCCGCACCGCTCGTCAGCGCGGTCGCGGCCTCGGAGCCGCCGCGCACCGAC